>JBDSNC010000114.1:0-6218 GCA_039915545.1 Luteolibacter sp.
GTCTATGATTCGAAAAAAGCCGGCGCCCACACCGTCTCGCACCTGCGCTTCGGCCCGAACGAAATCCGCCGGCCCTATCTGGTCGAGGACGCGTCGTTCGTCGGCGTCTCGCAGTTTCCTTTCCTGGAGAAATTCGACATCCTCGAACGCGCCGCGCCCGGTGCGGTTTTCCTCATCAACGCGCCGCTCGCACCTGAATTTGTTTGGGACAGCCTGCCGCAGCCCGTGCAACAGGCGATCATCGACAAGGGCATCAAGCTCTTCACCATCGACGCCTACAAGGTTGCCCGCGAGAACGGCCTGGGCCCGCGCATCAACACGGTGATGCAGACCTGCCACTTCGCCCTATCAGGCATTATTCCGCTCGCCGAAGCACTCGACGCCATCAAGGACGCGATCAAAAAAACCTACGGCAAGCGCGGCGAGGCGATCGTGACGAAAAACTGCGCCGCAGTGGACGCGTCGCTCGCCAACCTGCATGAAATTCCGGTGCCCGAAGAAGCTGAATCCGCCCACCGCATGCTCGCCCACATCCCGGACGACGCACCGGATTTCCTCCGCAACGTCACCGCGAAGATGCTCGCCGGACGTGGCGACGAGCTGCCCGTTTCCGCCCTGCCGCCCGACGGCTGCTGGCCGAGCGCGACGACGCGTTGGGAAAAGCGCCGCATCTCGATGGATGCGCCGAAATGGGAGCCCGACCTCTGCATCCAGTGCGGCAAGTGCGTGATCGTCTGTCCGCATTCGGTGATCCGCGCGAAGATCCTAACACCCGATGACGTGGCTTCCGCACCGGAAGGTTTCCTCAGCATGGACGGGAAGTTCAAATCCGCTCCCGGCCAGAAGTTCACCATCCAGGTTTCCAGCGAGGATTGCACCGGTTGCACGCTCTGCGTGGAGGCCTGCCCTGCGGTTAGCAAGACAGACAAGGAATTCAAGGCGCTCAACATGCGCGACTTCACGCCAACGGCGGAAAGCGATCGCGCGAACTGGAAATACTTCACCGAGCTGCCGGACAATCTCGGCGTGGTCGTCAGCGAAACGGCGGAAGCCGCCGCGAAAATGACGATCAAGGACGCGATGCTGCGTCAGCCTACGTTCGAGTTTTCCAGCGCCTGCTCCGGCTGCGGGGAAACCGGCTACCTGCGTCTGATGAGCTCTCTTTTCGGCGACCGTGCCGTCATCGCGAACGCCACCGGCTGCTCGTCGATCTACGGCGGCAACCTGCCCACCACACCGTGGGGCACCGACAAGAACGGCCGCGGTCCGGCCTGGGCGAACTCGCTGTTCGAGGACAACGCGGAGTTCGGCCTCGGCATGCGCCTCGCACTCGACCACCAGTCACGCCACGCGCTCACGCTGTTGAAACAACTCACGCCTGAAATCCCCGTGGAACTCACCGCGGCGATCGAGGAAAACTATTTCAACACGACCGAGGGCGACATCGTAAGACAGCGCGAACGCATCGAAACCGTGAAGTCCCTCCTCGGCTATCAGAAAGCGAATCCGATCATCGCGAACCTGCTCACCGTGCTCGACACCCTCGTGCGCCGCTCGGTCTGGATCGTCGGTGGCGACGGCTGGGCCTATGACATCGGCTTCGGCGGGCTCGACCACATCCTCGCCTCCGGTGAGAACGTGAACATCCTCGTGCTGGACACGGAGGTTTACTCGAACACCGGTGGGCAGGCATCCAAATCCACTCCGCTCGGCACCAGCGCGAAGTTCGCCACCAACGGCAAGACCACCTACAAGAAGGACCTCGGTATGCTGGCGATGAGCTATCAGAATGTCTATGTCGCCTCCATCGCCCTCGGTGCGAACGACACCCACACCCTGCGCGTGCTTCAGGAAGCCGAGGCCTATCAGGGCCCGTCGCTGATCATGGCCTACAGCCCCTGCGTCGCCCACGGCATGGACATGGTGCGCTCGCTGGATCAGGCGAAGCTCGCCGTCACTTCCGGCCACTGGCTGCTCTACCGCTACACGCCTGCGGAGGACAAGCGCTCGATGGGCAAGCTGAAGCTCGATTCCAAGGCCCCGTCCACCACGCTCGCCGAGTATCACGCGGGAGAAAACCGCTTCAAGATCGTGGCGAAAACCCACCCGGACGAAGCCGCGGAATACCTCAAGCGCGCGCAAAATGCCGTGGTCGCCCGCCGCAAGCGCTATGAATCGCTGGCTGATTTCTCGAAGACGGAAAACGAGGAGCCCGAATGAAATATCAGGGATCGCCCGCTTCCCTGCGGGCGATTCTTCCCGGCGTCTTGACACTTCGGCGCGGCTGTGCAGTATCCTGTCCATATGACAGCGATCACCTATACCGCCGCGCGGGAGAATCTGGCGTCCACGATGGACCGGGTCTGCCTCGATCATGATCCGGTGATCATCACGCGGAACCGGGATCAGGCGGTCGTGATGCTGTCTTTGGAGGATTACGAATCGCTCCAGGAAACCGCCTACCTGCTGCGCTCGCCCGCCAATGCGAAAAGGCTTTTCGAATCAATCGAAAGCCTTAATGCGGGCAAGGGAATCAAGAAAAGTCTCAAGGATCTCAAGGAGCCGTGAAGCTCCTTTTTTCGAACCAAGCTTGGGAAGACTATCTGTATTGGCAAACGACGGATAAGAAGATGCTCAGGAAGATCAACGAACTCGTTCGTGACGCCGCACGGACACCTTTCGAAGGCATCGGCAAACCCGAGCCGTTGAAACATGCGTTCGCCGGATTCTGGTCCCGCCGCATCTCGCCCGAGCACCGGATGATCTATCGAATCGTGGGAAAGAATCTGGAAATCGCCCAGTTGCGCTACCACTATGGGGAATCATGACACCGCCTCCCACGAAGCCCCTGATGAAACAGCCACTCGTGATGCTTGGCGCAGGCCTGTTGATCGGCGGAGGAATCGTTCAGACAGGATGGTTGATCAGAACAAAACCACGGGAAGCGGCAACGGAGTCTGAGGCAGCGGTGAACATCCGGTCAGGCAAGCGCGCGCGCAACCTCTCCGCCGCTTCCCAAGAGAAGGTGAACCGGCTGAAGAGCGATTTTTCAAAAAACGATCCGAGAAAGGCATGGGAACAGGCACAGGGAATTTCGAATTTCACCGAGCGCCTCGACTACCTGACCGCCCTGATGCGCGAATGGGGAAAAACCGATCCGCAGGCGGCACTCGAAATGGCCCGGAGCCTGCCAGTGGGCACCCTGCAGAAAGAAGCGCTCGGTGCTGCCTGTGCCGGGTGGGCCTCGCTCCATCCGGATCAAGCGGCGGACTGGGCGAAGGCCAATCTATCAGGACCACTGGCTGCCGGGGCTTTCGGAATGATCGCAAAGGAGTGGGCCACGCAGAATCCGGCGCAGGCAGCGGAGTGGGTTACCGGACTGCCCGAAGGAGTGCTATCAGAAGCAGCGGTTACTTCGGTGATCGATGCCTGGGCCGCTCAGGACCCGCAAGCGGCAGCAGGCTGGATCGACAAGTTTTCCGACGAGGGCCGGAAGACGGCTTCGCTCGCCGCACTGGCCGCCGACTGGTGCGCTCAATCCCCGGAGGAGGCGGCGCGCTGGGCTAACAGCCGCTTGGACACACCGCAGGCGGATGACATCGTGGAGGCGCTGATCGGCGCGTGGGGCGAGCAGGATCCGGCAGCAGCGTCCAAGTGGGTCATGCAGTTGGACGAGGCCCATCAGTCGGACGCGGTTTCCACGTTGATCTCCCTGTGGGGCGCGAACCAGCCGGAGGTGGCGGCTGAGTGGGTTTCCAGATTTCCTGATGGAGAAACCCGCAGCAGCGCCATCCCGGCGCTGGCCGAAGCATGGGCGGGGACCGAGCCATCGAAGGCGATGGAATGGAGTCTCAGCCTGCCGGAGTCCGATGAAAAAAGTGAGGCGGTCGATGGCTCGCTTCGGGCCTGGGCCACGCTCTCACCGGCGGACCTGAGCGTCTGGGTGGACAAACAACCGGCCGGCGAATCGGGCGATCATTTCAGGGAAGTCGCCAGCTCGGTAATCGCTGACGATCAACCGGAAAACGCGATGCGGATGGTGAACGGAATTTCCGATCCGGGACTGCGCGAGCGTTCGCTCATCCACACGTGGAGGGTCTGGTCACAAGACGACCCGGATGCCGCGCAGGCGTGGCTCGGCAGCGCCAATCTCCGTCCGGAAGTGATCGAACGGCTGACGAAGAGCAGGAAGTGAGATCGATACCGGGAAAATCCCGCGTGGCAATTTCTCACCGCGTAAATGCTGATTTGGCTTTCCGCAGGCTGGCTGAGCCGCCATCTTTAGAGCGCAATGACAGATATTCCGAAACTTGTCCGCGACGATCCATGGCTTGAACCGCAGCAGGGCGCGATCGAGCGCCGAATGAAGCAGTTTACCGAAACGCTGGCCGGGATCGAACAGGGATCAAAATCACTCGCCACCCACGCCACCGGACACAAGTACGTCGGCATCCACTACCATCCGACGGCGAACATCTGGACCGTGCGCGAGTGGGCTCCGGCGGCGAAGGCGATTTCCCTGATAGGTGATTTCAACAACTGGAACCGCGAGGCGCATCCGCTCGCACCTTCCAACTCGGGAATCTGGCAGCTCGAACTTCCCGGCGATGCCCTCGCCCACGGACAGAAGGTGAAACTCCACGTCCACGGCGCGGATGGCTCCCGCCGCGACCGCATTCCCGCTTGCATCCGCCGCGCGGTGCAGGATCCGACGACGCACGACTACTGCGGCCAGATCTGGAACACGCCGCATCCGTATGTTTGGAAACATGAGTTCGATCCGTCGACCATCAAATCGCCGCTGATCTATGAATCCCACGTCGGCATGGGCGGCGAGGAACCGCGGGTGCACACCTACCGCGAGTTCGCGGATACGGTTCTGCCGCGCGTGGTGAAGGGCGGCTACAACACCGTGCAGCTCATGGCGGTGCAGGAGCATCCGTATTACGGCTCGTTCGGCTATCATGTCTCGTCGTTCTTCGCGCCGTGCTCGCGTTTCGGCACGCCGGAGGATTTGAAATACCTGATCGATACCGCGCACGGCCTCGGGCTGGCGGTTCTGTTGGACGTCGTGCACTCGCACGCGGTGAAGAACATCGCGGAAGGCCTCAACAATTTCGACGGCTCCGGCCACCAGTATTTCCACGACGGCCCACTCGGCGATCATCCCGGCTGGGACTCCAAATGCTTCGACTACGGCCGCCCGGAAGTGCGGCAGTTCCTTCTATCCAACATCCGCTACTGGCTGGAAGAGTTCCGCTTCGACGGCTTCCGTTTCGATGGCGTCACGTCCATGCTCTACTACTCGCGGGGCATGAAATCCTTCGGCAGTTACGACGACTACTTCGGCGGCGATTCGGACGAGTCGGCGATTCTCTATCTGAAATTGGCGAACAAGCTGATCCAGGAGTTCAAGCCCGGCGCCATCTCCATCGGCGAGGACATGTCCGGCATGCCCGGCCTCTGCCGGCCAATCGAGGACGGCGGTGTCGGTTTCGGTTACCGGCTCGCAATGGGCATTCCGGACTACTGGATCAAGCTGCTCAAGCACAGCCGCGACGAGGACTGGAACCTCGACGAGCTCTGGGGAGTGCTCGCCAACCGCCGCTACGGCGAGGCCACCATCGCCTATGCCGAGAGCCACGATCAGGCGCTCGTCGGCGACAAGACGCTCGCCTTCTGGCTGATGGACAAGGAGATGTACTGGCACATGGGGAAAAACGACCCGCACCCGGTCATCGAGCGCGGCATCGCCATGCACAAGCTCATCCGGCTGGTCACTCTGGTGTTAGGTGGCGAGGGATTCCTCACCTTCATGGGCAACGAGTTCGGCCATCCCGAGTGGCTCGATTTCCCGCGCGAGGGCAACGGCTGGTCCTATCACTACTGCCGCCGTCAATGGTCGCTGGTGGATAATCCCGATCTGAAATACTGCTGGCTCGCGGAATTCGACAAGCAGCTGATGGAATTCGCAAAAAAATACGACCTCCTGTCAAAACCGCCGGCCCAGCTCATGTTCATCGATCACGACCAAAAGATCCTCGTCGCCGAGCGCGGCAATCTGGTTTTCGTCTTCAACTTCTCCGTCGGAAACTCGGTCTTCGACTATCCCATCCACGTTCCGAGCATGGACACACGCGAAATCGCCCTCGATACCGATCTTGCAGATACCGGTGGCCACGGCCGCGTCGATCACAGCTTCGACTATCCGGTCACCC
>JBDSNC010000138.1:0-15481 GCA_039915545.1 Luteolibacter sp.
GCTTTTTCCGCGACTGTCCTCCTCGGACTCTTCCAGGCGGCCTGCGCCCAAGCACCCGCACCCGCACCCGCACCCGCACCCGCACCCGCACCCGCACCCGCACCCGCACCCGCACCCGCACCCGCACCCGCACCGAAGTCGCTGGCATATGTCCTCCAGGCGGACTCGTTTGCCAAAAACAAGGCATCGGCCGTCACGCGTCTGTCAGCATCGGGGCGCGACTGGATCGTGCTCGACGCGAATTTTTCCGGAAACGTGCCATGGACCCGCGGAGATCTGAATGCGATCCGCAGCGCGCGGCAGGGCCGCAGGATCATCTGTTATGTATCGATTGGCGAGGCGGAGGATTACCGCCCGTATTGGAAGAAAAGCTGGTTGGAAAACGGCAAGCTGACTCAGGACGCGCCCGGCTGGCTGGTGGCGGAGAATCCGGATTGGGAGGGCAACTACAAGGTGAAATACTGGGCCAAAGGCTGGCAACGGATCATGCTGCCGGTCATCGATGCGGTGATGGCTGCCGGATTCGATGGCGTCTATCTGGACATCGTGGATGGGTTTGAATTTTTCGAACGGGATGGCGACAAGTTTGTCGACAACAGGATCAATCCTGAAACGGGAAAGACCTATCGACGCGACATGGTGGATTGGGTGAAAACGATCGCCGCGCACGTCCGCAGGGATGATCCGAATGCCCTGGTCGTTCCCCAGAACGGCCCGCAACTGCTGGCTCATCAGGATTTCCTCGCCACCGCCAGTGCCATCGGAATCGAAGATCTGTTCACCGATGGAAACCGCGTGCAGCCGAAGCCCGATACGAACTACTCGCTGGGGTTCCTCAAGAAAATCAGTGCTGTTGGAAAACCGGTGCTTCTCATCGAATACGCCACCAGAGCCGATCGCAAAAACCTGGTGAAAGCGCAGGCCCGGCAGCGGGGATTCACCTGGCTGCTCACTGATAGGGAATTGAAGACGCTCGGGATATCCACGCCCTAGCAATTGCCGGGACGACAATTCCTGTTTCCCTGACTTTGTGGATCACTCCACCTTGTCCAAGGAGTTCGCTTTTTCCGCGAGATAACTGAGTGCGAGGTTCCGGTGAGGATGAGCCATCAGCTCGTCGCGCAGCAGAGTCAGCCGGTCGAGCAGGTCCTTGCCGAGCGACGATTCCAAGGTCGTTTCATAGACCGCCTGGGCTTGGGAATTTCTGACCTGCTTTTGCCAGGGAGCGGTGAAAACAAGATGGATTTCATCGTGGAAATTCCGCTCGCGCAGGGACTCCCATTCGCCTCTATCCAGCCAGACGCCGCCGGTGATCGAGCGGTCGATCGAAAAACGGAAGCCGTGGCCCACTTTGAAGCGGCTCATGATGGTTCCTGATTCGGGACAAAACAACGGCTTGGTGGAATCCGCCGTGAGCTCAGTGGAATCGGCTGGCGCTGGAAGATGAGGAAGACGGGCGGGTTGTTGCTGAATCCATGAGAGATAGGCCTGCGACGTGATGTAGTGGCCACCGGTATCTTCGCAGTGATGGGCTTCCAGACCGGTTTCGAGCAGGACGGGGGTCATGGGTTTGCCGGAGACAGGGCTTTTCAGGATAGGGCTTTGCATGGTGTGATTCTATGGATTAGGTGGTGGAACGGAGATTATTTCACGTTTTCCAGCATCCAGGCGGCGATGTCCGCGTAGATGGGATAGGAGGTGATGAGGACGTTATCGTGGCCCGCACCGGGGATTTCGATCCATTTTTTCGGTGTGGTGGCGGGGAGGGAATTGAAGAGGCACCTGCCGCAACTGATATTGGAAATTTCGTCCGACGTGCCGTGGGCGACCAACGTCGGAATCCGGATCGACGCCGCGTGTCTGGCGGGCTGGATGTCGGCGAGATGGATGCCGGATCTCCAATGATAGACGATGTCCGTACCCGCAGCCCAGACAGGCCCCAGCGTGGAGCCGATGTGTCGGGACGCCTGGCCCTCGATCACTTTCGCAAAGGAGTCGAAACTGCTGATCACTACCAGTGCTTTCCAAGGGGCGTCCGGCAGATCCGTCGCGTGGACGGAAACCGAGCCTCCCATCGACATTCCCAGCAGTCCTGCGGGTTGGGGATCGAACGCCAAATGTTTTGCCGCTTCACGCAGCACCCGAGCCGGCAAGTCCGCCTCGCGAACGCCATAAGTGGCGATGGTGGTCGGATGATCGCCATGGGCGGGGAGATCCGGAATCACGCAGCGGAAACCTGTAGCGCAAAACCGTTCAGCGATGGGCAGGTAGTCTTCCTTCCGGCCCGTGCGGCCATGGAGGAGAACCAGTGTGCCGATGACCTGACCGGCAGGTTTCAGGGTAAGGCCGCGTGCGGGGAGTTGCTGGCGGATCTTGTTTCCACGGTCGCCGAGGTTTCCTGAATGATCGGGTGTGCAGACGAGGCAGTGTGTGCCGTCGCTGGCGGTGAAATTTTCAATGACCATCCCGTGTGCCGCCGGGTTGGCCAGATACTCGCGGTGATAATCCATCAGCGCGCGCCGGGGCGGACTGGCGATTTGAAATCCGGCCCAGAGGATGACGCCGATCGCGCTGATGATGACCAGCAGCACGCTGGTGATCAGGATCCTCCGCCTGTGTTTGTGGATGAATTTCATGATACGGAAACGGGCGTCATGACTGCGTTCTAGCTGACGACGCCGTGGATGGATAGACGGAAATGCCACTGACTTGAAAGTGGTCGGCACAGTCCTCCGTGCGGTTTCTTGGCAGCGGGGAAGACCGCACAGGGGACTGTGCGGACCACTACTGTTATTTGGTGGTTGGAAGGGTGATTGTGGCGGGTGGCAGGCCTTCGGCGGATGCAGTCAGCGTGACGGTACCTTTTTCTATGGCCCGGACGATGGCGAGCGCGCGGCCTTGGAATGCTTTGCGCTCGTTGGCTTGGAAGGGCTCGATGCTGATGACGTTGCCGCTGTCCACGCCGAGGATTTTCGCAGGGCCGCTGGTGGTGAATTTGATCAGTTCACCATAGCTGGGGATGATGGTTCCGTTTTGATCGACGACTTGGATCTCGATGTTCGCGACGTCGTCCCACGAGGTGCCGAGCGTCTCATGATCGGATAGAAGAACGATCTTCGCGGGCTTTTCCGCAGTGCGGAGGATGTCGTTGGAGACTTCCTTGTTCTTCGTGCGGGCGACGGCCTTGAGAGTCCCTGTTTCAAAAGGCACCTGCCAGTTGATCGCCGCGCCGTCCTTGCGCACCGGCTTGCTGCCCAGTGATTTCCCATTGAGGAAAAGTTCCACTTCCTCGGCATTGCTGTAAACTTCGACATTCTCGTCATGAGCAGTTAGGTGGGCAGGCGTCCAGTCCGGGAAAAGCACCTGGCGGCGTTTCCACTCCACTGCTTCGTAGCCGGGATCGGCGGGCGTGGCGGCGGTCGCTCCAATGCGGCGGACCATGCGGACCATCGGTTTTTCGCTCCACCAGCTCTGGCGCTCGTAGCCGCGTGCCTGAACCACACCGGTGCGGTCCAACAGCCCGACATTGTAAACAGTGAGCGGCCAGTTGGAGGATTCTCCGAGGTAGTCGATGCCGACCCAGAGGAACTGGCCGGAGTAGGGCGCATTGTCCCGGCAGACCGCCCAGCTCGAACGGTCGTGGCCCTGCTCGGTGCCGATGATCTTGCGGGTGGGCTTGTCCTTCCAAGCGTCCATCAGCTCCTTGTCGCGGTAGTTCGTGCCGACGACGTCCAGCAGGTCGGCGAGGCCGTTTTTGTAATCGCCGGAAGTATTCGGGCGGAACAGCGCCTGAGTGACCGGGCGGGTGGGATCATTCGCGTGGCAGATTTCGACGAGACCGTTGAGGATGGATTTGGCGAGAGTGGCGTTCGGTGTGTCGTGGATTTCATTTCCCACGCTGTAGAGGATGATGCTCGGGTGGTTGCGGTCGCGGAGAATGCCGTCGCGGAGGTCATTTTTCGACCAGTCCTTGAAGAACAGGTGATAGTCGGAATCGTTCTTTCCCTTCGTCCAGCAGTCGAAAAACTCGTCCATCACGAGGAAACCCATGCGGTCGCAGAGATCGAGAAACTCCGGTGCCGGCGGCGTGTGAGCGGTGCGGATGGCGTTCACTCCGAGTTCGCGCAGGATCTTGAAACGGCGTTCCCAAACGCCGAGTGGCACGGCTACGCCGACCGCCCCGCCGTCCTGATGGAGACAGACGCCCTTGATCTTGAAATTCTTCCCGTTCAGCCAGAAACCGGTGTCCGCCTTGAACTCCGCCTGGCGGATGCCGAAGGGCGTGGAAACCTCGTCGAGCACGGTTTCCCCGGCCATGATGCGGGTGACGAGGGTGTGGAGCTGTGGCGTTTCCAGACTCCAGAGTTTCGGTTGGGGAACCTTGATCTGTTGGGTGACCTCGCTGTCCTTGCCGGGATCGAGCGTGGTGGTGGAGCTCAACGTGGCAACGGTTTTTCCGTCAGGTCCGACGATGGCGGAGCGAAGCGTGATCTTGCCTGACTTGTCGGCGGTGTTGGTGACCTTGGTCCGGATGTCCACCGTGGCGCTGCTGCCGTTCGCTTCCGGCGTGCTGACGAAAACTCCCCATGGCGCGATGTGCGCCGGGTGGGCGACGACCATTCTAACGTGTCGATAGATCCCCCCGCCGGAATACCAGCGGGACGCAGGTTGGGCGGAGGTGTCCGCTTTCACGACGAGGAGGTTTTTCCCATCCGGCTTGATCTTCCCGGTCACGTCGTAGCGGAAACTGAAATAACCGCTCGGACGGTGGCCGAGGAGGGTGCCGTTCAGCCAGACGTCGCTGTTCTGCATGACGCCGTCGAACTCGATCCACACGCTCTTGCCCTCGCTCCCGGGCGGCAGGGTGATTTCCTTGCGATACCAGGCGACGCCCGATGGCAGCCAGCCGCCCGCGCCGCCGGTGGGGGCGGATTGCTTGAACTCACCGGCGATGCTCCAGTCGTGCGGGACGTCGAGCTTGCGCCAGTTCGAGTCATCGAATCCCGGGCTCTCCGCTCCGGGAGAATCCGCTTGGAGGAATTTCCAATCCGGATCGAGCGAGACGAAGGTGCGGGCCGAGGCATGGGTCGCGGCTAGTGCGAAAAGGGAGGCGCGGAAAACGGCGGTAACGGGTTTCACCCCGCCATGTTGGATGCAAAAAGCAGGAATGCGAGTCCCCGGAAAGGGTTACTCGCGATCAGGCAATGGTGGGCGAGTTGTAGGCGAGGATCGGCAGGCTGGTGCGGATTTCCTCGGTGAGCACGGGTGTTTCGCCGATGGGATCACTGTCTCGGATGGACCTGAAAACGCCAAGCCAGTAGCCGGCCTGCCTGCTGGGGCTGGAATCGTCTTCCAGAATGAGGATCGCCTCATTGAACCGACCGCTCCTGGCGGCGCGCATCGCGAGTGGCAGCGGTCGCTTCTCGGGGCGGAGCACGAATTCGATCACCTGGCGCAGGTCCACCGGGCGCACCGGCTTGAGGAGGAAATCGACGACGCCGTGGCGGATGGCGCACAGTGCCGCGCCGGGTGTCAGGGCGGCGCTGCACAGCACGATGGGCATCGGGTTGCCGCTCTCGCGCAGGGTCCTGATCACTCCGAGTCCGTCGATCTCCGGCATGCGCAGGTCAAGGAGCATGATGTCGAAACCCACTTCCGCGATTCGTTCCAGCGCCTGATGTCCGTTGGCGGCGGTTTCCACGATGGTTGATTTGTTAGTGAGGGCGTAGGCAAAGCCGAGGCGCAGCGTCGGTTCGTCATCCACGATAAGCACTTTAAGCTTGTCGTCGTGAGGAATGTCGCTGCTGTCAGGCGTTGGGGACATCGATATAGAATTCGGTTTGGTTGTCCGTCCGTTCGCGCAATCCAATTCGTCCTTCGTGGGCTCTCATGATTTCCCGGCAGATGAAAAGACCGAGGCCGATGCCTTCCGAGTCCTGTCCGGGTGCCCGATAGAAACGCTCGAAGATCCGGCTCTGGCTGCTCTCGGGAACGCCCGGTCCCTGGTCAATCACCGAAATGCGGACATGGTCGGCGTCCGGCTTCGAGAGGCGCAGGGTGACCCTTCCTTTCATCGGGCTGTGTTTGATGGCATTGGAAACGAGGTTGTTCAGGACCTCGTCGAAACGGATCGGATCGGCGGAAATTTCAGGAAAATTCCCGTGTGCTTCGTCGATGGTGATTTCAATTTCCTTCGACGACGCGGCCCCGGAATAAAGCTGGGCGGCGCGGGCGACGTTTTCCCGCACGTCCAGCGGGACGCGGGTGAGTTCGGTCGCTCCGCTTTCCGCACGGGAAAGGTCCAGCAGGTTGTTGAGCGTGGCGAGCAGGCGTTCGCAATCGTCGTTGGCGGACGTGATCATGATCTTCTGCATCTCGTCGAGCTGGCTCGAACGCTCCTCCAGCAGAAGATGCAGGACCATCCGGATGCCGGTGAGCGGTGTTTTGATCTCATGGCTGACGGTGGAAAGCAGATTGGTCTTCATGTCATCCAGCCAGCGGATGTGGCTGACGTTGTGCAGCAAGATCGCCCAGCCTGACTGTGAGGCGTAGTCTGAATCGAAACGGAAAATGCGCGGCAGATAGTAGTATTCCTGCTCCTCGATGCGGAACAGCAGCGCTTCCCGCGGATCCTCCGGCAGGAAGTGCGCGTGCGTTTTCCGGCACTCGTCGAGGATGTGCTGGATCTTGAGCGGCAGGCGTCCGGCGATGCCGAGTTTCTCCATCAGATTTTCCGCCGAGGGATTGATCTGGACGATGCCGGTGTCGTCGCTGAGGACGAAGACGGGCGAGGGGATCGCCTCGAGGATGGCACGGTTGACCATGTTCGCGCGCATCAGGTTCTCGTCGTTTTGGCCGCGGCGGAACTTGAGCTCGGCGGCCATTCCGTTGAAAGCGGCGACGACCCGGTATAACTCGCTCCCCTGCGTCGGTTCGGTGAGTGTGAGTTCGAAATTCCCCTTGCTGATCTCTTCGATGGACCGGTGAAGGTTCGCGACCGGATCGACGAGATGGCGGACGAGTTGAAAATAAATCAATGCCGCGACCGAGGTTCCTAACAATACAAGCGTAACCACAAAAATCGTGTTTCTGCCGGAGCCTTGGACAATTTGGCTGGCTCCTGAAAACAGCTTCTCCTCGCTGAGCGTCATCACGTTCTCGGTGAGATCGGTGAGCCGCTGCGTCTGCATGCTTTGAAACTGGAGCAGCTTCTGCCGGTCGCTCCTGTCCACGACCTTGCCGCTGAAGAATTTCTCATAACCCTCGCAATAGGTGTCGAAAACCTGGTCCAGCCGGGTCATCACGCTTTTCCAACGTTCGTCGGCCCCCTCGCTGTGGTGGATGGCGGCGATCTGGTCCGCCAGTTGCTTGCTGGTCTGGTCGTAGAGCGCGCGGTTTTCGGGAATTTCCGAAGGAGCGGAGGCCAGCGAGGGCAGGTAGCGGGTGTTGATGGTAACGGTGAGGCTGCGGAGCGTCTGCGCGGCGTCGATGGCCCGGTAGTCGGTCCGCAGGCGTGTGTCGAAGCCGTTTACGGATTCCCTCATCAGGAGCAAAGCGGCGGCTCCCACGCTCCACAACAGGAGGATGATGGTGAGAAGACCGTAGAAAAGCCGGAGGCGCAGCATGGGGGTGATTGGGATCTGTTACTCCATGCCGAAGCGTTTCCGCTTTCGATAGAGTGTTGCCTTGTCGATGCCGAGAACGGACGCCGCGTCCGCGAGGGACGGAGCCCAGCCGAGCACCTTGACCATGTGCGCGTGTTCGATTTGATCCAAGCTGTGTTCGCCGCCGATTCCGAGGGCACCCGGATCGGTCGCGGTGGCACCCGCCACGACACCGGCAGGGCGGGGCAGGTCCTCGGCCTCGACCTTGGCACCTTGTGCGAGGATGGTGGCGCGCTCGATGGCGTTGCGGAGTTCGCGAAGATTTCCCGGCCACTGGTGGCGCATCAGGGCGCTGCGGCCGCTTTCGCTGAAGCCTTCTATCTTCCGTCCGAGTTGACCGGCGAAGAACTCGAGATAGTCCTTCGCGAAACGGATCAAATCGGCCGGTCGTTCCCGCAGCGGAGGAACGGTGATGCTGATGACGTTGAGGCGGTAATAGAGATCCTCGCGGAATTCACCGGAGCTGATCCGCGACTTCAGATCGCGGTTGGTGGCGGCGATGATGCGGACGTTGGCCGTGCGGATCTTGTTTTCGCCGAGCCGCTCGTATTCGCGTTCTTGGAGCAGACGGAGGAGTTTCGGCTGGATTTCCATCGGGAGCTCGCCGATTTCATCGAGGAAAAGCGTGCCGCCGTCCGCCGCGTGGATTTTCCCCCAAGTGTCCTTGATGGCTCCGGTGAACGACCCGCGCATGTGGCCGAAGAGCGCGCTCTCCAACAATTCCTTGGAAAGGCTCGGGCAGCTCACTGTCACGAACGGCTTGTCCCGGAGGTGGCTGCGTTCGTGGATTTCACGAGCGATGGCGCTTTTGCCGGTGCCGCTCTCGCCGAGAATGAGGATGGAGGCGGACGTCGCGGCGGCACGGAAAACGACGTCGAACTCCTCGCGGGTTTTCTCATCCTCAGGGACGAACCGCAGCGGTGGCGACGAATGGCGGACCTCGCTTTTCAATTCCTGAACGGTTTCCTTCAGTTGCACAACCTCGCCCTGCGTCTTGATCGCCTTCTGGGCCTTGATCAAAATGGCTCGGAGTTCATCCGGTGTGAATGGCTTTTCCAAGTAGTCGAAAGCGCCGAGTTGGGTCGCCTTGACCGCCGTGGAAACGGATGCATGCGCTGTGAAGATCGTCACCAGTTGGTGCGGCTTCATCGCGATGATCTTCTGGAGAATTTCAAGCCCGTCCTCATCCCCGAGGCGCAGATCGAGGAAAACGAGTTCGAAGTTTTCCTCCTTGATCCGGCGGAGGGCTAGGGGACCGTCTTCAGCGGTCTCCACATAATGGCCTTCCGCTTCAAGTGCGAGAGAGGTGGTGAGTCGGATCGATTTTTCGTCGTCAACGATGAGAATGTCCATGCAGGTGGGGTTGTTTGGGTAGCGTAAGTTCTTATCATTCCGCATGCCGTGACCTGGACAATGGGTAGTACACTGAAAAGCAAAGACTTGAATGGATTTTCTGGATGCGGAATCCATTTTAATTCATGCAAAATGCGATGATTGCAAATTGCATAGCGCAATATGCACCCCGCAGCTCCAAAACCAAAGACTTATCGCAGCGATCTGCCGCTCCTCGACGGCGGATACAATCAAGGCCCGCCACCACCGATCGAGCGGGTGAGAATGCGGAAAAAACCACGTTCTCCCGGCGTCGGGTCTGTGATTTTAACGCGCTTGTGACCATCCGGCATCGATTCCTCGCTGGCACTGGCGGCACCGCTCCAAGCGCCTGCTCCTATCCGGGCTGCGACCGTGGACCAGCTTCCCTCGCTCAAATCCGGTGACCTCTGGATACGGAATTCAAGCGTCGGAGCTGCGGCGTTGGTTTCAAATTCGAACTCCACATTCTCTCCGTCGCAACGGACTTGCTGCGTATCCGCCAACCTTTTCCGCGCGGACAGGGCTTCGTAGCGCGAGAGGGCTTCGAGGAAATAATAGTCGCCGTAGATCTGCGAGCGGTTGAAATCGCCCCACAGCACGCAGCCGGCTTTGAGAATGCCCGGGTTCGCCGGGTCGCCCGCCGCGCAGAGGTAGTCGGGATCGGTGCCGGGATCGGCGCCGTCGTAGGTGATCAGGCATTTCAGAATTTTTTCCGCCGCTCCGAGGTAACGGGCCTGATCGGCCGGAGATTCCACCTGACCGCTCAGTTCAATTAATCCGGATGCCGCGATCGCCGCCGCTGCCGAATCCCGCAAGGTGAACGAAAGCAGCGCGGACCGGCGGTCGCCGAGGCCGATGCCGGTGGCGGAGTTGTAGTCGTTGTTGCCATCATTCCATGGTCCGACCGGCTCACCGAGGGCCACGTCGAAATCACACGGCGGCACGAAATCCCCCGCGCGGTGGTTGTAAGGATCCGCTGTGAAGTCGTTAGGCAGATGGCTGAGGAAATAGTCCGCGGTCGAGCGGGCGGCGGCGAGGAGGTCCGCGGCATTGGTGCCGGGATCGCGCCGGGCATAACGATAGGTGGTGGCGAAACCGTGGATGGCCCACGCCTGCCCGCGTGACCAGGTGGTTTCGTCGCCATATCCTTGGACCGTGCACTTTCGCTCGATCTGTCCGATCTGCGGGCCGCTCTCGAAGTGTTTCACGACGTGATAGGTGCTGCCGTCGGCTCGCAGCAGCCGTGCGATCGTCGTGCGGGCGTGGGTCAGCGCATGATCGAACCACGGACGCTGTACCGGCTGGCGGCCGTTCATTTCGTAGGCCATGAACAGCACCTCGATGTTCATCAGGTTGTCGATGCAGACCGGATAGGGATCCTGGAAAGGCGTGTTCCACGAGCGGGTGAAGCCCGCCGGGATGGGAACGCCGCTGGTGTTGGGCTGGTTGAAACGGGAGTCCAGTTTGACTGCTGCTGTGGTGATCGCGGTTTTCGCGAAGGCCCGATAGACGCCGTCCGGATCGGTCAGATCGTCGTGATACAGCCAGCCTTTTCCCAGCGACGCCAGCGTGATGAATCCGATATCGTGATCGGAGTTGTCGGACTCGGCGAGCGGGGCTGACCAGTCGGTGGCACGCTGCCGCCACAGGTCGTTGCCGGTGCGCTGGGCGAGAAACCAGAGCGTGCCGGGCCAGAAACCGTCACGCCAGTTGCGGATGTTGAAGTTCAGAACCCAGTGACCGTTTGCCGGGTCGCCGATCGCCGGATAGATCGAATACATCGCTGGCGCACCCTGGCTCGCTGTCATCCAAGCCACGTTCGCCTCACTGCGTTGTTCCGCGACGGTCCATGCCGCGGCGATCAGTTCCGACAAATCCTCCGCCGCTGCGCGGGGACCGAGGCACGAAAGGCCGCAGAGTCCGAGGCAGAGGGGGGGGCACAGTCGTTTTCCAAGACCGTTCACAATCTGCATTCCTAGCAAGCGGCACAAACGGCGGCAAGGTGCAAATCGTCCGGACGCTACTGCCCCGCCGAGGTCGACTGTGGATTTCTACTCCATCATCCGCCCCTGATATTTTCCTGCGGCGATGTAGCCACTCCGTATCCGGGGACCATTGTCATGGAAGGCGAGCGGCAAAGGACCTACTGTTCCGCGCCGTTTTGAGCGGTTTCAGACTGCGCGGTCGCTGTCCGTCGCGCCGGCAGATCGCCGTAAATGTCGTCCTCGATGAGACGGGGTTTCAGCCGCGCGAGCGGATTGAGGCTTCGTAATAGGGAAGGGAATTCAAATCCACAGAGTGGGAGACTCACAAAACCGCGATCAACATCAATTTTCAGGTTGGAGAGACGATCCGCTCGGAGCTCCGGGTGAAACTCGTGTTCAAGTCAATCGAGGACGCGATCGTTTCCATCCAGCCGGTCACCGGGGCAAAAGAAAGGCGCTTGAACTGATCAAGCGCCCGTTTGTATCATTTGTATGAATATTGATAATCAGTACCTTACGGGAAATCAAGCGGTGATCGCATTTGTAACAAACGCGTGTTCCTTCCGTTGGAAATCGGTGGGTTTCACTCCGTGGAAAGTCTGGAAATCACGCGAAAACATCTTCGCGGTGGTAAAGCCCAGGTCAATGGCGACTTCCTTGATCGGCGAGCCCTCGCGCAGCAGGGACCTTGCAGCCACCATGCGTTCCTGGCGCAGCCAATCTTTCGGGCTGATGCCCAATCCGTCCTCGAAAACCCGGCGCAGGTGGCGCTCGGACACTCCGATGCGATCGCAGAGGTTCGCCATCCGGTATTCACCCTCGCGGACGATCTGGCTGAGCGAAAGGGGGAGTGGTTCACGGGCCAGAAGCACGAGGAACCTTCCGTCTTTTTGAATGATTTCTACGTCGCGGCGTTTCACGGCTGGTTTCAAATGGGGACACGCAGATAGAACATCAATTCTTACGAATTGTCAATTCTTTAAAATATTACAGGTCTTGACTTGGTTTTGTTTAAAAACTCGTAAAGTCAAGCGATTGCTGGAATGGTTTTTCTGTTTGAATCTTAAGCATGAATCGATTGTTTCAAATATTGAGCTGCGCTTGTTTTTATGAAGGTTGCAACAGTTTCAATAGTTGCTTGCGGATACCAAATCCCAAGTCGGAAGGAAATGTTTTTTGTGAATTCCTAGCCGAGCACAGCTTCAATTGCCCGCTTGGAATGTCCCTTTAAGGACGATTTCGCTCCTATATGCGGTTTTTTGGGACGAAACCATCACACAGAAGCCTTCGAAAGCCGGATTCTCCAGCCGCCGGATCATCTGAATTTCGATTTCAGAGAGGCCTTGTTCCGATTCCGCGACGGTGTCCTCTGGACCGAAAACAATCCGAACCAATTCCGGCGGATGTGAGAGCCCGGTTCCCAGTGCTTTCAAAACCGCCTCCTTGGCCGTCCAGATCCGGAGGAGTTGGGTGGCCCTGACCTCCTTGTCCGCATCAAGTGTCCGGATTTCCTCGGGGTGGCAGAATGAGTTTTCGCATTCGAGAAGGTCGGTGGCCCTGGCGAGCGATTCCAGATCGATGCCTACCGGGCCATCCAGACTCAGAGCGACAATGGCGAGATCCGGGCAATGGGAGAGATTGAAATGCAGTGAGTTGAACGGCGAAGCGAGCAGGGGTTTCCCGAATTCCGAGAAAACCAACGGCACTTCGCGTGGAGCCAGCCCGATTTCCCGTCCAAGTATCGCTCGCAATGCAGCCCGGCAGGCGGCCCAATGAGTGGCGTCGTTCGGAAAATGAAAACGCGCGGCGCGGGATTTTTCCTCATCCGTCAGACACGCATCGACGAAATCGGGAGAGAGGCGGTGGGGGAAAACTGGATGAATGATGACCTGCCCCGGCGTCATGGTCCATCGACACTGATTCGTGGCTCCGTTTCGTCAATCATTGATGCCAGCAAGCGCAGTGTCGGGTGATCCAGAATCGCGGAAAGCGGCAGACTGATGTGAAAATCCTTGTAGATCCTTGCAAACAGACGCAGCGCCAGCAGCGAATGGCCGCCGCTGTGAAACCAGTCGTCGTCGCGGTGAACCGGCCCCCGCTGCAGTAGTTCCGACCAGATTTCAGAGAGTTTCCGCTCGGTGTCGGTGCTCGCGGGCTCAGATTGCGGCTGGTTTTGCGGGGTGGCGAGCCGGGCGACATCGACCTTTCCGTTGGAATTGAGGGGGAACGAGTCCACCACGCCGATGTCGGTTGGCAGCATGTAGGCGGGCAGTCGGTTTGTCAGGAAATCCCGTAAATCGTACAAATTCAAAGTGCCACTTCCGCTCGGAGTCACCCATGCGATCAATTTTCCTGTCTCGGTGCCGCGGAGGGCGACCTTGGCTTGGGCAACCTGCGGATAATCGGCGAGGGCTGCTTCGATTTCTCCCAGCTCGACCCGGAATCCGCGGATTTTCACCTGACCGTCGGAGCGACCGAGACATTCCAAAGTGCCGTCCGGATGCCATTTCGCGAGATCACCGGTATCATAGCGTGCGGAAACGAAGCGCTTTTCCGTGAGATCCGGGCGTTTCCAGTAGCCGTCGGCCAGTCCTGCGCCGGAAATCCACAGCCCGCCAGTCACTCCGGGCGCGGCAGGAGTGCCGTCGCCCGATAGGATGTGAATGCCGGTATTCGCGATCGGTTCACCAATTCGAATGAACTTCGGCTCCGGCGGCACGCGCCAAAGCGTCGACCAAACAGTGGTCTCCGTCGGGCCGTAGAGATTCCAGAGCTGGCAACCCATTTTCACGAGCTGGGTGGCGAGCGGCAGGTCGAGCGCTTCACCGCCGCACAAGATTTTCAGATCGGACGAGCCTTCCCAACCGGCGTCGATCAGCAGCCGCCAGGTGGCCGGGGTGGCCTGCATGACCGTGGCGCGCGAGGATTTCAGTTTCTCCAACAAGGACCGGCCGTCGCGGGCGGTTTCCGCGCTGACCAGATCGCAGGTGCCGCCGGTGATGAGGGGTAGGAAAATTTCCAGTGTGGAGATGTCGAAGGAAATGGTGGTGACTGCGAGCAGTTTGTCGCCCTCGGTGAAGCCCGGAGTTTCCGCCATCGAGAGCAGGAAATTCGCCAGCGCCCCGTGCGAAACGACCACCCCTTTCGGCCTGCCGGTCGAGCCGGACGTGTAGATGACGTAGGCGGGATCCATCGGAGAAATTTCATGAACAACCGTGCTGGCGGAATGTTCCATCAGCCGTTCCTCCAGCAGGATCGTAGTGAAGTTCTCTGGAATCCGATTTTCCAATGATGGCGAAACCAAAATGTGAAGCGGTGCCTGGTCCTCCAAAATCAGCCTGAGCCGCTCGGGTGGATTGGCCTGATCCAGCGGGACGTAGGCAGCACCGGATTTCCAAATGGCCAGCAGGGCGACCGGCAGCACCAGATCCCGTTCTGCCAGAACTGCCACCCGGTCGCCAGGCATTACGCCGAGGTCGCGCAGGTTGGCAGCCAGGTGGTTCGACTTCGCGTCAAGAGTTCCGTAATCGAGGCTTTCACCGGCAGCTTCGAAAGCGATTCGCAGCGGATGGCGGGCGACACGCCGGGAGATGAGGGTGGGTGTGGTTTTTCCGAGGAAATCCGGGCGATCTGGGCCTTGGGAGATCTCGTCGAGCAACTCGTTGTCGGAGTGGGTGAGGCCGGTAACGGCGGTTAGTTCCTGTTCCGCACGATCGCAGACAGATTCAAGCGTGGCGAGGTAGCGGTTCAGGAGCGACGAGGCGGTTTCCCGCAGAAACAGGTCGGTCCGATACTCGATGGTGAGCTGCTGGCGGTCGTGCAGCACGGTCAGCAGCAGGCTCAGATCGAACTGCGCCGCGCCGCGGTGGGCGATGTAGGGCTTGCAGTGCAGCCCGCCGGACCAGGTTTCCGCGATCGGGAGTTCCTGGTGGTCGAACATCACCTGCGCAAGCGGCGCGTGGTCGCGCGAACGGTCGGGTTTGACCGCATCGATGATCCGCTCGAACGGCGCGTCCTGATTGGCCTGCATTTCGAAGGTCGCCTCGCGAACCCGGTCGAGAAGCGTGGCGAACGATTCGGCAGGATCCAGCGAAAGCCTGAACGGCAGCGTGTTGACGAGGGTTCCTATCAGATTGCCCGCAGCGGCGTGGTTCCGGTTGGCGATGGGAATGGCGACTACGGGATCATCACCCGCACCATGCTTCCGCAAAAGCAGGAGAAACGCGGCGAGGTGGACCATGAAGGGCGTGCCGCGGTGCGTCTTTGCCAGTGCCGAAACGCGGTCGCAGAGATCGGAGGAAAGCGTCACTTCAATGGCACCACCATCCGAAGATGGCCGGTTGGGGCGGGGGAAATCAGTCGCAAGCTGGAGCACGCCCGAGTGACCGGCGAGTTTGTTCTTCCACCAGTCGATCTGCGAATCGACCGCACCGCTGTCCACCCACCGGCGGTGATGGA
>JBDSNC010000145.1:0-25016 GCA_039915545.1 Luteolibacter sp.
ACCCGTTCAAGATCCGCGCCTACCGCCAGGGCGCGGAGACAGTTAGAAATTACGATGGCGAGATCGTGGAACTCGCGGAGAAGAACGAGCTGAAGGGCATCAAGGGAATTGGCGATGCGCTGCGGGACAAGCTGCACGAACTCGCAAGCACCGGCCGGCTGGAGTTTTATGAAAAACTGCGCGCGGAGTTTCCTGCAGGGCTTTTCGAACTGTTCGACCTGCAAGGACTCGGACCGAAAAAAGTGAAAGCACTCTACGAAGCTCTGCAAATTTCCTCCATCGCCGATCTGAAAGCCGCCTGCGACGCGGGGAAAGTCGCAGGCCTGCCCGGCTTCGGAGCGAAAACGCAGGTGAAGATCCTGGAAGCCATCGCCCTCAAACAAACCTTCGCCGACACCTTTCTGCTAGGCGGTATCAGCCCGCTGGTGGAGGAGATTCTGGAACTGCTGCGGATGCATCCGGAAATCTCGCGGGTCACCGCCGCCGGTTCTTTCCGCCGGGCGAAGGAAACCGTGCACGATCTCGATTTCCTCGTGGCGACGAAGGAACCGAAACTGGTCTGCGAGGATTTCACCACGCTGCCGCAGGTGGAATCCGTGATCGTCTGTGGCGACACGAAATCATCGGTGCGCTTGAAAAACGGTCTCCAGTGCGACCTCCGCGCGGTATCCAACGCGCAGTTTCCCTTCGCCCTTCAGTATTTCACCGGATCGAAGGAGCACAACGTCGCCATCCGATCGCTGGCGCTCAAACAAGGGCTCTCGCTCAACGAATACGGCTTCACCGGAGAAACCGCGTCGAGCTTCGAGGTCCACGAGGAAGCCGATATCTACCGCGCGCTCGGCCTCGATTTCATCCCGCCGGAACTCCGCGAAAACCGTGGTGAAATCGAAGCCGCCACCGATCACACGCTGCCCCGCCTCGTCGAACTCACCCAGCTCCGCGGCACTTTCCACAATCACACCACCGCCTCCGACGGCCGGGACACGCTCGAAGCGATGGCGGATGAAGCAATGGACCTCGGCCTGCAATACCTCGGCATCGCGGATCACTCGAAGTCGTCCTTCCAGGCAAACGGTCTCGATGGAACGCGGCTGTTGGAACAGATCGAAGCCATTGCGAAACTCAACGCCGGTTATGAAAAATTCCGCCTCTTCGCCGGCAGCGAGGTGGACATCCTGAAAGACGGCTCGCTCGATTTCGACGACGCACTGCTCGCCAAGCTCGATTACTGCGTCGCCTCCGTCCACGCCTCCTTCACCCTCTCCGAAGAAGAGATGACCCGCCGGATCTGCCGCGCGATGGAGAACGAGCACGTCACCATGTTAGGGCACGTCACCGGCCGGCTCCTGCTCAAGCGCGAGCCTTACGCCGTCAACCACGCCATGATCATCGACTGCGCCGCAGAAACCCGCACCATCATCGAGCTGAACTGCAGCCCACAGCGCCTCGACATGGACTGGCGCTGGTGGAAACGCGCGCGCGACAAAAACGTTCTCTGCTCCATCAACCCGGACGCCCACTCGACGATGGGGCTGCATCACATCGGCCTCGGCGTCCGCTTGGCGAGAAAAGGCTGGCTGAGGAAACAGGATGTTTTCAACACGAGAGCGCTGGCAGAGGTGGAGGCGTTTTTGAAAATGTCGAAGGGGAAGAGGTGAAAAACGTTCCCCTCTCCACGCTATCTGCGACCCGCTGCCGGGGTCGAATGGCAATGATACCACAAGGCGCCGCGTTGAGAGGCGCGCGGAAGCTCCGCCTGATTTCTTCATCCCGGGAGGGATAACAGAACTTAGCCCGGGGTCGAGGAGCGCGAGCGACGACCACCCCGGGGAAAGAATTACTCTTGGATCGGCACCCTGAAAGGTGTGCTGGAAATGCGTGACAGGCCGTGGCGCACGGGCCATTTTCCAATCATGGCTTCCACCCATCCGAGTCTGCACTATCACATCGTGTTCGGCACGAAGGACCGGATGCAGTTGATCGACGAATCATGGCGGCCGCGCCTCCACGAATATCTCGGCGTAACCATCAACGGCTTGGGCGGAATCCCGCAAGCAGTCGGCGGTGTGGCGGATCACGTGCATTTGCCAGTCGGTTTGAAATCCACCCACAGCCTTGCGGATTTCGTGAAGGATTTGAAAAAATCCGCCACGAACTGGGTTCATGAAACCATTGATCGCGAAGCTGGACCGGGCGGGGATTGAATATGACCCGAGGTTTCCGGACCGATCGCGCGATTCTGCGCCCTCTGCCGGGGGCGGATCTTTTTAGCCCGAAATCCGAAGTGCCCTCACTCGACCGCATCTGTGCCAGCGGTTTGGCTTGCACCGTTCCACTTCAGCATCGGTAAGAAACGATGGTTGGCCAAACAAACCAGCAGGATTTTTACGAAAGGGTGAAGGAAACCGCGTATCCTCCCCCGAAATGGCTCGGAACACACGTCTGATATCCCTTACCGCATCCGTGGCTGCGAATAGCGACTGCCCCATTGATCCAGCGACACACCGAACGAGAGAGCCCGGGATGATCACGGCCGCAGCCTTGCCGGAAGCCGATGCTACAAATGCGGCGCAATGGGAGCGCCGATGCATCATCGGCGGAACGCACCCGGTCCGGACCGGTTTTCGTCGAATTCGCCAGCCAGAATACCGGCACTTCCAACTCCCTTTCAACACCGCCGCTTTCCTGATTTCATGAAAAACATCGCCTACCTCACCCTCACCCTCGCCGCCACGCTCGCGGCCTCCGCAGCCGAACCGCTTTCACTCATCCCGCTTCCTGCGGTGGTCCAACCTGGTGAAGGAAATTTCACGTTCTCGGAAAAAACCGGAATCCGCTATGCCCCGTCGCTTGCGGGCGACGCAAAACTCTTCGCCGCAGATTTGACCAAACTCACTGGCAAGCCAACCGCCCTCGCCACCAAGGCTACCTCTCCTTCCACGTCCGAGATCCTGCTCGACATTGATCCCGCGTCCGACCTTCCGGCGTCCGGTTACCGGCTGGAGGTCACCCCGAATACCGTCCGCATTATCGGCAAGGATTCGGCGGGCGCCTATTATGGCACTCGCACGCTTCTCCAACTCCTGCCGGTATCCGGACTTGCCGGAGCATCCGCTGCGGTCCCTGCCGTTAGGATCACCGACCAACCCCGCTTCGCCTGGCGGGGCATGATGCTGGATGTGGGCCGTCACTTCCATCAGGTCGACGACATCAAGCGGCTCCTCGATTGGATGGCGTTTCACAAGCTGAACACCTTCCACTGGCACCTCAGTGAGGACCAGGGCTGGCGTATCGAAATCAAGAAATATCCCAAGCTCACCGAAGTCGGCGGGTTCCGCGACTCCACCCCACCGTATGGCAATCGCGGCGGCTCGGACGGCACCCGCTACGGCGGGTTCTACACCCAGGAACAGGTGAAGGATGTGGTCGCCTATGCCGCGGCACGTCATATCACCATCGTCCCGGAGATCGACATGCCGGGCCACATGGCGGCCGCGATCACCGCCTATCCGAATCTGGGCAACAGCGACATCCAGGGCTATGCGCCCAAGGTGGTAACCGGTTGGGGCGTTTACCCCTACACTCTGGCACCGACCGAGGAAGTCTTTCAATTTGTCGACGATGTCTTCACGGAGCTGTCCGCTCTGTTTCCGGGCACCTACATTCACATGGGCGGCGATGAGGCACCCAAGACCCAGTGGGAAAACTCGCCGCGGGTGAAGGAGCTGATGAAGAAGGAAGGCCTGAAGAATGCCCACGACGTGCAGAGTTATTTCGTGAAACGGGTTGAAAAAATCCTCGAAGCCAAAGGCAAAAAACTGATCGGCTGGGATGAAATCCGCGAAGGCGGACTTTCCCCTAAAGCCGCGGTGATGTCATGGCGCGGTGAGGACGGCGGCATCGCTTCCGCAAAGGAAGGGCACGACGTGGTGATGTCCCCCAATGCCTTCATGTATTTCGACCACTATCAGTCACCGGCCGGTCAGGAGCTGGCAAAGGGCAAGGAATACGAAGCCATCGGCGGACTGCTGCCGATCGACAAAGTCTATTCCTACAATCCAATCCCCGCCTCCCTGACCGAGAGCGAGGCGAAGCACATCCTCGGTGTACAAGCCAATCTCTGGTCGGAGTATTTCCACGATTTCAAGAAGGTGGAATACCATGCGTTTCCACGCATGGCCGCCCTCTCGGAAGTGGCATGGACTCCGCCCGCGCGGAAAGATTATGCGGATTTCCGCCAGCGGCTGGATGGCATTCTGAAGCGCTATGATGCGGCAGGCCTTCATCGTGGCGACGTCGCCACTCCTGCTGTCAAAAAAACCAAGGATGGCTCAACCGTCGAAACCTCGCTGGGCCAACATGAGGAAAACTGGCCCGAGCTCGCGTTCGATGGTCGGGCGGACACGTTCTTCTGGGCCAACCGCGCTTTGAAACCGGACGATCATATCACCGTACATCTCAAAGCTCCTTTGGAGAAGGCGTCGTCCGTCACGATCACCACCGGTGGAGCGAACGGCAATGGCGACCGTTTGGAAAAAGGGGTGCTGGAGTCATCACCTGATGGAAACTCCTGGTCAGAAGCCACCACCTTTGAAAACGGCAAAGCCACGGGAAATGTCCCCGCCGGGACGCGTCATCTCCGGCTCCGTGTCACCGCCCCACAAACGAACTGGCTCATGGTTTCTGAAATCACCATTCAGTAAACAGGAGCGCTTCAGCATTGAATCGACCGGGTGTGCGAATGACCGAGCACCCGGTCGAAGAATGACCGGTCACCGGTCCACCAGCACCTCGTAACGATAGGTGATTTCCTTTTCCTGTCCGGCCGGGAGTTGGATGGTCCAGTCGAGCTGGAGCCGCGGGTTCACACTGGAAACACCTTCGGTGCGGAGTTTGGACTCCGGCTTGCCATCCGCTTCTATCAATTTCCCGGAAAACTCGCTGCGGATGGTCATGGTCAGGTCTTTGCCGCGGAAGTTGCGGACCGTGAGCGTGCCCTTCACACGGGTGCGCTGATAGTCGTTGCCGGCGATCCAGACGATCTCGCGCTGGCCTTCCTCTTCGATTTCGGTCGATTCGGTCTGCACGCTGAGCGCGCGGGTGATCCGCAGGCACGCGCGTTGTCCGGGATTGACCCACTCCGTCTGGCTCTGGCCGCGGAATTTTCCGGCTTCGGTGACCATGGCGGCGGCGGTGGTCATGGGGAACTTGAAGGGGTTGGCGAAACGCACGGCGTCCCATGGCATGTCGTCGCGCGGAGTTTGGTTGTTCCGCTGATAGCGCCCGTTGACATCACGGTCGTCAGGCACCACCCATTCGACCACACGCTCGTAGGCCGCACTTTCCGCTGCGACATCGACGGAGAGCGAATCGCCGGGTTTCAACGAATGGCGGCCGATGCTTTCATAGTGGATGTCGTCGCTCGCGTTGCCGCGTTCCGCAGGTTCGGGGACCGGCGCATTACTAGATGACGCGTAGTTCGAATACGCCATCTGCTGGCTCACCGCGCCGTTGGCAAGAAACGGGCTCCCCGTGGACGAGGACTGGTTGATCTGTTGGAAGAACGTGGCAAGGGCGGTGCCGGGCCAGAGCGGCGAGTCCACGGAACCGAAGCGCACGTTGGGAAATCCTGAGATCAGTTGGATCTCGGTGTCGGCGAGTTCGTCGGATTCATTGCGAACCACCGCGTTCTGCCGGATGCGGAGTTTCGTGGGATCACTCAGATCCACTTGATAGGCGGGCATCCAGGCGAGCCCCTTGGTTAACCAGCTCACGCGCACCAGACCGCCTTTGGCCGGGACTTTTTTAACGTCGAACAGCAGTACCGGACGCTCCATCGTGCGGGTGGCGGGTCCGAAGGGGCCGCGGGTCTCTAACGAGGAAATGCCCGACTGGTCGATGTAGCGGCGGACGCCGGAGGGATCCATCAGGACGAGAAAATTTCCGGTGTCGGGCGGCGGAGGCGGGGTGGTGGATACCGGCTGGCGGTAATAATACCAGGAGGGTGAAGAGCCGTTGAGCGAGCTGAAGTCGGCATCCCATGTCCGGCTCGGAGTCTGCGCCGGGATTTCCCAGACTTTGCCGCTGAACGAAGCTCCGGCGGTGGAAGCCGAAGGCTTCAAAGTGACAGTCACCTCCTTGCCCGCCAGATCGCGTTGCATCACACCGGTGGGCGCTTCGGTTTCCTCAGTGACGTCCACCAGGCGCTGGGTGGACTGGACGGAGATTTCACCATCGCTTTCGATCCAGAACGAACCGTGGATCACGCGTGGCACTTTGTCCCAGCGGTAGATGCCGGACCCGTTGACAGGAAAGGTCGCCCGCACGACGGCGAGGCCGTTTTTGAAGAGTCCGACGGATTCGAGCGTGGGTTTGACCACGGATTCCTCCGCGGCGAGGGCCAGCGAAAAGGATCCGAAGAGCGAGCAGAGGACAAATGTTTTCATCACCGGCTTTCCTATCCGAAAGCGCGGGTTCCGTCCGTAAATGATCGGTAAAATCGCCGGCGTTCACGCGATGGAACGAAGGAGGTCAACGCCGTCATCCCGGCAGATGATTTTAACTTCGCCCCTCATTTCACTGCTTCGAGCGAATCGAAATCGATTTCCGGGCGCTGGGAAGGAGCGGGCTCGCGGTCGAACGAACTCCCGATCTTCACGGTTTCCGCGAAGAAACCACCGTTGCGGAGGAAAAAAGCGCCCTTGTTCACGCCGCCGGCGTAGTCGAGACGGAATCCACGGCTGGCGATGTCGTCCCCGGTGAAATGCGATTTGGTCACTTCTGTCCATTTGCCGTCCGTGTCCCGAACCCATTGGTTCGCATACCGGGCGCTGCGCCCGAGATATCCGTTGCGATCGTTGAAATTCTCAAGGAACGAATGCATGCCAGTTAGATACTTGTCTGTCTTCGGGCGCTGGAAGCTGGCGATCAGTTGCCATTTCCCCACTTCCGGGGCGAAGAACCAGGCCGTGTAGATCGTGTGGCCCTGGCCGTCAGGCCGGGCGCGGTTGAGGAACTTGTAGGTCGTTCCCGCCTTCCACGGATAGAGGAGATAGCTTTGTCCGCCCGAGCCTTCGCCGCCGAACTCGCCGCCGTGCACGTCCCCGCCCTTAGCCAGTAATTTCACCCGATGGTCCTCGGGAATGCTCTTGGGATCATCCGTGGTGAACGGACTCCAAACGGAGAACAGGATCCGCCTTTGCTCAGGACCGTTCACCTGCATCCCGAAGTAGCCCTCGCTGAAACCGTTGGCCATGTAATACGAGCCGATCGGATCCTGACCTACCGGAACCGTGACTTCATTGTAGAAATACTCGACCGTTTTTCCGGCGGTCGCGCCGTAGCCAAGGTGGACGGATGGTCCGCGGTGTCCCCAATAGAACCGGTTGGATTCGTTGTCCTTCACATAGTCCAGCTTCAGCTCCGGCGTCTGGGAGGCGACGATCAAATCACTGACTTCGGCGAAAACGGGGCCTTTCTTATCGAGCCCCTGCAAATTCAGCCTCACATAGCCCGGTGCTTTCACGGTCACCAGACCGAGCCTGACATCCTGCGAGGCCGCTCCCGTGACTTTCTTTTCGAAGACCGCGCCGAGCGCCGTCGCGCGGATTGAGGATTCCCCTTCCGGCACCTTGAGACGCAGGACCAGATTGAGAACCGCCGCCCGGTCGGCCCTGAAATAAATCGAAAACACGCTTTTGCCGTCCCGCCACTGGTTCACGCCGGCGGCCTCCACTTTGTCCGGTGAATCCTTGCCCTGTTCGGTCAGATAGGCGTTGCCACCGAGGGGAACCTGCCACGTGGTCGTATCAGCGGCAAAGAGGGCTCCTGACAGACTTGTGCAGATGACAGCGAGCGAAACGAGTGCCCGAGGCGACGGATGGAGGACGGATTTCATGGTGGCTTCCCAATGCTAGCGAATCCGCCCCCGCCCGCTAGCGAAACGTCGCGGTTTTAAGAACCAACCGTTTCGAACCGGGGAACTCTGACCCGGGTCTCCGGCCACTCGAATGGATCGTCGTGAGTTTTTCCGGCATCGCTGTGCGGAGAATCAGCGGAGGTCTTGGATGCGGCGCCACGGCCGCGCCTCTTCCAGTTCATAGGCGATTTCCAGCAGGGTGCGCTCCGCGCCGTGACGCGCCGAAAAATGCACGGCGATGGGCAGGCCCTGTGGAGTGGCACCCATGGGCAGGGAAATAGCGGGGGTGCCAGCAGCATTGTTGAACGGGGTGAAGTTCACATAGTTCAGCAAGCGGTCGAAAAGCCGGTCGAAATCCTGCGCCGGCGACAGCCAGCCGAGTTCCGGGGTGGTGTGTGCCGTAACAGGCGACAGAACGAGATCCCAGTCGCGGAAAAAGTTGGCATAGACCTGCGCGGATTTTCTCAGACGATAGAGCACCAGCGGTGTTTTCAGCACGTTCCTGCGATAATGCGCGGCGAGGCCGCGGCTGAGATTGTCCACGCCCGCCGGATTAAAATCCGGGCTCATGACCCGCTTGCCGAAGGTGCTGACGAGAAACGACAGCATGCCCCAATAGATGCTGAAGTCGCGCGCAAATCCCGGCCCCACGGGCAGCGCCACCTCCTCCACATGATGCCCCATATCAGCTAACAGTCGGGCGGTATCCTGAACGGTGGCGCGGGTGAGGGCATCGGTGGGAATGCCCGCGATGGAGTCGAAAACCACGCCTATCCGCAGCCGTTTTTTCGCCGGACTTTCGACATGCCCGATCAGGGGCAGCTTGCGATTGCGGAAATATTTTTCGGCACCCGCATAGAAATGCGCGGTGTCGCGCACGCTGCGGCTGACAATGCCGTCGGCCAGGATGTTGAGCGGAAGGGCGCGCGCCGATTCGGAAGCCACCAGACGTCCGCGCGTGGGCTTGAGTCCGATGAGGCCACAAGCAGCAGCAGGAATACGGGTGGAACCACCACCATCATTGGCGTGCGCGATCGGCACAACGCCGGCCGCCACCAATGCCGCCGAACCACCGGAGGAGGCACCGCAGGAGTAATCCATATGCCAGGGATTGCGCGCGGGTGGCTGGTCCGCATATTCGGTGCTGGCATTGAAACCGAATTCCGGCATGCGGCTCTTGCCCAGCGGGATGACGCCCAGTGCTAGGAATTGTTTGGCAAAGGCACCATGCGCGCGTGCCGGCCTCGCGTTGACCGCCTGCGAGCCTTGGTTGCTAGGCAGGCCCATCAGATCGGTATTGTCCTTGATGAAGGTCGGCACACCGGCAAAAACACCCGCGCACGGCAGCGCCGCATGTCGCAGGGCTTGTTCGTAATTTTCCAGTTCGATGGCGTTGATCGCGGGATTCACGATACCGGCGCGGGCCATGGCCGCCGCCGTGATTTCCTGCGCTGAGGCCTCACCGCTTCGGATGAGGGCGGCCACCGCCACGGCGTCGTGATCGGCGAGGGCATCATCGGCGAAGGCGTGAACAGTTAGTTTTCGTATGCTCATGGGGCTCCTTCCGGCGGCGGGTCATCTGACCTTGTCGGCAAGGCCGCCGGCCTGTCGAGCGGATCCGTGACATTACCCTCGGTGATTTCAAATGAAGTGCTCCCGGAGTTGCGCAGGTCCATCCTTGGTCCTTAGCATTTACCTGTCATCGTCCGTGGTGGGTTATTCAAACCACCAGCCTTTCCTTTAGAAAAAACCCATGGCGGCATTTCATCCTGTCCGTAACCCCACCGGTTAAATCACCCATATGAGCCAAACACCAATTCCCGGCGCGGAGTCCGACAAAAGCGCCTATAATCGATTCCTGCTACTCGTCGCCGGTCTCGGCGGACTCCTTTACGGAATCGACGTCGGCATCATCGCCGGAGCACTACCCTACATGGAGGCCACTTCCGGGCTGAATGCCGGACAATTGTCCATCATCGTGGCTGCGGTGCTGCTGGGCAGCGTGATTTCCACCTTGTTTGCGGGAGTATTGTCCGATCTGATAGGCCGCAAGCCGATGATGATCATCAGCGGCGTGGTGTTTGTGGCCAGCATCCCGATGATTGCACTGGCGCAGGGTTTCGGCCCGCTGGTAATGGGACGCTTGCTGCAAGGCGTGAGCGCGGGTCTCATCGGAGTGGTGGTGCCGCTCTATCTGGCAGAGTGCCTCGGCGCGTCGACTCGCGGCAAGGGCACCGGGGTGTTCCAATGGCTGCTCACGCTGGGCATCGTGGCCGCGGCGCTGATCGGCTGGGGCTTCAGCATTTGGATTGGAGATATCGAGAAAAACGGCACGGCAGAGCAGCTCTTTGCCGCCAAGGACCATGCCTGGCGTTGGATTTTCTGGGTTTCCATGCTGCCTGGCATCCTATTTGTGCTGGGTGCTTTTATGGTGACCGAATCTCCGCGCTGGCTCTACAAGCGCGGCAAGGTGGATGCCACCCGCAACGCCCTGCTGCGTTCGCGCTCGCCGGAGCAAGCCGAGATAGAGCTTCAGGAAATGAACGAAACCGCCACGACGTCGGTGAATGGTGATACAAAGAGCAAGGTTCGCGGTTCCCTGTTGTCGCGGAAATATGTTATTCCGTTCCTGCTCGCCTGCGTCATTCTTGCCTGCAATCAGGCCACCGGGATCAACTCGATCATTGGTTACAACGCCACGATTCTGATCCAGGCCGGACTGAATGACGCGCAAGCCCACATGGGCTATGTGATCCTCACTTTGGTCAATTTCCTCATGACCATGGCTGCGGTGGCATTGGTGGACAAAAAGGGCCGCAAGTTCCTGCTTTCCCTCGGCAGCGCCGGTATCATCGTCTCGCTGATTGCGGTCGGTTTCCTGTTCAATAAAACCGAAAAACTCCGGGTGGATTGTAAAGATGCCGTCCAAGCGTTGGTCACGGAAGTGGATGCGGAAAAAGTCCTGGCGGATGGCACCAAACAGGCGGTGAAAGACCAGGTGGTAGAAATCAAATACAACGATGCCAAGGCTGCGGAACTCCTCGCCAATGCCGGGGAGGCTGGCAAAGCCATCGCTGGTGGCAACACCACCATGACGGTGATTTACTCCTGCGGTGATTTCACATCCGCTACCAACGTCGTGCGCTCGGACGACAAGACGGCGAAAATCAAGATCAGCCGCAACGACAGCCTGCCAAGCACGGCCGTGGATGCCTTCTTCAAAAATCCCTTCGCCGATCTTGAGGCTTCGCGCAATGCCCCGATTAAAATCGATAACGCTCTGATCACTCCGGTGCCAAGTGCCGCCAACGGTTGGACCATTGCGGTGTGCATCTTCATTTTCATCGCCTTCTTCGCCGTCGGCCCGGGCGTTTGCGTGTGGCTGGCGTTGTCCGAATTGATGCCCACCCGCATCCGTTCCAACGGCATGTCGATCGCCCTGCTGGTCAACCAAGCCGTATCCACCGCCATTGCCGCCGTCTTCCTGCCCACCGTCGGCAAGTATGGCTACTCGACGGTCTTCTTCGCCTTTGCCGGCTGCACGGTGATCTATTTCATTACCGCTGCGTTCTTCCTGCCCGAAACCAAGGGCAAGACACTTGAGGAAATCGAAGAGCATTTCGAAGGTAAAAAATCACATAACTAACTATGTCCACTCCCGCGCCTAAACTCGCCATCGCCGCCCCGCTCGATCCCGGATTCCAGCCTGCGGTCCAGTTCAACCGCCAGTATCTCAAAACCGTCCGCGCTTCCGGCAAGGCCGTGCCGCTGGTCCTCGGTCTCGAACGCGAATGCGGCCTTGTCTCGCGTTTTGAAACCGTCGTCAGCCCGGTCTCCGATGCCGCCACCCTGCTCTATGTCGAGCGTCTGGTGAAATTCCTGATCTGGTCGCGCGGCGGCTGGAAGCTACACGTCGGCGGCCCGGCATCCATCGGTAAATTTCTCAGCAAGACCTACTCCGCACGCGGCGCGCGCAAGTTCGATTGCGAGATGATGGCTCTTGCCTACGGCAGGAAGTTCGAAGTTGTCCTCACGAACGCCGATCAGGTTCCCGCCGCCAAGGACATGGAAGTCGCGGCCGGCGGACATCTCAAAGGCTGCCGCATCGGCTTCGACCTCGGGGCGAGCGATTACAAGGTTTCCGCCGTGGTGGATGGCGAAGCGATCTTCACCGAGGAAACTCCCTGGGATCCGAAAATCCAGAAGAACCCGGAATACCACTATCACCACATCTCCGCGGCCCTCCACCGCGCCGCGGCCTGCATGCCACGGGTGGACGCCATCGGCGGCAGCTCCGCCGGCATCATCGTGGACAACGAGATTCGCGTCGCCTCGCTGTTGCGCGCGATCCCGAAAAAACTCTTCCCCACCGCCGCGGCCGTGTTCAAGCGCATCGCCGACGAATGGAACGTACCGCTGGTGGTGATGAATGACGGCGACGTCACAGCCCTGGCAGGAGCGCTCTCACTCCAACAGAAAGGCATGTTGGGAATTGCCATGGGGTCAAGCGAGGCCGCCGGCTTCATGGACAAGAAAGGCCGCATCCTCGGCTGGCTCAACGAACTCGCCTTCGCCCCGGTCGATTACAACCCGAAAGCCGCCGCCGACGAATGGTCCGGTGACATCGGCATCGGCGCGCTGTATTTTTCCCAACAGGCGGTCAATAAGCTCCTGCCAGCCGCCAAGATCAAACTCCCGAAAGGAATGGATCTGCCAGAGCGCCTCAAGGAAGTCCAGAACCTGATGGCTGCCGGTGACGAACGTGCCGCGAAAATTTACGAAACCATCGGCGTCTATCTGGGCTACACCATCCCCCATTACCTCGATTTCTACGACTACTCCCACATGCTCATCCTGGGCCGCGTGACCACGGGACAAGGCGGCGACATCGTACTGGCCAAGGCCCACGAGGTTCTCGCGCAGGAGTTTCCGGAAGCAGCCGCCCTCGTCGAAATGCACGTGCCCGACGAAAAATCACGCCGCGTCGGTCAGGCGGTAGCCGCGGCGAGTCTGCCAAAACTCAGGAAGTAATCTCATGAAACTGCACCACACCACCGCTGAAGTTTTCATTCCTGATGGAAAACCATTGGAGCAAGCGCTGCCGCGGATCACCCATCTCGGCATCGGCGCGCATCAGGACGATCTCGAGTTCATGGCGTTCCACGGCATCCTCGCCTGTTTCGCCCGCGACGACCAATGGTTCGGCGGCGTGACCTGCACCAATGGCGCCGGCAGCTCCCGCACCGGCCCCTATGCGGCATTCACCGATCAGGAGATGATGAACATCCGCCGCCAGGAGCAGAACACCGCCGCAGTGGTGGGAGGATTCGGAGCGATGTTCCAGCTCGATTACCCGAGCAGTGCCGTCAAAAGCCCGACCGCGCAAGAGCTGAAGGAAGACCTCAAACAGATTCTATCTGCAACCCGCCCCGACGTCGTTTACACCCACAATCCCGCCGACAAGCACGACACCCACATCGGCGTGACCATCGCCGCGCTGCAAGCGATGCGCGAACTGCCGCGCGACCAACGGCCGAAGCAGGTGATCGGCTGCGAAGTCTGGCGCAACCTCGACTGGCTTCCCGACGGTGCCAAATTCCTGATGGACGTCAGTGGCCGGGACAATCTGGCCGCCGCGCTCAACGGAGTTTTCGACTCCCAGATCGCCGGTGGCAAACGCTACGACCTCGCCACCCTCGGACGCCGCGCGGCCAATGCCACCTTCTTCGACTCGCACTCCACCGATGCCGCCACGCAGCTCATTTTCGGCATGGACCTCACTCCCCTCGTTGCGGACGACACCCTCGACATCGTGGAATTCGTCTGCGGTTTCATCGATCAATTCAAAAACGACGTCCGGGAGAAACTCGGCAAAAAGCTCGGCCAGATCTAATGGAAATCATCATCCAACCCACGCCCGAAACCGCCACCGAAATCGGCGCACGGATCATCGCCCGCCTGCTGCGGGAGAAACCTGACGCCGTGCTCGGCCTCGCGACCGGCAGCACCCCGCTGCCGCTCTATCAGCGACTGATCGCGATGAACCTCGACTGGAGCCGGGTCACCACTTTCAATCTCGACGAGTACATCGGCCTGCCACGCGAGCACCCGCAGTCCTACCACAGCTTCATGTGGGAAAACTTGTTCCAGCACGTGAACATCAATTCCGCCAACATCCACATCCCGGATGGCAACGCGGTGGACATTCCCGGGTTCTGCGCCAGCTACGAAAACGATATCCGCGAAGCTGGCGGGATCGACCTACAGCTTCTGGGCATCGGCAGCGACGGGCACATCGGTTTCAACGAACCGACCTCATCCCTCGCGTCCCGCACCCGCATCAAGACGCTCACCCGCCAGACGCGCGCAGACAACGCACGCTTCTTTGGCAATGAGGAAAGCGTGCCTCAGCACGTGATCACCATGGGCATCGGCACCATCATGGAAGCACGGCAAAACCTGCTGCTTGCATTCGGTGCCAACAAGGCGCGCGCGGTTTCCGAAGCCGTCGAAGGTCCGATCACATCGATCAACCCTGCCTCCGTCCTCCAGATGCACCCGGTGGTGAAAGTCTGCCTCGATGAACCGGCGGCCAGCCAGTTGCAACGCGCGGACTACTACCGCTGGGTCTATGACAACAAGCCCGGCTGGCAGACATTCTAACTTAGATCCAACCTGTCAGGAAAGATTCGTAATCCGATGTCATCCACCTCACCCACACTCCTTGTCCTCGCCGCCGGAATGGGCAGCCGATACGGCGGCCTCAAGCAAATGGACCCGATGGGCCCGAGCGGCGAAACCGTTCTCGACTACTCGGTCTATGACGCCATCCGCGCCGGCTTCGGCCGGGTGGTCTTCATCATCCGCGAGGATTTCGCGGATGCATTCAAACAATCCGTCGGCGGACGCTTCGCCGACAGGATCGCGGTGGACTATGTCTTTCAGAAACTCGACGATCTTCCGGAGGGCCACACCGTGCCCGAAGGACGTGAGAAACCCTGGGGCACGGGTCACGCCATCCTGGCCGCGCGCCATGCGGTAACCGAACCCTTCGCCGTCATCAATGCCGACGACTTCTACGGCCGCGACGCCTATCAGCTCGCCGCCGGCTTCTTTTCCTCTCCCCTGCGCGGAAGCTCCGACGAAATCGCGCTCGTCGGTTATCCGCTCTCCAACACCCTTTCCGACCACGGCCACGTCAACCGCGGAATCTGCCAGATCGATGACAACGGCTTCCTCACCAAGGTCGAGGAGTTCATCAACATCGAACGCGAGACGAACGGCTGTCTCATGGGAAATGGCCTCAATGGCGCCCGCCAGGTGATCCCGGAAAACGCCCTGGTTTCGATGAACTTCTGGTTGTTCGGTCCCGGCTTCTTCGGCCAGCTCGAAAATGCTTTCAGTGACTTCCTGGCCAGCTCCGGCACCGAACTCAAGTCCGAGTGCTTCATCCCCACCATCGTAGATGACCTGATCCACAGCGGACAAGTCCGATGCCCGGCACTCCGCACCACCGGCCAGTGGTTCGGCGTCACCTACCCCGCCGACAAACCCGCGGTGGTGGAGTCGATTCAAAAACTCGTCGCCGCCGGCGAATATCCTTCGAAACTCTCCTGATCCGCCACCTCTCTCCCAAAACCGTTTACCCCATTCCATCATGGCTGCCACTACCGTCATCCCGAATTTCCGGGAAATCTCCGCGCTCTTCGACATGCGCTCCGACTTTGTCCAAGGTTCCCCTTACGGCACCGGTCACATCAATGACACCTATTGCGTCACCTTCGATCAGGCGGGCTGGCGGGTGCGCTACATCCTCCAACGGATCAACACCAACGTCTTCAAGAATCCCGCCGCGCTGATGGAAAACATCGAGCGGGTCACCCGTCACGCGCTCGGACGCCTCATCGCCGAGGGAAATCCCGAAGCCCGCCGCCGGACCCTCACCTGCATCCCTGCCACCGATGGAAAACCCTACGCGGTGGACTCCGACGGCAATGTCTGGCGTGTCTATCCGTTCATCGAACGCGCCCGCGGCTACGACGAGATCGAATCCAACGAGCAGGCCTACCAGGCCGCCCTGGCTTTCGGAAACTTCCAGAAGCTGACAGCCGATCTGGAAGGCGAGCGACTGCACGAAACGATTCCCGATTTCCACAACACTCCGAAACGCCTCGATGCCCTGCGGGCCGCGATTGAACTGGACCCTTACAACCGGGCCCATGGAGTCAGGAAGGAGATCGATTTCGTCCTCAGCCGTGCCGCCGATTGTTCGCGCATCACAGATCTGATCGCATCCGGTGACATCCCGGAACGGGTCACGCACAATGATACCAAGCTGAACAACGTCCTGCTGGATGAAACCACCGCGGAGGGTGTTTGTGTCATCGATCTCGACACCACCATGCCCGGCTCGGCGCTTTACGATTTCGGCGACATGGTCCGGACCGCCACCCCGACCACCCGTGAAGACGACGTGGATCTCGGCAAGCTCGACATCCGTCTGGAACGCTTTGAAGCACTCGTCCGCGGTTATCTCGGCTCCGCGAGAAGCTTCCTTAATGAAGCGGAAATCGCGAACCTCGCGTTTTCCGGCAAGCTCCTGACCCTCGAATGCGGCACCCGTTTCCTGACCGACTACCTGCTGGGAGACGTCTATTTCAAAACGAAACATTCCACCCACAACCTGGACCGCTGCCGCAACCAGTTTGCCTTTGTCGCAGCGATCGAGCGGAAGCTCCCGGAGATGGAGGGAATCGTAAAACTTCATCACCAGACCGCGGATCTGGAGCCATCAATTTCCTGAACCCATGAAAATCCTCATCACCGGCGGTTCGGGATTCATCGGTTCCCATATCGTCGAACACTATCAAGGCATCGCGGATGAAATCCGGGTTCTGGACAATCTGAGAACAGGATACCGAAAAAATCTCGATGGACTGAAGCATACCTTCATCGAGGGATCCGTCACCGACCGCGGGGCGGTCGCCGAGGCGATCAAAGGTGTGGACTATGTCTTCCACCTGGCTGCTCTGGTGAGCGTGCCGGAATCGATGGCCAAACCCGGCGAATGCGTGGACATCAATGTCCACGGGCTTCTGAACGTTCTGGAGGAAGCCGCCGCCGCAGGAGTTAGAAAACTGGTTTTCGCATCATCGGCAGCCGTCTATGGCGACAATCCGACGGTTCCCAAGGTGGAAACGATGCTGCCCGAACCCAAGAGTCCTTACGCCATCACCAAGCTGGATGGTGAATACTATCTGGAAATGTTCCAGCGCGAGGGCAGCATTGAAACCGCCGCGCTGCGATTTTTCAACGTCTTCGGACCGCGCCAGGACCCCAAGGGAGCCTACGCCGCCGCAGTGCCGATCTTCATTGAGAAGGCAGTGCGCAATGAGGACATCACGGTCTTCGGAGACGGTGGCCAGACGCGCGATTTCATCTATGTGAAAGACATTGTCGGAGCTCTCGTATTTGCAGTCGAGACGCCCGGCGTCACGGGAGTTTTCAATGCAGGTTATGGAGGCCAGATCAACATCAACGAGCTTGCCAACGGCCTCATCGGGTCCGCGGGATCGAACTCCCGCGTCCTCCATGCTCCGGAACGTCCGGGAGACGTGAGACATTCCCGCGCCAGCTCCGACAAGCTTCGCGCGGCGGGATGGATTCCACGCCACAGCCTGCATGAAGGTCTCGAGCACACTTTGAAATTCTTCAGTCCCTCATCAATCTAACTACAAAACTTCAATGACATCACCCGTTCCGGATTCCAATCTCCGCCGCAGCTTCATCAAGGGCATCGGCGGCCTCGCCGCTGGCTTTGCGGCACTGCCATCGTTTGTCAATGCACAGACACCGGCCCCATCCCGCGCCGCCGGTGCCAAATACATGGGAGACTTTGCCGCTCCCAAACTGGAAAAGGTGAAAGTGGCCATCATCGGTGTCGGTGCCCGCGGCTCCGGCCATGCCAGCCAGTTGGCCACCATCGAAGGAGTGGACTTCGTCGCGGTATGTGATTTGAACGAAGCCCGGGCCAGGAAATCCGCCGACCGGGTCACCCAGAAAGGCCACACTCCGAAGGTTTACTTCGGCGATGAGAATGCCTGGCAGAAAATGCTCGCGGAAACCAAGCCGGACGCCGTCTTCATCGCCACCCCGTGGGATCATCATGCCCCGATGTGCATCGCGTCCATGAAGGCGGGAGCACACGCGTTCTGCGAAGTTCCGATCGCCTACACCCTTAAGGAAATGTGGGACATCGTCGATACGTCCGAAGCCACCGGGCGCCATTGCATGATGATGGAAAACGTCAACTATGGCCGCGAGGAACTTATTTACCTCAACATGGTCCGCCAGGGCGTGCTCGGCGACCTCCTGCACGGCGAAGCCGCCTACCTCCATCCGCTGCGGGAACAAATGGAAAATGGCGACACCACCGGCTCGTGGCGGACCTTCCAGTACGCGAAACGCAACGGCAATCTCTATCCGACCCACGGCCTCGGCCCCGTCGCGCAATACATGAGTCTCGCGCGCAGCGAGGACAACTTCGGACGCATTGTTTCCTTCTCGTCCCCCGCCAAGGGCCGCGCGCTCTACGCCGCGAAATCCGAAAAACTCAGTAATCCGGAGTTCAAAAAACTCGATTTCAAAGGCGGAGACCTCAACACCTCGATCATCAAAACCGCTCTCGGCCGCACCATCATGGTGCAATGGGACGAGACCACCCCGCGACCTTACAGCCGCCACAACTATATCTTGGGGGTGAAAGGCGCGATGGCCGGTTTCCCCAACCGCATGTCGATCGAAGGCCTGACCAAGAGTCACGACGAAGGCTGGGCCGAAAACGAGGAATGGGAGGCCATCGCTTCGAAATACGAGCACCCCTACTTCAAGCGCATGGGGGAGCTCGGCAAGAAGATGGGCGGCCACGGCGGCATGGATTTCCTGATGCTGTTCCGGATCATCGAATGTCTGCGCAATGGCGAGCCGCTTGATCAGAATGTTTATGAGGGCTGCTTCTGGTCGGCCGTCGGACCCCTATCGGAAAAATCCGTGGCCGATGACGGAGCGCCGCAGGTATTCCCGGACTTCACCCGCGGCAACTGGAAGACGACCAAGCCTCTGGGCATCATTGCCTGATGAGAGAGTTGATAGTGAATGGTTGATTGTTGATAGGCAGATGAAGAGAAGAAAGATCGAACATCGAACGCTAAACCTCGAACATCGAAGTGAAGGCATCTTTTCTGCTCACTGATCACCCGGCACTTCTTCCTCTTTCCATCAACAATCAACTCCCAACCATCAACTTCTCATGAAAGCCCTCGTAAAAAAACATGCCACACCCGGATTGTGGATGGAGGACGTGCCCGAACCAGAAGCCGGGATCAATGACGTCCTGATCAAGGTCCATCAGACCGGCATCTGCGGGACCGACCTGCACATCTACAACTGGGACGAATGGGCGCAAAAAACGATCCCCGTTCCGATGGTGGTCGGCCACGAGTTCGTCGGAGAAATCGTCAGTGTCGGCTCCAACGTTTCCGATTTCCACCCGGGACAGATCGTCAGCGGCGAAGGTCATGTCGTGTGCGGACGCTGCCGGAACTGCCTCGCCGGACGCCGCCACCTGTGCGCGGATACCAAGGGAATCGGCGTCAACCGACCCGGAGCGTTCGCGGAATACCTCGTCCTGCCCATGACCAACGTGTGGGTCCACAACCCGGGCATGGATCCGGAAGTGGCGTCGATTTTTGATCCATTCGGAAACGCAGTGCACACCGCCTTGTCGTTTCCCGTGCTCGGCGAGGACGTGCTGATCACCGGTGCCGGCCCGATCGGAATCATGGCAGCCGCCGTGGTCCGCCATGCCGGAGCCCGTCATGTCGTCATCACCGACGTGAATCCTTATCGCCTCGAACTGGCCCGCAAGATGGGTGTCACCCTCGCGGTCAACTCCGCGGAGCAGAGCCTGGCATCCGTCCAGAAGCAACTGGACATGCATGAAGGCTTCGATGTGGGGCTGGAAATGTCAGGTAATGCCACCGCCTTCCATGACATGCTGGCGAACATGGGACATGGCGGCAAGATCGCCATGCTGGGAATCCCGTCCAAGCCGATCGCGATCGACTGGAACACGGTGATTTTCAACATGCTGACCATTAAAGGGATCTACGGCCGCGAGATGTATGAAACCTGGTATCAGATGACGGTCATGCTTCAGAGCGGCCTCGACATCAAGCCGGTCATTACCCACCGTTATGCGTGTGACGATTTCGAAAAAGGATTCGAAGTGATGAACTCCGGGCTGTCCGGAAAAGTAATTCTCAACTGGCAACATTGATATGTATCAGAAGCTGAAAAATCATCTGGAAAGCCAATTGGGCGAAATGCGCAATGCGGGCATCTATAAATCCGAGCGCGTCATCAGCACTCCCCAGGGGGCCCACATCCAGGTCGCCGGCGGCAAGCCCGTGCTCAACATGTGCGCCAACAACTACCTCGGGCTGGCGCAGCATCCCGAAATCCTCGAAGCCGCCCGTCAGGGTTTGGACGAATGGGGTTACGGTCTCGCCAGCGTGCGCTTCATCTGCGGAACGCAAACCTTACACAAGCAACTGGAGGAAAAGATCAGCGAGTTTCTCGGGACTGAAGATACCATTCTCTACACCTCGTGCTTCGACGCCAACGGCGGCTTGTTCGAAACATTGTTAGGTGCCGGGGACGCGGTGATTTCCGACGAGTTGAACCACGCCAGCATCATCGACGGCGTCCGCCTCTGCAAGGCGCAGCGGCTTCGATACAAAAACAACGACATGGCCGAACTGGAGGCCCGCCTGACGGAATCATCGTCGGCACGCTTCCGCATGATCGCCACCGATGGCGTTTTCTCGATGGACGGCACCATCGCCAACCTGCCAGCCGTTTGTGATCTCGCGGACAAGCACGGCGCGCTCGTGATGATCGACGATTCCCATGCCGTCGGCTTCATGGGAGAACACGGCCGGGGAACCCATGAACATCACCAGGTGATGGACCGCGTGGACATCATCACCGGCACGCTCGGCAAGGCGCTTGGCGGGGCCAGCGGCGGCTACACCAGCGGCCGCAAGGAAATCATCGAGTATCTCCGCCAGCGGTCCAGGCCCTATCTGTTTTCCAACACGGTCGCACCGGCCATCGCAGCGGGGTCGATCAAGGCGCTGGAACTCCTCACCCGCTCCACCGAGCTCCGTGACCGCTTGGAGTCCAATACCAAATTCTTCCGCCAAGGCATGGGCGAGCTCGGCTTCAACATCGTGCCCGGCACCCACGCGATCGTCCCAGTCATGTTAGGCGACGCCGCGCTGGCGGCGAAATTCGCCGAAGCCATGCTGGAGCGCGGCGTTTACGTGGTCGGATTCAGTTTCCCGGTGGTGCCGCAGGGCAAGGCGCGCATCCGCACGCAGATTTCCGCGGCGCACACCGAGGACGATCTCACATTCGCCATGGAGCAATTCGCGGCGGTGAAGAAGGAGCTCGGACTCTGAAGAAGTTGATGGTTGAGAGTTGATTGTTGATGGTGGGAAGAATGAATGACCGCGGATTTTTCTGATCTCTATCTTTCCATCAACTATCAACTCTCAACCATCAAGTTTCTTCATGGCTGACCGGCCCTTGCTCTACGTTCTGGAACATTTCGCCGTGGCGGTGAATGCCATCGCGGGCGTGCTGGCGGCGCGCGGACGCCACATCGACTTGTTCGGCGTGATCGTGCTGGCGCTGGTCACCGCGTTTGGTGGAGGCACGATGCGCGACATGTGCCTCGGCTCCACGCCGGTGTTCTGGATCAGGGATTCCAACTACATCGTCACCGTGCTGGTCGCCGCGGTCTTCACGTTCTTCCTCGCCCGCAAGTTCGAGCCGCCGCGCGGTTTCATGGAAATCTCCGACTCCGTGGGACTGGCGATGTTCACCATCATCGGCGCGCAGAAAGGCCTCACATTCGGCACGGGCGCCGTGATCGCGGTGGCGATGGGAACCATGACCGGCGTGGCTGGCGGGATCGTGCGCGACGTGTTGCTCAACGAACTTCCACTGGTTTTTCGCAACGAAATCAAACTCTACGCCACCGCCGCTATTTCAGGCGCGGTAGTTTTCGTGATTCTATCGAAGGTCCTGCCGCCGGGAATACCGGCCGCCATCGCCGGGGAAACGGTGACGTTGGCCGTGCGGCTGCTGGCGATCCACTGGGAGATCAAGTTGCCGCTGTTCCGCACGAAGGACTGACTCGAGAAAGTAAGAGAGTTGATGGTGGATGGTGGATGGTGGATGGTGGATGGTGGATGGTTGATGGTTGTTGCGGCGCTCTCCAGGCAAACGAGTTGCTTCAGTAAATCAAAAATCGAAGTTCCTCAATCCCCAATCGTCAGTCGAACCTGCCCGCCACTTTCAGTTACACCTCACCAACATCCCCCCCAAAAAAACGTCATGTCACAATGGGATTACCAAACCTTCCACAGGGATGTTGAAAAGTTTTCCCAACACCTGCGGAAAAAGAAACACGCCCGCCGCCGCCGCGAGCGATGGTTCACGGACATCTTCCGCGTTTTCATGTTCTGATCGAAAGCGGCTGTCCGCCGATAGCTTCCGGACAGGCAACCTGTCATCGGTTCCGGTCGCGGGCGGTGATGTCAACTGAGTATCTGCATTTCCGCAAGGGGCCATGGGACACCGGCGGCGTGATCGGCTACGATGCTGCTCTGGTTTTAGGACCGGGGCAAATACGTGGAAAGAAACCCATGGCGGCCTGACGTTCCAACCAATCAAACCCACTGGAAACCATGCTGAAGGAAAATGACAATTTTGGATCCGCAGCCCCAGCCGCTCTGGCGATTCCGTCGCGCGGCAATCTGGTCCTGGATTGTGTCCGGGTGATGCGCATGCGGATCGCCAGCGGAGAGTGGATCGAGACGGTGCCGGGAGAGCGGCGGTTGGCTGAAATCCTGCATGTCGGCCGCGATACCGTGCGGCTGGCTCTCCAACAGATGGAGCGCGAAGGCCTGCTCGCTCCATCCGATATCGGCAACCGGCGCCGGAAGATCCTGCATGTTCCGCTCGCCAGAAAAGCGGAGGCGGTGCGGCCGTTGAAAATCGGGCTGCTGGTCCACCGTCCGCTGGACCAACTTTCGCAGCCCGAGTTGTTGGAAATTTATCGAATCCGCGTGTTGCTCGCCGACAAGAGCGGATCGCTGGAGGTTTACTCGCCCGGCTGGTACAATGAGAAGAACCCCGCCAAGCGCCTTGAAGAGCTGGTAACCGAGGAACGTTGCGACGCATGGATCCTCATGCGTTCCAGCGAAGCGGTGCAGCAATGGTTCGTGGAACGGCGCGTGCCCGGTCTGATCCGCGGGTGTCCGTACCCGGGAGTGGATCTGCCCCATCTGGATGTCGATTGGCGCGCCACGGCGCGGCACGCGGCGGGCCAGCTCTGGCGGCTGGGCCACCGCCGGGTGATCGTGATGACACCCACCGAAGCGCTGAATGGAGAGGAAGCCGCGGTGTCCGGCGTGATGGATTTGGGCGAGCCGGATTTCGAGGTCAGTGTGGTGACCGAGGATGGAACGCCTGGCAGTATTGCCTGTGGTCTGGCAAGGGCGCTGAATTACAAGACTCCGCCCACCGCCGTGATCGCGACTTGTCCGCGCCAGGCGGCCACCGCCCTCACCTGGTTGTCGAGCCAGGGTATCCGGGTGCCCCATCACATCAGCCTCATCACCCTCGCGTGGGAACCTTTCCTGGGCTATCTGGTGCCGGAGGTCGTGAGCTATCAGATCAGTCCCGAGAGCGTGGCCAAGCTGGTGGTCAAACGTTTGGAGCGTCTTCTTGATGGCGATCCGAATCCGGTGGAAAACCGCTGGATCATGCCGAAAGCAGCGGGCGGGACATCCATCGGGAAGGTATAGGGACTGACGACCCTTGATTCTTTCACTTCAAAAATCAGCCATCAACAATCGTCGTTCGTCAATCCCGCTGGCTGGTGGGGAAGAATTGACGATTGATGATTGAGGAACTTTGATTTTTGATTTGTTGAGGATCACGTCCCCAGCGGAATATTTTCGATCTCGACCTTGAGCACGGAGCGTCCACCGGGTGCCAGTGTGAGGGCGTGCTGTTTCACGTTGCCGGATTCCACGCAGACCATTTGCAGGTATTCGTCATCGCCGAGGTCGGCCATGACGCGCGCTGTTTCGATCCACGGGTTCCAGACGATGGTCGACAGGGAGCCGGATTTGCGGACGACAATGGTGCGGTGCAGATCCGGATCGCGGATTTCCACCGTGGCGGTGGAGTTTTGATAGAAGCGGTCGGTTTCTCCAGTGAAGCGGATGGCATTTTCAGTCTGGACGGTTTGTTCGGGCGAGAAACAGCCGATGTAGGCGGCGCCCTGCAGACCGGTGACTTCCACCCGCCGGATGTCGCCTATTTGAAAATAGGTATGGAGACAGTTTTCGAAGGTGAAATTCCCGGTGAGGGTATTGGTGACGATGAGTTCCATCGTCAGGGTGGCCGCCACGGTGATCACGAACCTGACGTCAGGCGCGCCGGGTTCCGGAAAGTGGAAAGTGAGGCGGACGGCTCCATCGGGAAGGACAAATGACTCGATGAGATCCCAGCGGGTGAGGCGGGCGGTGCCATGGGCCGGCTGACCGGCGCGCGGGCCAAACCAGGGGAAAACAACCGGCACTCCACCCCGGATGGCCTTGCCGGATTCGAAGTGGCTGGCCTCGCTCAGGAACAGGAGCGGCTCGCCACCCTTTTTGCGGAAGCGAGTCACCTGTGCTCCGTGGAGGCAGACTTCCGCGAGGCTGCACTCGGTCTCAACTTCGATGGCGGGCAGGCCACCGGTGGTTTCAAAAATGGTGACCCGGCCGGGGATTTCGTGGGACTTGAGGGAGTTCATGAGAAGTTGATTGTTGATGGAAAGAGGGAGAAGTGCCGAGTGTTAAGTGACCGGTGGTCAGAAAAGGATGTCTTCACTTCGAAGTCCGAGGATTCTTCTCTTCCTCTTTCTATCAACCATCAACCATCAACCATCAACCATCAACCATCAACCATCAAC
>JBDSNC010000211.1:0-2926 GCA_039915545.1 Luteolibacter sp.
TCACGAGTGTCCGGCTATAAGTCAAAGAGATTCAATTGGTTACAATTCATGTCATGCAAAGTTCTGTGGTCGGGTTCTGTAAGTAGCTCATTTAGAGTGATTTTCTCAAACGGATGAACGCTCAAAAGCTGCAAAGTTCTGTGGAGTGTGCCGGGCAGTTTCAACTGCTTGTGGAGGATGGAGATCATCAGATAGGTGGCCACGGCGATCCATATCTGCGTCTTCACTGCGTTCGGACTCGTGCCGTAGAAATGCTTGATGCGCAGGTGTCCTTTGATCCACCGGAAGAACAGCTCGATGCGCCAGCGCATCTTGTAAAGCATGGCAACGGTCAGCTCGGGAATCTCCAGATTGTTGGTGAGGAAGATGAGTTCCTTTTCGGTTTCCGAGTCGTAACACCGCACTTTTCTCAGAAGCGCGGGGAACGCTTGGCCCGACTTGGCGAGTGTGGGTTTGCCCACATGATCGCTGCGCAGGCCGGTGAACCGGTCCACGGGTATCGAGTAATGGCGTGTGAACTGGAGATTGCTTTTGGCGCGGGTGACGAAGAAGGCTCCGGCATTGGCTATCAGAATGAGCCGGGTGAAGTCCATGTAGCCCCGATCCATCAGATAGAAGGCTCCGGCTTCGAAGATCAGGTTGTCGAGCCAACCAACGTCGTGCTGGCGCGCTCCGGTGATATGAATGCAGGTTGGAATCGGACCGCGCAGGTCGATCTGGGTGTGCAGCTTGATGCCTGCCTTGGTTTTGCGGAAGTCGGCCCACGGGAAAAGTGTCAGGGAGAGATCGATGGTTGTCGAATCGAGCGCGTAGATGGTGTTTTCCAATTCCAGACCGAGATCGTCCCCGGAGTAGAGCGGGCGTGTCTTGCGCATGAGGGTCTTTGCAAGGTCCTCCCAAAGCCGCCAGTCGCGCTGTTCGTTGGCATCCGCGAGGGTGGACTTCGCAACAGGCTGTGTGAATCCGAGATGGTGAAGAGTTGAAGGCTTCGCATTCAGACAAGTGACAATGTCCCGAAGCCCTTCGCGCCAGGTCAACTGGGCGAAGACCATGCAGATGAGCTGTTGGCGGCAGCCGAAGTGGCGGACACGAGACTCGGCATCGTAGCGTTGGACCAAGCGGTCGAGTGTCTGGCGATGGATGAGATCGAGAATCTGGGAGAGAACGAAACGACCGGAGTTCATACCCCGGAAGGGTGCCGGACATCCCAGCGAAGTCCAAAAGCGTCACATCAAATTTCATTCGTAAATCGTTCAACTACAAAGTTTATTGGAAATGAAAAATCCCGTTAACCGGACACCCGTGAAAAAGAATTACCAGTCTGATCAACTTTTTTGCTAGCCGGTGAATGTAAGAATGTCTCGCCAATGTGGGTCTTGTCACATGACCGCCAGGAAACGGTGAAGCTGCTGCCGGTTCGCGGTGATCAGTTCTCCCGGCATGAGCACCGTTTCGATTTGTGGCCGTTCGCCGGGCAACCGGTGGAAGGATGACATATTCAACGTGCACGATACCGGGCTAAACTGTATGCCACGGAAAATGCAAGCTTGATGCGTAGGTCAGGCGACCAGCGGGGCAGGAAACAATCACGGTACGGCGGCGGCTTTCGGGGGGGAGTCCACGTCGAAGCTGGAGAAGATGACGGGATCGGAAACATGGTGGCCGTCGAAGAGGAACAGCAGGCTGCGGCGCTGCGGGTAGTGCTCCCAGAAGTTGGAATAAACGAGCGTGGCTTTATCGTCGGTGATGGTGGCGATCTGTAGGGTCAGGGCTAGGGTTTCCTTGTGCCAGCTTGGATCGCTGACAGATTTGTCGCTGCGCGGGGCGACGGTGAAACGTTGTTCTCCGAGGATGACGGACAGGGATTTGGACGAGAAATTGAAGACGCGGTAGCTGCCGCGGGTGAGGGATTCGCTGGAGACGTCGTAGGCGAGGAGGCGGGCCTTGCCGGCCTCGTCGGCGACGCAGATGAGCAGGACGGTGTCGGCATTCGGCGGGAGGGTGACGGAGGCCAGCGGGACTTTCAGTTTGAGCTGGTCTTCCGGCAGGGAGAATTCCTCCTTGGACGAACGGATGAGGAAATTCTGCGGACCGGTGTAAAGGATGGGAGTGCCCAGGTTTCCTGCAGAAGCAGTGAATTCCAGGATCACATCCGCGGTCCGGTAGAAGGCCTTGAAGTCAGCGGGAAGTCCGGCGGGGGAGTAGGTGAGCAGGTTGGTTTTGATCACCGGAGACTGCTGCCCGTGGGACGTTCCCCCCAGCGTGAGGAGCGCGGCGAGCAAGGTGAGGATGGGTTTCATGACGGAAAACATTCAGATTTCGGAAGGTGAGAGCCAGCGGAAGCCCACGAGGTGGAGTTTTCTGCCGAAGGTGGTGTTGGCCGCGGATTTCAGATCGAGGGCGGCGGTTTCGGGCTTTTCTGATGGATCGACGTAGTTGGAGGAACGCTGGACGAAGGCCTCGCACCAGGCCTTGGCGATGACATTGCCGTTCTTGTCGCGGGCCTCCCCGTAGGAGCGGATCCGGAAGTAGTCCGAGCGGACCTGCATCACGGGCGAGAGGCTTTGGAGCAAGTCGCCCTGCAGCAGGTAGGAAGCATGGCCGGCGGTTTGATTTTCCCCGGCAACGGCGGCGGAGAACTGCGCGCCGGGTGGATTTTCAGCGAGCCTGCCGATGTCGCTGCCCAGCTTGTTATTGAGGACTTTGTCGAGGGCGGCTTGCAGCGCGCCTTTCCGCTGGTGATCGATTTTGGCCGAGCTGGGGTTACGGTTGACGAAATCGGCGAGCGAGAAAAACGGCCCGCGCTCGCGGATCTGGACGACGATTTCCTTGGCGAGGTCGTCGAGGTCCTTCGCGCTGAGTTCCCGCCAGCCTTGCCAGAATGCGGCGTCCCTGCTGCCGCCTTTGAACGCATCCGGGGAAATGG
>JBDSNC010000264.1:0-15063 GCA_039915545.1 Luteolibacter sp.
GGACGCACCGAGGTGAGCTGGTGCGAAGGCATCGTGCGGCGCAGGAGTTCGATCCGCTCGGCCGGGTAGTCCGGCGCCCAGTCGGTCATGTTGTTCAGCATGCCGGTGAGCGTGACGAACGAAGCGAAGCAGCGGACCTCATTGAGCGGAAACTTCGGCGCTTGGGCGTAAATCGAATCGGGATCGATCCAGTAGTCCCGGCCGTTTTGGAACCACAACGCGGTGGCCGTACGCACGCCTTCGACGATGGAGGTATTGCCCGCCCATTTCTGAGTCGAATCCGGGCCCACGCGGATGGCGTCGAACTTGCCGATGCACATCGCGAGCGATCGTTCGTTCTGCGGGGCGGCGCAGGCGAGCAGGAAGGTGTCCGGGCCGGCTCCGGCGCGGATCGCGTCGAGACCGCGGCGGCCGACCTGCATGTTCGACATCGTCTTATCGTGAAAGACGGCGTTGCCGAAATCGTCCTGCGTGTAGTCGCGGGCGGTGTAGGTCTGCTTGGTCGCCATCGCCATGTGGATGCCGTCGAGCTTGAGGTAGGTATAGCCCCAGTCTTTCACCGTCCGGCGCATCATTTCTTTCACGTAGGCCGCGCCGTCCGGATGCGATGCATCGATGGAGGTGCCGCTCCAATTCGTGGTAAAGGGCTTCCCGTCCGGCGTCCGGACGATGAAATCATTCATCTTTTTCAGCTCGGGATCTTTCTCATTGGTTCCGAATGGCAACAGCCACAGCCCGGGAGTCAGGCCGAGCCCGCGCATCTTGTCGGCAGGGGCCTTCATTCCGTCCTTGTAAGGTCCCTTGGGATTCACCTTGGCGAAGTCCTTGGCGGGACCGTTGGCCGTGATGCCGTTCTGCCAGAGGTCATCGATCTGGATGAACTCATAGCCGTAATCCTTGAATGTCTTGGCGATGAACCCGGAAATTTCGATCACTGCGGTTTGGTTGAGCGCGCCGCCGTATTTTTCGCAATACCAGGTCATGAGCCCGACCGGCAGATGTTTCATCTTCAGCTTGTTGATGCGGGCAAACTCATCGGCATACTTTTCCAAGCCGAGACGGGCATCGTCAAAATAGCCGACCACCCACCAATCGCCGCCAAACGGATCGAGCGACGGCGGGACGGCGGCCCCGTATTGATTTTGCAAAGTCAGTTGCACCTTGTCGTTCTCGACCCTGGTGAAAAGTATCGGGCTGCCGGCATCAATGGTGACGGGCGCGGCGACAATGCCGCGGTTCGTCGCAGGATCGGCAAGCGCCATGAACAGGTGCTGGCCCTTGTTCGATGACGGATTGAAATGCCCCAGCGGGCTCACCCCCGTGAGGCCGGAGGCGGCAATGCCGGTGTCGAGCGAGGCGACCAGAACGTTCATGCCCTTGCTCGGTGAAACGAGGTCGCGCCCCCTGGCGTCGTGTCGGACGTAAAGGAACGGCGAACCTTCAAGCACCAGGATGCGGTCGCCGGATGCGGCATCCGCGAGCATTTTCCCGGGACCGAAAGGCGAGCCAGCGGGAAGATCCGCGGCGGTGAATTTCGCTTTCCCGCCCATCGCGAAGGGCGCGGTGAGAAAGACCTTGTCGCCCAACTTGGCGGACAAGTTGCCGCTGTCGTCGAGGGTCGCGGAAAGGCTGCCATTGGAAATGGTCTCCGCCGCCGCTGCCGAAGCCAGGGCGAGGATCCATGTAGTGATCATTTTAAGTCTCATAGGAGTATGCTGGGGTTTTGAAGTGGAGTTGACGGGATGGCGCGGCCTTGGGTTCGCCAATATCAATTGGACTGGAATTGGATGGTCCAATCAAATTCACCGGTCTTTTCCGGCATCAAGGAGACCCGAAGCAGTTCGCCTTCGGTTTCGACCTTGGCCTCCTTGCCGCCAATTTGCGCCTGCTTGAGCGCGAATCCTTTGGGCAGGTGAATCGCCAGTTCGTAGCGGTCACCTTGCACCACCTTGCTTTTGCCCGAGAGAATATTGGTGTTCCACTTGACCGCGACCAAGTCCGCACCGCCTTGCGAGAGGTGGCGGTTGGTGGAGACGATTTGCGGATGGGTTTCCAGTTTCCGCAGCGCGTAGGAACGCAATTCACTTGCTTGGGCCGCAGGCAGTTCCAGCGCCCCGCGCCGGATGCCGAGGAATTTGCCGGTCCAGAATTCATACACGAGGTAGTCGGCGTCAGCATCAAGGCCAAGGTCGGCGAAGGCGAGTGTCGTCGCGGGCGCGGCGGCTCCCCAATTCACGCGGTGCAGCACATCCCATGCGCCGACACCGGGGATGTTGAATTCATTGAGCCACCACGGACAGACGGCGCCGAATTGGTCGGCGTCGCACGACACGCGTTGGGTTCCGGCCATGATGCTATCACGCTTGACGGTCGCCACGGTGGCGGAATGGCGGTCGTCGAAATCATAGAGCTGGCCCGGCACGCTGAAGAGCACCGGCGAGGAGCGCCTGGCACCCTCGATGTTGCGATCGTCGCGGTAAACGTCGGGCTTGTCGGAAAGCATCAGCAGGCAGCCGGCGATCGAGGCCAGCGCGGGGCGGATCACCGTATCGTTGTTGGTCGGAACCACCTTGTCGGTCTTGCTGACATTGCCGACTTCCGCTGGTTTGAATTTGGGGAAAACATCGCAGTGGTCAGGGTCGTTACGCCAGACGATGCCGTTCCACGAGTTATACTGCTGCATGGTGGCCGGGCCGTAGCCGTCGCCACCGATGCGGCAGGCGTCGGCGATGCCGACGGATTCCGGCAGGACGCCCCAGCAGGAGAGCATGAAGACATCGGTGCCGAGTTCCTTGCGCGCCGCGCCGAGGAATTTCCGATACATCTTCGCCGGAGTGACCCCATGCGCCTTGCAGTAGTCCGGGTTGTGATGGAGGAGGTCGTAAAGGTAGTGGCGCATCAGGTCGATCTTCACATACGAGAAGCCGGACTGTTTGACGCCCTTGAAGGTGGGGCGCACCAAGGCGTCCAGCGCTTGTTCGTTGGTCGCGTCCACGCCACAGGAAATCCACGGGCCGACGAAGGGCTTTCCCTGTGCATCGCGGATGAACCACTCGGGGTGCTTGTTGATGAGTTCGTTGTCGGTGGTGTGCGCGCCGACCCAGATACCCGGCTCGAAGCCCGCATTTTGACAGGCGGAAGCATACCCGTTCATACCATTGGGATAAGTGTCCTTGCGCCAATCGAGCCAGGTGGCCGGGCCACGCGAGGGATATAGCTTGTTAGCGCCGGGATAGCGCGGGCGGTCCTGCCCCTTGCCCAGTTCGTTTTGGTAGCAATCGTCGAGCTGGATGAAACGGTAGCCGTAGTCGTTGAGACGTTTTTCCTTCCACACCGCGAGCAGCGAATCGCAATCCTTCTGCGAGCAGTTTTTCATGAAGGCCCACCACGAACTCCAGCCGGTGATGGAATCCTCACGCACCTGGTAGGTCCACGGCTCGAAATAGGTCAGCCCCTTGTACTTCTGATAGAATCGCGGACGGAAGACGAGTTCCAGCGCGTCGCCGGAAACGACGCAGGCGAAGGCGCGCGAACCGGCGCTTTCGGAAGCGGGCGTCAGGCGCGCCGCGCCCTGCTCGACGACCAACTCCCAATCCCACTTGCGATCGTACACCGCATTGTTGCGGCCGTTGTCGCTCATGCCGTGACTGGTGCGCACCATGGGCAGCTTTTGTTGCGCCTGGCCCTGGGTTTCGGCGGCCAACATCTGGTCGCTGCCGGTGGCGGTGGCGGTGAGTTTGAGCCCCTTTCCCTTAAATGAAAGCCGTTGTTCCACTCCTGCGGCACCGCTGGTGGACTGGGTGAGCTGCGCGTCCGCCCCCCCCACCCTGCCGTCAAAAATCACTCCTCCATGATAGCTCAGCCGCAAGTTCCCGTTAGCCGCGTTCCACTCGACTTGCGCCGGCTCATTGGGCGGCGCACCGGAATCTCCGGCGGCATGCGCTGTGCTGCAGGCAATTGCCCCGCAGAACATGAATGCGAAGGCGTGGATGAATCGTTGGCACGGGTGTAGGCTCATAAGTCGATGGATCGCGTCGCGCCGGATTCAAGAGCGAGCGGATTTTCCTTGCCGTTGGCGCGGAGGATGGCTTTGGCGCCGTGGCCGGAGCGGATCGTGGCTTTGGTTGCTTTGCCGGCTTTCCATTCGATGTCCACGGTGAAATCTCCACGGGTGCGAAGGCCTTTGATTTGGCCGTCGGCCCAGGTTCTTGGCAGGGCGGGAAGGATGTCGATGACGACTGCGCCGTCCGCGGTGGTTTCGTGGTTCTGGATGAGCATCTCGGTGACTGCTGCGGCGCCGCCGAAGTTGCCGTCGATCTGAAATGGCGGACATTCGTCGAAGAGGTTGGGGTCGCTGTTCGCGATGAGGTTCTGGAGTAGAATGTTGGCGTGGTCGCCATCTCGCAGGCGGGCCCAGAAGTTGGACTTCCATGCCATGCTCCAGCCAGTGGCATGATCGCCGCGGCGGATGAGGCTCTGTTTGGCGGCCTCGAAAAGCTCGGGGGTGGAGCGGTTGATTTCGCTGCCCGGATAGAGTCCCCACAAGTGAGAAATGTGACGGTGCTGTGGCTCTGCTTCCTCGTAATCTTCCTGCCATTCCATGATGCGGCCTGCTGAATTGACACGGGTGGGCGCAAGCTTGGCACGGGTGGCATCAAGGGATCCAGCGAAGTCTTCATCGATGCCCAGGACGCGTGCTGCGGCGGCTGTGTCCTTCAGTAGAGCGCGGGTGATCTGGATGTCGAAAGTGGCTCCGGCGCAGAAGTAGGTGTTGCTTTTGCTGCCGTCCGGACGGGTGAAATGGAAGCTGTTTTCCGGCGAGTTGGACGGGTTGGTAACGAGTTTTCCGCTCTTGGGATCTTCCACCATCACCGCCTGCATGAACTCGGACGCGCCGCGCATCAGTGGGTAGTATTCTTTCAAAAACGCGGTGTCGCGGGTGAAATCGTATTGCATCCAGATGTGCTCGGCGAGCCAGGCACCGCAGACCGGGCCGACACAGGCGGGCAGGAAGCTCGGGGCGGTTTCATACCATGGGTTCTGCGTGTGGTTGGCCATCCAGCCGGGTGCGTTGTAGTAGGCCTTCGCGGTTTTTTCACCTTGCTTGGCGGTCTCGCGGATGAAGCGCATCAAGGGCATGTGGCAGTCTGCCAGGCCGGTGGTGACGGAGGGCCAGTAGTTCATTTGCAAATTGATGTTGCTGTGGAAATCTCCACACCACGGAGTGTTGATTTCCTCTGCCCAAATCCCTTGCAGGTTCGTGGGAAATGCCGAGTCCGGCTGCGAACCGGAAACCATCAGGTGGCGGCCAAACTGGAAATACAAGGCCGCCAGCGCAGGGTCGGGTGCTTGTTTGACCAATTTCACACGCTCAGGCGTGGACAGCGCGGAATTCGGTCCGTCGGGCAAGGTCAACTGGCAGCGATCCATGAACGATGCGTGGTGATTTCCGGCTTGCTCCAGCAGTTCGGCGAAGGGTTTTGCCTGTGCATCCGTGAGGCGCTTGCGGGCCTGCTCCGCGTATCCCGGATTGCGCAGGTCAGTGCCTGCGGAAACTTCCAGCACCACTTCGGTGGCACCTTTCACGCGGATTCCCTCCGCCGTCACCTCGATCGTGCCGGGCATACCTTGCGGGATTTTCGCGCCTAGCAGCGCCATGTATTTCACACCGCCGATGACCTTGCCGCCGGGCGGGTGGAACGGCAGTTGGCCATCCATCACTTGCCTGCCGTTCTCCGCACGGAAGGGAGCCGCCACGCCTTCAGGCGCGGTGATTACCTTGCGGGATAGGGCTGCTTTGAAAGCAAGCGCGCCGGGCTTGTCCACTTTCAGGCGCAGGGCGATGACCTCGTCCGGCTTTGAGGCGACCAGTTCGCGGGTGTATTTCACACCGTCTCTGACGAAGGTGGTGCGGGCGATGCCGGTCATCAAATCCAGCCGGCGTTCGTAGTCGCTGTGGGCAGCGGAGGCTCCGTCGAGCTTGATTTCCGCCACCTGGAATGCTCCGCCCACGGGGGTGAAGGTGAAGCGGTGGAAACGGCTGGCCTGAGGGTGCTCAATGGTGAATGCGCGGGATTCACCGCGTTTCTCGAACGGCCCCGCCAAGTCGCGGCTGTCCAGCACAGTCCAGGTTTTGCCGTCCATGGAGCCTTCGAGTTTCCACTTCTGAGGGTCGCGCGCGGGCACATCCCCGGCGCTGGTCAGCGAGTAGGATCGCAAGGTCGTCGCTTCATCCCGCTCGGCCTGCCAGACGATCGGACCTGAGTCTGCGGGTAGGCCGGTGAGGCACCACTTGGATCCGGCATTGCCGTCGAAGCTGTTGGAAATGTCCTTGCCGTCGCCTTTTTCATGGCCGCTGGGTGAGGTGATTTTCAGCGGTGCGAACTCCAGCGTGAGGTCGCCAAGCGTTTGGTAACAACCGAACTGCTGGGGATCGAACCAGCCTTTCACCCCATCGGCGTAGTTGAATTTCGAGCGCAGTAATGTCCCCGCGTTATCCAGATTACCGGCGAAAATCTTCGCCCGCACCTCCGGCAGCACCTTCCACGCGTCCAGGCGGTTCGCCTCATACGGGCCGCCGGACCACACCGAGCTTTCGTTGAGCACAATGCGTTGGCTGTCGACGCCGCCGATATCCATCGCGCCGAGGCGGCCATTGCCGATCGGACAGGATTCGCGGAATGACTTTCCAGGGGTGTTGAACCAGAGCTGCGTGCTGTTAGCGGGTGATTGCGCTCCGCAAACGGCGGTGGCGAGCGCGGTGAGGGCGAGGGTATGGGTGATGTTCATGAAATAGGTGAGTTGGGTAATTGGATGCGGATGATTTCGGCGACGGCGGCGGGATCACTTGGCTTGCTTCCGGAGCAAGAGGTCGATTTCCACCTGAAGCGCGGCGGCCTCCCGTTCGGTGGCGTCGATGTCGCCGGTCTTGGGGGCGACCTTCTTTTCGCGGGTGTAGCCGATGTGGGCCAGCCAGGCGTTCGAGCGCAGGATGCGCCGCTTGTCCACCAGGGCGAACAGCGGGTCGGCTTTGATGTCGGCGAGGATTTTCTCCGGTGTGCCTTCCGGCGTTGGGACACCGAGACCTTTGAGGATTTCCAGAGCCATGACGAGGTGGCCGAATTCGCTCGGGTGGATTTTGTCGTTGGCAAACTTGAAGGCGGGATTCGCCGCGCGACGAGCGGCGAGATCGGCGGCCATCGGCGTATGCAAGTCGGCCACGGCGACAACTCCGGCAGGCGGATGCCGCACTTCCCATTCTGCGAACTTGGCGAGCACACCATCGTAAGGAGCACCGTCGTAAACGGGTGGAGTGACCAGCACGACTTGGGCACGGGCGGTTTTTGCGGCGCTGGCGAGCTTCGTAATGCCATCGATGAAAGCCTTCATGCGCGCATCATCGTACGGCAGGTAAATGCCGTCATTCATCCCGTAACAGGCGATGATGACGGCCGGTTTCACCGCGGAGAGGGCGCGCTTGAGGCGTTCATGCACGCAGGGGCGCGGAAAGGCACCACCCGCATGACCAGCTTCCGAAAGCCCGGAAGCGGTTTCGCTGGCGAGTCCGGTGCTCACGATGTCAAAGGACTTCCCGGGATTTCCCTTTTGCAGAAAGTAATCGATGAAACTCACATAGGATCCGGCTTGTGTAATGCTATCGCCGAGCACGAGCACGCGTTTCCCGGCGAGCAGTTCGACGCCGGGCGCATTCTTCGCAACCGGCGCGGAAGGAGCGGCGGTGGCGATCGAAAACACGGAACAGGCGGTGAGGAGGAAAAAGGTGGCTTGCAGGTGTTTTTTCATCGGTGGAGCAAGACGTCGTTGGTTAGTTTTTCGCTTTAACAGGTTGGGTGGTGACAGGCTGGATCTGGCGCAACTGAACATAGAGCCGTTGGCCCTGCTCAACGAGTGCTGCCGGTGTGAGATGGGTGACGTCCGCCTTTTCCAGGCCAATCAGGGAGGTGGTGGTGATCCGGGGGAATTTCCTGGCGATCACCTGCTGTGCCTCAATAACGCCCGGATTGGCGACAACCCACTGGTGTTGTTCATCGACACCCAAAATAACGGGGACATCCTGACCGCACTGGCGGCGGAATTCGGTGACGATCTTCAGCAATGCCGGTCCGTAATTCTTCACCAATCCCGGGTTCTGCGCATCGCTTTCGCCTTGGATCCAGATGAAGCCGGCCACATGCACCCGATGTTTGCCATTCTCCTCTAGCAGCGGAATGGCGGATTTGAGTTCCGCCATCATTTTGTCGAATTGTCCGCCGTCGCCCGGGGTCTTCCAAAAGGAGGCGATGCTGGTCGAGCCGAGGGTGCACTTGAAGATCGCCGGACGCGATTTGCCGAACCCTTGCTGGGATTCGCGCGCCAGGGTGCGCGCGAAGGTGACTTCAGCCCCAAAGTGTCCGGCGGGAAAACGACCGCCCTGCGGCTTGAGTGTGGTCCATTTTTGACCGGAGTTGCTGATGCCCGGAGAGTTCCAGTAAAGCGGAATGGTTTCGTCGATTTTGTTAGGATCAGCGGGGTACTCCGCCGCATTGCCCATCCAGCCTTGGGCGTTGGATTGACCGGCCAGGACATACAGGTCGATGTCGTCGGCGTGGGCTGAAAATGATTGGAGCCCCAGCAGCAGGCCAAAGGCAACTGAAGACTTCCGGCGGGAAAATCGGATGATCCTTTCTGCTGATCCAGGGGAAAGGCGGAACTGAAACATGGGATGGCTTGGTGATAGTGGTGGGCCGAACCAGTTACTTCGCGGCCACCGGCTGGAGCAGCTTCGCGATCACGGCGGCGCTCGGGTCGGCTTGCTGCTTTTTGTTGGGCAATGTGTAGCTCTCCTTGCCGCGGATCACCCCGCCGAGTCCCTCGATCCACGCGCGCGACTGGACCGGGTCTTTGATCTGCCGCGCGACGCTGCCGATGGTGCCGGCAAACTGGTTGCACGTGGCGGGTGTGCGAACGCCGGCGACATGTTTTTGGAAATCCCGGCCCAGCGTATTGAGCAGCGGCTGGAGACGCTTGGATTCAGCGTCGGGTTTCTGGCCAGCGAGTTTGGCGAGCGCGGTCATGCTGGTGTCGGTGCGGACGGTTGTTTTTTCGAGGTAGGTTTCGTGGCCCTGAAGTTCCTGCCAGCGCGCCAGCGCCCATTGATCGCGGAGTTTTTTGTCGGCGATCTGTCCCGCGACGGCGTTGAGCGTGTCGGCCATGTAAATGCAGTCCTTATCGGTGCGGGCGGACTGGAGATGTTTCGCGAAACTATCCGAAGTCTGACGCACGGTGGCGGTGACGCCGTCGAGTGCGCATTGATAGACGACCATCGTCTGCGCGTTGCGGCAGGATTCGGCGCGGAGCAGCGCCATGATTTGTATGGCGTCGCTTTTGTCCGCCGGCACGGGGAGCTTGGCGAGCTGCGCGAAAAGTTTGTTACGCACGGTCTCGATATGGATCTCGTCTTGAGGACAGCCGGGCTTGCCGGTTTTCCCGATGGCCGACTTGAACGCATTCCAAACGCGCACCTGGTCCGTCGCGGAGGGGATACCCGCCAGCGCAGCGTCGGTGATGAGCAGGTTGTAGGGGTTCAGCGCGATGGCGCTTTCCAGCAGAGTGGTGCCGTGGTCGATTTTGTCCTGTGCGGGAATTTGATTGAAGAACTGATACGCGAGGCAGGAGTCGAGGTAGCTTTGCAGTCCGTGGTTCACCCCCCAGGCGACGGTCATGTAATAGATCATCGGCATGTTCTTGTCCACGCCGCCAAAGACCCACGGCACGTGCGGGGAGGTCGATCTGGGGCCACCGGTGGCGAACTGTTCGCCGATGCACTCGTAGCCGCCTTTCTTCGCATCGAAGCCGAAGCGGATCAGCGCGCAGTGGCCGGGCTGGCCCGCGGTGCAGGCCGGGATACCGAGTGAGGTGTAGGTCCGCATGCCGATGTTCGCCATCGTACCGCAGACTCCCCCATCCTTTCCCATCATCTGATAGGTGCCGTAGCTGAACGCAAACGGCTTGAGCCGGCGCGCGGACTGCATTTCCCCCTGCTGCGCGATCCCGCCGGTGTACTCGCCGTAGGTGCGGATGGTGCCCGCGTCGCGGAAGGCGATCCATCGCTCCTCGCGCTCGCGCAACGGCTGATTGTCCGCGGCCAGCAGCGTGAGTGTGGGCCATGGCCCGTTGAGCGGATAGCGCGGCCAGTTGCGCAGGGCTTTCGTCGCCTCGGGAAAAATGTAGCGGTCGTTGCGGATGAGATACGCCATGCATTCGGCGGGCGAGGGAAACGGATCGCGCGCCTTCGGCAGCAGTCCCTTTTCCTCGTAAGCGGCGCGGAACAGTTTAAATGCGGCGCTGATATTCTTGCTCTCGGCACCCACGGCGGAGGTGCTCTTCCAGAAGATGACCTTGTCGCCACAATCTATCGACACAGTCTGGCCTTTTTCCTTCATGTAGGCGTTGAACTTTTCCTGCCACGCCTTGCTCGCCATCACGTCCGCGGCATAGAGCGTGCGCGTGCGCATTTCCTTGATGGGCACCTTCACCGGCTTCGCGTTTTTTGCCGGTGGAATGGCGACGCCCTTGGCATCGTAGCGCAGCGGCGGCAGCTCTTCCTTCTGCCCCACGACGACCTCCTCTTCGAGCGTGTTCGTGTTCAGGAAATTGATGATATGATCGTTGAGATCGAGCGGGCGGTTTGGGGCGGTGGTGTTCACCAGTTGGCGCGGGTCGCCGGAAATGACGAGCTTCAATCGTTCGCGTGGGGCGAGGTTCGCCTCCGGGCCTTTCGCGGCGTGGACGACGGCCATGGCCAGCGCAAGCTGCGTGTAGTCCTTGCGGACAATTTCCGGTCCGAGGTCAATTTCCAGCGACCGCAGCATCAACAGGATGTTGGCAGCGTTCGGGCGCGCGCCATAGACGGTGCCCTGCACGATCGGATCGCCATCCACCCACGCGAGGAAATCCGCAGGGAGTGATTTCCCGGCACTGGAGAGATCAGCGAGGGCGCGCGCCTTCGCGGCGGCGAGGAACGCCTGCTTCACCGGCGGGGTGAACTGATACCCGGCACCCTGCCACGAGGCGAGCGTGGCCTTGCCCTCGGTAGTTCCGCTGAGTTCAGGAGCAGCGAAAGCGGACGGCACCCAGCAGAGGAGCGCGGAAGCGAATAGCGAAAATCCGACGGTTCCATCTATCAGCCAAGTTGAGGTAAGGGATCGAAACATGGGGTGTGGGTTGGCGGTTGTTGCGGTGATTACAGAGGTTAAAGCACTTACCCTTATACCCCCGGATTCAACTTACTCCAAATAAAATGGGAGCGGTGAGACGGCGAGTGGCAAAACTGAGGAGGCTTTGATAGGAGAAATTATCGAACCAGGTTCTCGCGATAACCGTAAGCGAAGAATTCGTCCATGCTCAGGACGGCCTTGGGATCGGTGGTGATCACGCGGAGGTAACGGTAGCTCTGCGGCACATTGATGAATTCCTCCCACAGGTTGCTGGACTTCGCTTTATGATAACCACCCTTGCGCACGGCATCGCGGGCCCGGGTGATGGATTTGAACGGTTGCTCCAGAGTGCCGGGGTTCTTGTCATCTCCGGAAGGAGAGACATACAACGCGGCGGGAGGTGCGGCCAAAGCCATTGGTGCGAGCAGGGCGGAAAAAGCGAGGGCGGTAGGAAGATGTAGATTCATTCGGGAGAAAGTGAAAGTTTTTCGCCGGCGGCGGTCTTGAGTGTGAAGCGTTCGCCGGTGGTGGTTTCGGCGGCATTACCGTTGCGCGTCACCCTGACTTTCATCCCGGGCCACGGGTTTTGCACGGCGAGGTCCACGCCCTTTTCGCTGAAGATAGAAAGACCGTTCACAGCGCCGCCCTTGAGTTCCGCCGAGACGAGAAACGCACCGGTGGCACGCAGTGTGCCGAAGCGGGCGTCGAGGGTTTTCGGCCAGTTAGGGAAGAAGCGCAGTGTGCCGTCGTAACTTTGCAGAAGCATTTCCTGAAGGGTGTTCGGCACGGTGGAGAACTGCTCCATGCCGTGCGGGTTGTCCGCGCGCATGCCGTTGGTCGAGGAGGTCGCCACCCAGTGACTGAGGTTCTTCAGAATTTCCCCGGGCTCATGGCCGACGCGCACGGCGGCGGGATAGAAGCTGTTGCAGCCGTTGAGATCGACCCAGCGTGCCATGACGGCGATCTGATTTTTCGCGCGCGGCAGCAGGTCGGTGCGGGTGCCCAGGCCAATGCCGTTGCCGGGGTAGATGTGTTGGATGCCGACGGCGTTGTCGTTCTGCCAGGCGTTCCCCGTTTCGCTGTAGCGGAAGATGGGCAGCGCGCGGGTCTCGGGCGAGTCGGGCAAGGCGATGCGCGAACCCTTGGGCAGGTCGCCGACGGTGCATTGCGGGTAGTCGCTGAGGTGGTCGCGGATGTCGCGCCACTTGGCATGCCGGTCGCGGTCGACGCCGAGAGTTGTGCTCATGTCCGTCGCCAGATCCATGATCATGCGGATGAAGGCCATTGCGACGATGGGATTGGTGTCGCGCCCGGAGTTTTCGAGGGAAGCGTCGTTTTTGTCCACATAGCGGCCGTTTTCCAAAACCAGGAAGTGTTCCCAGAAGGTCGCGACTTCGCGGACGAACGGGTACGCCCGCTTGGCGAAGCCGGGGTCGCGCGTCGCATACCAAGTGGAGGCGAGCGGCACGCAGCCGTAAGATGCGTTGGTGCGCTGGCCCCAAGTGGTCGGCGCGCCGGCAATGCCGTAGGGCAGGATGGAAACCGGCAGGAGGATGCCCGGCGCGTTCTTGATGAGCAGGGCGTTGCTGCACATCGACTCGTATTTGCTTTCGTCACGGGCGACGTCGCGGCCGAGTTCGAGGGCATCGATCACGGCATCGTTGCAGGGCATGACCTGCTCGATGTGATTCGCGGCGTAGAGGCCGTAAAACGGGGCGAAGAAGTTGTAGTTATTGAAATACGCGCCGCCCCACATCGGGGTCTGTTCCGAGAGTGTCCAGCCGTAGAGCGCCGGTGGGAAATGGGCGAGCCGGCTGGCGCAGCCCATGGCGTAATGGGAAAGGTAATACCGCTGCTCCAGCGCCTTGTCGGGAATCTCGACAAAGGACTTGCTCCAAAAGTCGGCCCACCACACTTCATGCGCGCGTCGGGAGGTTGCGATTGAACCTGCCGTGACCATGCTGGCGCGCTTGGCGGCATCGGCGCGGTAGTCCTTCATGTTGGCTAATCCGGAGGCGGTGATCGCCAGCGTCACCGACTTGCCGGGGGCGACGACGAAGGTGCCGGTCTTCTCCGGCAGACTCAGGGCACACGCCGCACCGGTGGGACGAATCATGCCTTTTTCATAACTGCGCTGGACCACCGCGATTCCGTCGGCGGGAACCGAAGCGTCGCCAACGGCAAGGGCACCATTGACGAACAGGCGCAGCGCGCGTCCGTCGAAGATTCCTACCAGGTAGTGCCATTTCCCCGCCTCAAGCGGTTTGTCCATCTGGACGAACTTGCCGTTGATCGCGAAACGCGGGCACCCGCCGGTCAATCCGAGGCTGTAGGCCTGGTTCCATTCGCCCTTGCTGACGATGTAATTGGCCTCCGCTGTCGCCTGGTTGATTTTGATCCAAGCGCCCACGCCGACGGTCTTGTCGAACTTGGGTGCCGCCATTTCGCGCCGTGCGGTAGTCGCGCTGAAGGTCTCCGGCTTCATCGGCCGGTTTGTCGGCGGCTTGGGGGACACCTCGTTCCCGATGACCACATCGGCGATTTGGCCATCGAAAAAGTAACGTCCGCCGCCGTGCATCTCGCGCCCGATCGTGACCGGGTTTTCGTTATCGATAAGTGCCGTGGCTTGGCCGTTGTCGTCGGGGGAGCGCAGATTGGCCCGACCGGCAACGGAGCCGCCTTGCGCCGAAAGCGTCACAAACAAGGTGTTCTCCGTGGCGGCGATGATCGATTCGACGGTGAGCGTGACGCCGTCTTTCTTGAAGACGCCGGTGGTCGTGGCGTGGAGCAGGTCCTGCTCGACGCGGTAGCCGGCGCCCTTCATGTCGGGGAAATCGAGGTCTAACCGTGCCAGCGAGCGCGGGCTGCCGTTGGGACGCAAATCCCACAGGTCGGCCTTGCACAGGTAAAACCTGGGTGCCTCCGGCGGACCGCCAAAGGCCGCGAGGAAGTCGCCGTTGCCCAGCAGTGGCGCGTCGGTGGAATTGTTCGAGGGGATCCGTGCCGGCGGCTGGGAGAAGATGGCGCGGTGGTTCGCGACGATGGCGGGTCCTGCGGCATCGGGTTGCGCCGCCGACAGGGTGGGCGGGCAGACGGCGAGGTAGAATGCAAGGGAGGTAAATTTCACGAAATTATTTTGGTTTGAGATGGAGGGTTTCGCCCAGCGCGGCCTTGAGGGAAAGAGCCCGTAAACGACGCCGCTAAGCAAAAAGAGAAGATAGGACCACAGATTGCACAGAATACACGGAATTTCAGAGAGTTGGAAACCTTGAGTAGTTCATCTTTTGAGATGGTAAGTTCGGGAAATCAGTGGGCATGAGACGGTTTTTTTCGCGAGAAACCATCCGGCGGGTGCGAGCAGATGATTTCGAAGGCACATGATGATTGATGAATCACTGCCGGACCTCGGAAAAACCCGATCCAAAGTCCGGCTGCTGGTTCTTTTGTTTGAGAGGAGCTGCTTTCAGGGGCCGGTGACCTTGAGGCGCGCGAAATTCCAAGAGGGTGCGGCAGGGAGGTGGAGGTCACCGAGTGGCCGGTGATGCTCACCGTGCTGCCGATGGCGGGTGCCACCGTTTCCCGCACCCAGGTGCCATTCAAAGTCGCCGACGTTTCGACCATCAAGTATTCGATGCCATTGGACACGCCGTCCTTGTGCAGGGAGCGGGATATCTGATGCCGGACTTGAGTTTCATGGGCAGGTTGATGATTTGAAGTTTCGGGATTTGGCAGCAAGGGCTACCGATGGGATCGGGTGGTGTGGCGATGGCGGGGGTCGGTGGAAGGCCGCTCCAGGTTAAAGCATCAGAATGTGCCGGATGGCCGCGAACCATCGCTGGCGGCGACG
>JBDSNC010000004.1:0-6510 GCA_039915545.1 Luteolibacter sp.
AACGCAATCCCGTCACAGTTTTCCGCGACGGGACTGCCGGAGGGGCTGGCGCTCGATTCCCTGACCGGACTGATCTCCGGGGAAGTCGTCGGCCCCGTCCGCAAACCCGTGCGGGTGCGGGTGGAAACGGACCGGGGCACGCTGACACAAATTCTCTGGGTTCAGATCTTCCGTGGATCCGCCCCGTCCGATATGGCTCTCAGCCCTGCGACCGTGTGGGAAAACAGCCCCGATGGCACCGTGATCGGCACCTTGACCGCTGATGATCCGGATCAGGGCGACACTCAAACTTACGATCTCGTCTCCGGCACCGGCTCCGCAGACAACTCTCATTTTCGGATTTCCGGCAATCAACTGCTGGTCAATCAAAACCTCAACCGGGATTTCGAGCTGAATCCCTCATCGTTCTCGATCCGCGTGCGCGCCCGCGACTCGTCGTTGAATCCGTTTGAAAAATCCTTCTCCATCCAGTTCATCGATGACCGCTCCGAGGACATCGATGGCGACGGACTCACCGAGGCGCAGGAAGAGGATCTGTATGGAACGAGCGATCTGTCCTACGATACCGACAATGATGGATTTGGCGACGGCTACGAAGTCAGCCACGGCTCGTCACCGGTCGCAGCGAACGAATTTCCCACCGGAACCCTGCTGGTGGCTTGGGGCAAAAACAACCGTGGCCAGACGACTCAACCCTCGGGCTTTGGCGACGTGATCGATCTGGCAGCCGGTTGGGAACACAGCATGGCCCTGCGCACCGATGGCACGGTGATCGCGTGGGGCAGGGGCGACGAAGGCCAGACGGTGGTGCCCGTGGGACTTTCCTCCGTGGTGGCGGTGGAGGCCGGCGACTATCACAGCCTCGCCCTGAAAAGCAATGGAACGGTCGTGGCCTGGGGCGGTAATGACGACGGGCAGACGACGGTGCCATTGGGCCTGTCCGACGTGATCGCCATCGCTGCCGGAAACTATCACAACCTCGCCCTGAAACGCGACGGCACGGTCGTCGCTTGGGGATACAACGAATACGGACAAGCGACGGTGCCATCCGGACTGACAAACGTGATCGCCATCGCTGCGGGTGGTTTCCACAGCGTTGCTCTCAAGAGTGACGGCACGGTCGTATCCTGGGGCTCGAACTTCGGCAACGCCGCCACGGTTCCCTCCAATCTCGGGCGCGTGGTGGCGATCTCGGCCGGTGCCTATCACAGCCTGGCCTTGAAAAGCGACGGCACGGTCGCGCAGTGGGGAGACAGCACCAGCGGCCAGGGATTCCTTCCTCAGAACCTTTCGAACGTCGTCGGCATTGCCGCTGGCTGGGTCCACAGCAGCGTCGTGAAAAACACCGGAACCGCCGAAGCCTGGGGCTCCAACAGTTTCGGGCAGACGCAGCTCCCGGTCGAAGCCGCCTACCTGAAACGACTCGTCGCGGGCGACTACCACAACCTCGCCTTGCGCAGGACCACCGGTTTCCCCGAAATTACCAACAACGCCCCCGTCAATGCCTGGCCCGGTGATGTGATCTCCTATCAGGTCAACGTCGAAGGTGCCGTTCCCACTCATTTCGAAGCCATGGGATTGCCCGCCGACCTCAGCCTGGATCCCACCTCCGGTCTGATCACCGGCATCGTCGTGAACGGCGAGCGCCGCTCTGTCAGAATCATGGTGGATACCGACAAGGGCCGCATGACAAGGGTTCTGTGGATCAACACGATCGATGGTAAACCTCCCACCGACCTCGCTCTCGCTTCATCGCCCGTCACCGAAAACAGCCCCGCCGGAACGGTCGTCGGCAGCCTGAGCGCCACCGATCCCGATGCCGGTGACACTTTCACCTTCGAGCTGTTGTCCGACGGCACCGCGCGGGACAACCGGTATTTCGAAATTTCAGGAAACCAGTTGCTCGTGAAGTCAGGTTTCAACCGCGATTTCGAAACCGACCCCAGCGCGCTTTCCATCAGAATCATGGTGATCGACGCGGCGCAGAACACGTTTGAAAAGTCGTTCTCCATCCCGTTCCTCGACGACCGCGCCGAGGATGCCGATAGCGATGGCTTCAGCGAGTCGGAGGAAGAGGATGTCCTGCACACCAGCGATTCCGTCTTTGGCGACTACGCGCATACGGATGGCGACCACGATGGAATCCCGCCACTCATCGAATACGCATTCAATCTCAGCACCACCGTGCCGGATGGAAACATTTACCTCGGCGGCGCGGGATCGACCTCCGGCCTGCCCGTCACCAACCTCGTTTCCGATGGTCTGGGCCATCAGCTCCTGCGCATCCAATACCTCCGGCGGATCGGCAGCAGTCTGACCTACACTCCTCAGTTTTCCAGCGGTCTATCCACCGATACATGGCAGCAGGCGACGCAAACAATCCAGGTCACGCCGGTCAACGCGCAATGGGAACGCTGCCAGGTCGATGATTCGCAAACCACATCCGCCGCGGCGAAACGTTTCGGCAGAGTGGCCGTCAAGCCGTGACGGGAGACTTCGGGCGGTGCAAAGTCTTGCCGCGCACCACTTTCACCGGCGTGCCCACCTTGGTGACCGAGTAGAGGATCGGCGCGAAGTCCCTCGGCAGGCGGATGCAGCCGTGCGACGCCGCCTCACCGGGTCGCGGGATTTCCCCGGCGTGCAGGCCGACACCATAACCGGTGACACGCATCCAGAAGTGCATCGGCGCAGCATGATAGACCTCGCCGGGCGGCACCGGAGTTTTAGGAGTCGCATCGCCGTTGGTCACTTTTCCCGCAGCATCGGAAAGCCAGCCATAACGGTTGGATTCCTTCACATCCATCTTTTCCATGATCGCATAGTCACCGGGCGAGGTCGAATGCCCTTCCTTGCCGCTGGAAACAAACGACCAGCCGATGGTCCTGCCACCGCGCTCGTAAATCGCGATCTGTTCCGACAGGTCGATCTTCACGCTGATTTCGCCCGGACCGCCGTCGTCCTGCCATTCGTAGAGCAGCGGCTGAGCCTTTGCCGGTGGTCTCGGGGTGAACAGCCCGCAGGACGTCATCATCAGGGCCAGAGAGGCACAGGCAAGTGCCTGAAGAAAGGTGGCGGAAGGGCGGAGAATCATTTTGTTAGGGTGGAGCGGGCGCGGGCAGCAGAGCACAGCATGTTCCGTTTTGCCAAGAGGCTTCTTTTACTGCTTGAAAGATCCCCAGCCCCGCGTTTCTTTGGTGCTGAATGCGTGATAAAGACAAAATCAGGACGTCGGATCCCAAGGAATGGGCCGCAGGCATGCCGGCTGTGGCATCCTCGCTGAATCACATCCTGCGTGAGGCAGGCCCCTTCCGCGGCACACGGGGGCTGCTCGAAATGAACCAGGCCGGCGGATTCGACTGCCCGAGCTGCGCCTGGCCGGATCCGGACCACGAACGTTCGTTCGCCGAATTTTGTGAAAACGGTGCCAAGGCCCTCGCCTCGGAATCCACCCGCAAACTGGCGGATGCCCGCTTTTTCGCGAAGCACTCTGTCGCCGAACTCGCGGCGGAAAGCGACCTCTGGCACGACCGCCAGGGCCGCATCGCCGAGCCGATGGTCCTACTCGACGGGGCCACGCACTACGCGCCAATCTCGTGGGAGGCGGCGTTCCGGATGATCGCGAAACATCTGAAATCTCTCGCATCGCCCGACGAGGCGGTTTTCTACACCTCCGGCCGGGCGAGCAACGAAGCCGCCTTTCTCTATCAACTCTTCGTCCGCAGCTTCGGCACCAACAACCTCCCGGACTGCTCGAACATGTGCCACGAGTCCAGCGGCCTCGCGATGAAGGATTCCATCGGTGTCGGCAAGGGCACGGTCACCCTCGATGATTTCGCCGAGGCGGACACGATCCTCTGTGTCGGCCAGAACCCGGGAACCAACCATCCGCGCATGCTCGGCACTCTGGAATCCGCAGTCCTGCGCGGGGCCAAAGTGGTCGCCATCAATCCGCTCCGCGAAGCAGGTCTCACCGGTTTCATCCACCCCCAACACATCGCCGCCACCCTGCGCGCCAAGGCTACGACGCTGGCCTCCCAGTTCGTCCGTGTTCGCGTGAACGGCGACATGGCGCTTTTCCGTGGTATCGCGAAAGCCCTGTTGGAAACGGAAGCATCCCATCCGGGAACCGTCATCGATTCCGCGTTCGTCAGGCAGCACACCGTTGATTTCGAAATCTATCGATCGCTGGTTGGGAGCACGCCCTGGCCCGAGATCATCCGCATGAGCGGCGTGAGCCGGGAGGAGATCGGAACCCTGGTGGAAACTATACTTGGTGGCTCGCGCAAACTCATCACCTGCTGGGCGATGGGACTCACCCAGCACCGTAACGCCGTCGCCACCATCCGCGAGGTGGTGAACGTCCATCTCATGTTAGGTGCTGTCGGACGGCCCGGTGCAGGACTTTGCCCGGTGCGCGGCCACAGCAACGTCCAGGGCGACCGCACCATGGGCATCTTCGAGAAAATGCCGGAATCCTTCCTCGCCGCGCTCGACCGCGAGTGTGGCATCAGTTCGCCACGCGAAGACGGGATGGACACCGTGGCATCCATCCACGCGATGCATTCCGGGGCGGCCAAGGTCTTTTTCGCCCTCGGTGGAAACTTCCTCCAAGCCTCGCCGGACACGGAATACACCGCCTCCGCGCTGAGGAACTGCGATCTCACCTGCCACATTTCCACCAAGCTCAACCGCAGTCATCTCGTCACCGGTCGCACGGCACTGATCCTGCCGTGTCTTGGCCGCAGCAAGCGCGATGGCGACGGCCGTTTCGTCACAACGGAAAATTCGATGGGTGTCGTCCAGATGTCGCGCGGCATCCTTGCTCCTGCGTCGCGGCATCTTCTGAGCGAAGTGGAAATCATCGCCCGCCTCGCGGAGGCCGTGCACGGAACTAACAGCGTGATTCTCTGGCGTTGGCTGGCCGAGGACTACGACCGCATCCGCAGCCTGATCGAGCGGGTGGTGCCCGGATTTGAAAACTACTCCGACCGGGCGGAGGAGGCCGGTGGTTTCTATCTGCCGAACGCCGCGAAACAGCGGGTCTGGGAAACAGCGTCCGGCAAAGCGTCCTTCAACTCCGCCACGATGGACGTTTTTGAGGCAGCGCCCGGCAGGCTGGTGTTGCAGACGATCCGCAGCCACGATCAGTTCAATACCACGATCTACGGGCTGAACGACCGCTACCGTGGCATCAGCAACGCCCGCCGCATCGTGTTCGTAAATCCCGAAGACCTGCGGGAGAGGGGAATCGCACCATGCTCGTTGGTCGACCTAACGAGCATCTGGGGAGACGAGCGCCGCATCGCCAAAGAGTTCACCGCGATCCCCTACGAAATGCCCCGTGGCAGCGCCGCCGCTTATTTCCCGGAGGCGAACGTGCTGGTTCCCGTGACGAGCCAGGCCGAGGGCAGCGGGACGCCGACCAGCAAGGCTGTCGAAATCGAAATCGCCCTGAGCAAGGCGTCTTGATTTACATCTTCGAGTAAGCATCCCACCAGCCGTCAGCAGCTTTCGCATCTGGCGCTCCATCAGCGACCACGAAACAGTAGCGGGAAACGTATTTCTGACCGGGAACGATTTCCATGTCGCCAAGCTGTTGGGGCGCGTAGCAGAAAAACGGCTCCTTCGGATGCGCGCGGATGGGTTGGGGAAAGCGGTAGTTCGAGGGATGGCAGAGGATCGTGACGCCGCAGGTGGCGCCATCGAGTTTGCCGCCCACCCAGCACCACTTTTCCCGCGAAGTGTTCACCTTGATCCGGTCGGTCAGCCCGGATGCGGTTAGGAACTCGCATTCCTTTTCGCCGTTCCAGGCACCGTTGCCACGGAAGCCGATGCCGCCATAGTGATACTCCGGCAGCTTCAACGGTGCGTCGGTGGCGCAGGCCTGAATGGAGGTGTAGTCGATGAAGTATTTTCCGTTTTTAGCGGAAACACTCACATCCCAGGTTTCCAACAGAACGACCTTGCCAGGTTTCACCGTGAGATCGACGAACTGATGGCGTGCCTGAAAACCCGCCCTGCCGTCCTTCTGCCAGACCTTGTCCAGCGCGACGAACTCCGCTTTGCCCTTCTCGTCGCCCATGTTCCAGAAATCCGGTTGCCGTCCCTCGAACTCGGTTTTGGTCCACGCACTCCAAACACCATGATGGTGCAGGTGACCCACGGCGAAATCATCGGTGATCACCTTGCCTGCCGGCGTCTTGATCGACTGGATGTAGCCGCCGCGGATGAAGGCGGGCTTGATGTCCGGCCGAGGCAGCTCGCCTGCCTCGGCTTGGTAGCGCAGTATTTCCTTGTCTCCCACCCGGATGACAAGCTGCCGTCCCTCGCGCACCGCAATGACTTCATCCGCAGCATAAAGTGCGGAACTCCATGACAGTGAGCTAAAAAGGAGCGCGCGAATGAATTTCATCGGCCTTGATACGCCATGTCCGCTTCGATTGTTCAAGCGCTCGAGCGTGGTGGACAAAAGAAAAGCGCGCGTTGGATATCCCCCCGGATCTCGCAACG
>JBDSNC010000160.1:0-8001 GCA_039915545.1 Luteolibacter sp.
GCTTTTTCAGAAACTCATCGATGTCCACGGGCTGGCCCACCACCACCTCCTCCTCTTGGGCGCGCGGTTCTGGAGCGGCCGGCGGTGGCGATTTCATTTCCCGCACCTCCTCCTTCAGCTCCCTGAGCCTCCCCATCAGGCGCTTCATTTCCTCCCGCGTCTCGGCCGTTTCCTTGCGGGCGGCGCTCAATTTGGCGAACAGCCAGAGTTCGGCGAGAATGACCAGAGTGATGATGAATTCCATGGTGCTGCCGTGAAGGCCTACACCGCAGCCGCCTGTTTGACGACATGAATCCAACAGGCGGGCCGCTTCACAAGCCAGCCAGTGTTAGGAATCCGCATCCACGATCATTTCAGCGCCTTCAGGACGAAATTATCCATGGATTCCGTGCCTTGGGCGACGACCTCGTTTTCCACGTAGCCGGCGAGCTTGATGACGAATGTCCCAATTTCATCATTCATCTGCCAGTTTCCACGGCGATCGCCTCCCACGCCGTTGGTCGCGAAGGTCCCTAGCTTGGTCCACTTGTAGCCATCCGCAGAACCTGTCTTGTCATACCAGAACGTCAGGATCTTGGTGGCCTTGTTGAAACTGATCCGGATGCTGCCCTTGGTGACGCCCGGATTCGCCACGATGTCCGCACCCGCGGTGTAAAGCCCGTCGACCACGAAACTCGCGCCGAATCCCCCCTTCGGCCCCTTGCCGAAGAACTCCAGATAGACGACGTCGCTGGGGTCGTTGCCATTGGAGATCCAGAGGCCCGTTGACGAGTTGCTGCGGTGACTGTTGGTGTTGACCACATCAAGGATGGCCTGCCAGTTCTCGTTGTAGCCGGGACGGCTGGCGATGAGTTCGAGCCAGATATCCACTTCCCTGGCCTTGGCGACCGGCATGGAGAAATTCAAGCGCCCGCCGGATTGCCGCAATATCGCACCCGTGCCATAGTTTCCCGGCAGCCAACTAGCCTTGTCGAGCCGGGTGCCGGTGAAATTATCGCTGAACGGAGTCAGCGCCAGACAATCGCCGGTGAAAAATGAGAAACCGGCAACAAACAAACCTGCGGTGGTGATTGGAGTTTTCATGATCGGACAGAGGGTTGGAGTAAAAAAATTCCCTTTTTGAGGATTGGAAAATTACGACTCCCCGCCCTGCTTTACAAGCATCCTCTCACCCCTTCGTATAGCCGAACCATCTTCTCACGGCTTCCTCGGCGGCTCGACCAACAAGGCCGATGCGGCGATGTCGCCCGGTGCCACCACGCTTTCGTCGAGAGGGATTTTATCGACACTGCCATACCTCTCCTCGATCACCTTCCTCACGCTCGGCCTATCCAGATGGTAGTCCCGGAATTGGCTCGGCTCGCACAAGCGCACGCCGGCTTTTTCATAGGTTTTCCAGACCAGCTCGGAGCAATACATCTTCTTGTCGTCCCAACGGAACTGCGCGTCATAGTGGAGGCCGATCTGTTCCTTTCCCCAGTCGCGGGCTTTCTGATAGGCGGTCGGCGCAACCGGAGTTTTGAGCCTCCGTGCGGTGAAAGCACCCGGCGTGCAGCGCGCCACGAATTTCTCCAAAGTCGTCACACCCACCGGTTCCACCGCCTCCAGCACCATGAGTTTTCCGTCCTGTTGGAAAACGATGCCGCAGTGCGTGTAGGGCGAGTTCGTCGCATCGATGATCGCCTGCCCCTGCCCTGTCGGCGAACTGCTGAAAACAATGTCGCCTTCCTGCAGCACGTAGGGATTCTCTTCGGCGGCGGCAAAACCGGAAAAGGCAAGCACGACGGAGATCGTCGCAACAAGAGCAGCGGGCATTTTCATCCCAGCAATTTCACCGACCGCCGCCGGATTTCAAGGACCATCGTTCACCCGGGGCTCCGCATCGGGAAACGCGTCATCATCGTCCTCCGCCGCCTCTTCCCGGCGTTGGCGGTTCTCCATCCGCAGCAGGCCCATCTCCCGCGCCCAACGGTTCATCTTGGATTGATAGGTCAGCCATACGCCGGTTTCCAACATCGCCAGCAGGATGAGCCACGCCGCCCAAGCCGCCACCCGTGGCAACCATTCGTCGATCTCCTCTTGCGCCCAGCCCGCCATCACCATAAGGCTTTCCACGCCGGTGACGATCCCCCAGGCCCGGTAACCCGGTCGGTCCGTAAAAACCAAAAAGACAAAGGTCAATAACAGGAAAGGAATGTTGAGAAGTCCCCATCCATGGAATCCCAATAAGGGAGTGAGCCAGATTTTCGAGAGGTTCATGCCAATGTTCCAGCTTCCCGCCTCCGCGATCACACCCACTCCCACCGCCACAGCTCCGATGGTGCAACCGGTCCACACCGCCGCCGCCAACAGCATGACGCGCGCGGCGATTGAAATGAAAACACCGCTCAACACATCCTCGAAATCCACCCGCATGGAATCTTCAATACCGAAACCCTGATGGAAGATCAAGCACCGGCCCGCCTCACCATCGCCACTCCGCACGCGGACCGCGATTTCAGCCATTTCGGATCGGGCGGCTCCTTGACAAATTCCATGGATTTCATTCGATTCCAGCGATCCACCGGGATCCAACTAACAATCACCATGGAGGACTACGATCTCACCCTCGAGCATCAACGGGAGGCTGCACTGCAAACAATGCGCGCCGCCGATCCTGACAATGTGGAGACCATCCTCAAGGAGCTTTTCGGCTCCGGATCATCCCAATGGACCGGCTGGGACGAGCAGTTCGTCACCTTCGTCGAAAAGAACCGGAAAGATGTGCTCGTCTACGGCAGCATCGGCGACGGCTGGCACTTCCTTCTGGCCCCTGCGGCAGGTGAGGGATTCTGGATCTGCGTCCGTCATACGATGACCGGCAAAGGTTTCCTCCGCCCGCAGTCCATCACGGCACTCACTGAAGTAGCGGTGGAGAAGGATTTTTTCACGCCGGCGCACTGACCGGACGCAAGATCCGATCAGTGCCGCAACCGATTGCGATCAAGCCACCAGCGCTTTCAAGCGGCGGCAGACTTCCTCGACGTTCGCGCGGGAGTTGAAGGCGGAGATTCGGAAATAACTTTCACCTGCAGAGCCGAAGCCGGAGCCGGGGGTGATGACGACCTGGGCTTCTCCTAACATTTTATCGAACATGTCCCATGAGCCCAGTCCGGCGGCTGCGCGGAGGAGCTTGAATGGGCCCATGTAATTTTCAATAAGGGCGCTGACTTGTGCCTTCCTGATAATCAGTAATTGTCCTGCTGGAGCCGCGCAAGGTCAGCGAGATCCTGGGGTCGCCCGGTGGCTTGCTTGTTCCGCATGAGTTCCAATTTCCCGATCACTTGGATTTCGATTCCGTCTAAATTCACTTGGGTCCGGGATGCCCAGGCTTCTTCCCACGTGACTCCGCTGACGCCTGTGAGGATGTCGATACGGTTCGGCGCGCGCCCCAATTGGATGACTTGGTTGGCCTGGAGAAAATCATCGCGGGTGATCCCCACTTCACCGAAACCAAAATCAACGAGAACACGATGAAGTCTATCAGCGTTTTCGGGGGAAACGAGCACCATCAAGTCGATGTCTTCCGTGAAGCGCGGAGCACCGTGGAAGGCAAGCGCATAGCCGCCTACCAGCAGGAACTCAACTTTCCGCGAGAGACACAATTCGATAAACTCGCGAATGTCTTGGTGAAGTTTCATCGGACTCGGGATAGAAAAACGCGCCACGTTTCAGAATCTCCTCGAAAACCTCGAGCGCGAGCTGTGAGTTCTCGATGAGGGGAGGCACTCCCTCTGTTTCGAGAGATCTTTTGAGAGCAACCCGTTCCATGAAGGAAGATTAAAGAAGAACGGAGCGGGTGTCGAGATGTCCTTTTTCACCCAATCAGATAGGCCTTTCATGACAGCGCATACCCTAGGGAAACGATTCCCCCCATGAACCAAACCAGCCATCCCGAGACCCATAGTCCCATCCTCAAAGGACCAAGCCATTTTCTGGCTGGCAGGTCAGTGAACTGTACCAGCACTCCGAGAAACAGAAACGGTCCACAGATCGCCACGGCAGTAAGAGAAAATTCGAAGCAAGAAGTCATAAAATTACTTGAAATGGCTCCCACCATCGGCCCGCAGATGGTGCCGAGGTTGGCCAGAAAAACCTCGGGGTAGTGGCCCACACGCGGACTTATTAATGCGATACAAATCAGAAACGTCAGAATCGAGAAGATGACCAGTAGGCACGTGAAGACGATCACGTGCGCTTTGGACATGGCGATCTTCCAATTTCTCATGATGGGCAAGCTCCTATGCCACCAACGCTTTCAACCTGCGGCAGACTTCCTCCACATTCGCACGCGAGTTGAAGGCGGAGATGCGGAAATAACCTTCACCCGCGGAGCCGAAGCCGGAGCCGGGGGTGATGACGACCTGGGCCTCGCCGAGCATCTTGTCGAACATGTCCCACGAGGTCAGACCTGCGGGGCAACCGACCCAGACGTAAGGCGCATTCTCTCCGCCAAAGACGGGAAGGCCTGCGGCAGCGGCGGCTTCGCGCAGCAGCTTGGCGTTACCCATGTAGTGCTCGATGAGGGCGCTGACTTGGGCTTTTCCTTCCGGCGAAAAAACAGCGGCGGCGGCTTTTTGGACCGGGTAGCTGGCACCGTTGAACTTGGTGCTGTGGCGGCGGCTCCAAAGCTGATGGAGCGGGATGCGCTCGCCGGTGTCGGACTTGCCGCTGAGGGTCTTCGGGATGACAATGTAGCCGCAACGGACGCCGGTGAAGCCGCCGTTTTTCGAGAAGGAACGGAATTCCATGGCCACGTCCTTCGCACCTTCGATTTCGAAGATGGAGCGCGGGATTTGCGGGTCCTGGATGAAGGCCTCGTAAGCGGCGTCGAAGAGGATGATCGCGTCGTTTTGCTTCGCGTATTTCACCCAGGCTTCGAGCTGAGCGCGGGTGGCGACGGCTCCGGTCGGGTTGTTCGGGAAGCAGAGATAGATGATGTCGGACTTTTCGGTCGGGACGTCGGCGACGAACTTGTTGGCAGCGTTGCACGGCAGATAGAGCAGGCCTTCGTAGGCACCCTTTTCATCGGCGTCACCGGTGTTGCCGGCCATCACGTTGGTGTCGACATAGACCGGATAGACGGGGTCGGTGATTGCGATGACGTTTCCTTTTCCGAAGATGTCGAGGATGTTTCCGGTGTCGCACTTCGAGCCGTCCGAGATGAAAACCTCGTCCGCGGAAATGCCGAGATCGGCGAATTGATTGTCCACGATCGCCTGGCGGAGGAACTCATATCCCTGCTCCGGGCCATAGCCCTTGAAGGTCTCGCGGCTGGCCATTTCATCCACCCCATCGTGCATCGCCTTGACCACGGCGGCGGGCAGCGGCTCGGTCACATCGCCGATGCCGCAGCGGATGATGCGGGCGGCTTTGTCCGGATTTTCTTCGGTGTAAACCCGCACGCGGCGGGCGATTTCAGGGAAGAGATAGCCCGCTTTGAGCTTGAGGAAATTGGAATTGATCGTGGCCATGCGGGCGGACGTTTAGCGGCCTCGGAGCGATCACGCAAGGGCGGAGGTGACGCGGATTTACCGCAGAGCAGCAAAGGTCGCGAAGGAACGCTGAGGAAGACGTTCAAATGAGGAAAATAGGAAGGCCGGAAAAATTAACAGAATCTACTCACTGCGTTCCCTCGCGACCTTTGCGGCTCTGCGGTGAACTCTTAATTTTACGGCACGAACAGCACCTTCCCCGACCGCTCCGGAGCGTCCAGCCGTGCCAACGCTTCCTGGAATTTCTCCAGCGGATACGTGGAATCCACCGTCTGTACGATTTTCCCAGCAGCCACGCGGGCGGCAAGGTCTGCATAAACGACGCGGATTTCCTCCAGCGGCGCGGTTTCGATCCACCGGCTCACCCACAGCCCGCGCACCTGGATGTCGCGGAAAATGAGCAGGCCGTTCGGGATGGTCACCGGTTTTTTTCCCATCGCGCCGTAGGTGATGTGGCTGCCGCTCTCGCGGAGGAGTTTCATCAGCCGCAGCGCGCTGTCGCCGCCCACGGCATTGAAGGCGAGCGCGGCATTCGCGCCGCCGAGGACTTCCTTCGCCGAGGAAACGCCGCCGTCGTCATCGAGGAAAACATGATCCGCACCGAGGGCTTTGAGCTCGTCAAACAACTCCACCCGCCGGACGAAGGAAATCGTGCGAATCCCGAGATCACGCGCCAGTTGGATCACGCAGCGGCCGACCGCCGAGTTCCCCACGTTCTGTACGATCCACTCGCCCTGCTTCAGATCGCCGAACGCATGCAGCAGTCGCCACGCCGTCGCCGGATTCACTTTGAGCATCGCCGCTTGGATCGGATCGATGCCCGCAGGCAGTTTGAAAAGCACCGACCCCGGCACGATCGAATGGCTCGCCCAAGTCGATGCGCGGCGCAGGAAAATCACTTGATCCCCCTCTGTGAAATTCGAGCAGTTACTCATTTCCACCACCCCGCACCCTTCGATCCCCGGCGTGGCTGGCAACGCGAGCTTCACACCATAAGTCCCCTCGATCGTATTCAGATCCGCCGGATTGATCGGCGCCGCCAGCATCCTGACCAACACGTGACCATCTTCCAGTCCGTCCAAAAGCAGCCCGTCCCCATCCAGCTCCAACACTTCCTCCGGTTTCCCGTTCTCTCTAAAAACCAACTGCTTCCCCAAGATCGTGATGTCATCCGAGTCCATGAAACAAACCTGCCACAACTTCCCGCCTCGCCAAGCGGGAAGAATCACGAACACATTTCACTCACAGACTTTCCCATGAAATGCGGATGGCGTGCGTTCCAGCCTTGTTGATGGTTGCAAATACTTCTTGGGTTGCTCAAGCGATCAGAGGGTTTTCACAAACCAATTCAGGAAAGGAAGTGAAGTCACGATCTGCCGACCAGAGCTTTTTGACTCCGTGGTGCAGACAAATCGAGGCGATCCGGGCATCGTGGATTTTCGGCCCTTTGATTTTTCCGGCGGTCGCCTGTTTGGAGAGTGTTTCAAAGTAGCCCGGACCTTCGCCCAACAACCTCAAGCCCGGGCTGGTTTGCCAAGCTTGGAGCGCTTCGAGCGCAGTGGCGAGTGGCGTCGGAGGATCGTAGATCTTGGGATGGGTCACAATGGCGAGGAATTCATGGAGACTGGACCATGCGATCGCCCACGGTGCGCCGGAATTCGCAAGCGTGGTGACACGGTCGAGGGCTTTCTCATGCCACGGCGAGTCTTCCCGGTGGGCATAAACGAGGATGTTGGTATCGACGGCGATCATGAGTAAATCGCATCACGGATTTTGTCCCAAGAGGCGTCTTCAAACTCACGACTGAGTCCGTTTCCCTTGAACGTAACGGGTTTGACCTGGATCGCGGGAAGGGGTTGATCAAGCGTGGTGGCCAAGGATTCCTCGATCAAGGATCGCAGGGTGATGTGTTGGGCACGGGCGCGGGCCTTGGCACGGGCGAGAAGGTTGTCAGCAATCTCAATGGTTGTCTTCATATGGGTGACCATATTTTACTTCGGAAAATTGTCAAGATTGCCGGTTTTGCAAGGACTCAACCTTCGGCGACGACGGCTGCTGCTTAAACCCGAACTCTGAAGTTAGGAAGGGCATCGTTTTGCGTCGGGCCTTGTGGTAGAAAGGTTGTGTCGAATAACCGCACTCCACACCTCTTCACCAAACGATGCAAAGGTCCTGTAACCCGTCCTCCCGGGACAACAAGCTCAACTCCGCGCCACCGCCAAACCCATCTCTCCCTTCGGCGGACTCGTCAGCCTCATCGCATTATTCGAGCGCATCGGCCTCGCCGGGCGCATCGGCGAACTGATACCCTTCACCTACGCCAGCCCCAACGCCAGCCCCCCCGGCCCAGACGCTCGTCGCCTTCATCGTCTCGGTGGTGGCGGTGCCCGCCGCCTCGCCCACACCGACTGGCTGCGCGCCGACAAGGCCCTCCACGCCCTTCTGGGCATTCCGCGATTCCCCGGCA
>JBDSNC010000025.1:0-24854 GCA_039915545.1 Luteolibacter sp.
TTATTATGGCCCGTATTTGCAGCATCCGAGGAACCCGCGTCCGCTCTGGCGGAAAAATTCACCGTTCTGGTTTGGCCAAGAAAAAAGGTGGTATCGGTCGTCACGTCACGAAAGTGGTGAAGCGCACCATTTCCCCCAATCTTCAAACCAAACGCATCTGGGTTCCTGAACTCGGCAAGTTCGTGAAGCTCAAGCTGAGCTGCCGCGCGCTGAAGACCGTCAACAAGAACGGTGCCTTCGTGACGCTGAAGAAGGCTGGAATCATCTGATTCCCTTTCTGAACTTCAACTTTCAAAAACAGCCATGTGGAAACACTTGGCTGTTTTTTTCGTTTGTAGTCCAGCACTTCAGGGCGTCTTCACTGCGAACGGAAAACACCATAAAGTTAAAACGAAGTTTATCCCCCGGCGCGGAGTGGGCTGGGGCCCGCTCGATCAGAAAGAAGCGGACTTCGTAGATCGTTCCATGCTAGCGATGAATTCCCGCAATTTCAGGACGTTCTCGTAGCCTGAGTATTCGTAATTTTCGAAGACGGGAAGAGCTCGACGTGCGAGAGCGAGTGCTTCCTCGTTCCTTCCCATCACCGCCAAACTATGGGCGAGCTGAACTCTCTGAAAATGGGTGTGAAAATGGTCGGTCCCGCGGGATTCCACTGATGCGGCGATGGCATTGTTGAACGCGGGTTCGGCCTCAGCGTGTTTTCCTTGGTCGGCAAGACACTTTGCCAGCAGTGCCCACGGATCCCATTCGTTGAATTGTCGGAGATGCTTTAGTTTTTCAGGCGAGTTGAGAATCTCCCGGCATTTCGCCTCGGCCTCGGTGTAACGCTTCATTTCCATCAAGGTGGTGATTATAGATCGAGACATGATGAGGCCGCTATAGCTGTCGCCGTCTTCCGCTTCAATGGCGGAGAACTCTTCAAGAGCAATGTTCAGAAAGCCCGCTCGCCGGAATTCGTGTGCCGTCAGGCCTTTTTCATTCTGAATTTTGGGCGGATCATAGTCGGGAATGCGCTTCAAGTCGGAGAGATAACGGTTATTTTCTCTGCGGGCTGCAACGGGGAACTTTTGATTGATAAGCAGCCACACCAGTTTATGACGAGAAGCCATAGTTGAGGGACCATCCGGCCCTTGTCTCTCGGTGTAGTAATCGATTTGTCCTTTCGCTGCCGTGCGTGCCTTCATTTTTGCCCAGCTATCCCCCGTTATGAGAATGATTGAAACCGCCACAGCGACCAACACGAGCAAAGCGAGCACCACGTATTTAAGCCACTTCAGCGCATCGAATCCCGATGACCGCAGAGCGATTTGATCCTTCGTCGTATGCATGTGTCTGACTTTAGGCTCCTACTACACACGGCACCAGCACCCCGTCGCTCATACCGTGGATCTTCTTCTTGTCCGCCGGCACGATGGTCGCCAGGCAGCCGCCGAAATTCGTTTCTCCGGCGTCGTTCGTGAAAAAGTAAGGGCAAAGCCGCACCCGGCCCTGCATCATCTCCACCGATCCATCCTCGCGGAAAACCGGATGCTCGACCCGCCGGCCTTCGCGGAATTCCTGCAAAATCCACGGCTGCTCGGACGATTGATCCAGCGCCGTGCCCAGTTTTTCCTTCCACTCGGCCGCCGGCATGTCGTGGCCGATGAACACCCCGCGCGAACCCCAGGCGGTTTCGTGGAAACCGCTCACCTTCAGCACCAGCTTGCGCTCCTTCTGACTGAAATGGGCGACCTCCTCCCAAGAATGGGCGTTCATCCGCGGCAACGCGGCATGAGGCGGCAGCGGCGTGGGATCGAGCACCCAACCGAACGGCACCAGCTCGCGCAGCCGCTGCAGGTGGCTCCCCCGCAAGGTCTGCTCCCAGACTTTCTTCAGCGCCGGTGACCAAAGCAGCGCCAGCCACAGCTTGTCTTCCAAGTGCGGCTTGAACGGCGGCGTGATCCTGATGGTTCCGGCCGCCGCGCCGTCCGCGAGTTTGCGGGACGAGGAAATCGATTCCCAGTCGAACAGTTCGAAAAACCGGTAAAGCGCCTTGCCGTCCGGCTCGTATTCTTCGGCGGAGGCCACGTCCCACTCCTCACCGAGTTCGCCCGTGAGCCATTCCATTTCCGGCCGGTAATCGCCGGATTCTTCGGAAACCAGCACCGTGCCGCCCTCCGGCATCAGCGAGCGGAAACCCTCGATCATCCCGTCCGGCCCGCCGAGAACGTCGAAGCCCGCCTTCGAATAAACCCGCGCCAGCCACGCCGCCACGCCGATTCCGCCGGGCACACTGTCGAGCTCCGACATGGCGAATCCCGTTTCCGTCAGTATCAGATCAGGCCGGATCACGCGGGGAAATTGATCCGCCGTGGACGTTTCGCGCTGCAAGTTCGCCAGCCATTCGGGTTTTCCTTCATCGAGCAGTTCCGCCAGCCACTCCGGCAGTTTTCCCGCCGCACTGCGTCGATAGAGCCCGTCGCACGCCTGTTGGAATCTCGCGAGCGGATGCCCCAGCGACATCATCTGGCGGGCTTCCGCCTTGGTGAGTTTCAGCGGTTCCGGCGACCAGCGCCACGCTCCGCCACCAAACAGGCCGCCCTCCGGCAGACCATCGCGCAATTCAGAAAGACTCAGTCCCATCCCGCGCCCAACTTCCACGTCATTCGCCCGATTGCCAAGGCGGATTCTTCCGGCTTGCGCGGAATGCGGACTTCGCGCTCAGTTCCATTCAAGGAATGACGAAAGCCCTGCGCTACATCTGCCCGTTTTGCGGAACCGAAGTCGCGGTGGGAAAAAACTGTCCCGGCTGTGCGAAAAAATCGAAAAAGCCGCCGCCGAAGAAACGGTCGTGGGAACAGGATTCCACTCACGATGGACTGGGTCTCCCGGACGACGATTTTGATTACGACGAGTTTGTCGCCCGCGAATTCGGCAAGGCACCGCACAAGAAAACCGGACTGAAGTGGTATTGGTGGGTTCTCGCGGTGGTCGTCCTGATTGGAATGATCTACGGCGTGGTGAGGTGAAATACCACAAGGTCTCCCGCATTCCGCCAGATCGAATCGTTGCGGATCCCGGATCACAGACTAGGCTCGCTCCAGAAGATCATGGGAGGCGAACAAATTCAGATGCTCATCACATTCGCGGTGTTAGCGGGGGTTTTCGCGCTTTTCGTGAAGGAATGGCTGCCCAGCGATCTGGTTGCCTTGGGCGGCATGTGCGTGTTGCTGGTCACCGGCATCCTCTCAGAAAAGGATCTGGGAAAGGTTTTCAGCAACGCCGCCCCGATGACCATCGGCGCGATGTTCGTCCTGGCAGAAGCGCTTTCACGGACGGGAGTGATCGACTTGATCGCGCTGCGTTTTGAAAAATGGGCGGGCAGATCCATGTCCCGTGCCATCCTCATCATGGCTTTGATCGTGATGCCGCTTTCCGCCTTCATGAACAACACTCCGGTGGTGATCGTGTTTCTGCCGGTATTGATGAGTTTTGCCAGAACCACCGGATTGAAAGCCAGCAAGCTGCTGATTCCGCTATCGTTCCTGAGCATTTTGGGAGGAACCATCACCTTGATAGGAACCTCGACGAATCTCCTGGTGTCCGGCCTGGCCAAGCAGCAGGGCCAACCGGAATTCGGCATTTTTGAAATCTCGGGGTTGGGAGTCATCTATGCGGTGGCCGGACTGATTTACCTCTTTTTCATTGGCAGACACCTCATTCCGGTAAGGGAAACCGTCAGCAGCCTGCTCGATTCCGAGGACACCCGGAAATTCTCCAGTGCGGTGGAAATCCCGCCGGATTCGCCTTTCATCGGCAAGAATCTGCTGGAAAATCCGCTGTTTTCAGATGGAAAACGCACCATCGTCCATGAGGTCATTCGAGAAGGCCTGCGGGTCGAGGACACTCCGCTGGATGCCATCAAGTTCGAACCATATGACGTCCTTTGGTTCCGGGCCACCGCCGTCCAACTGGCGGAAATCCAGGGATCACCCGGAGTCATGACGTTTCACAAAAATCTGGCTGGTTCCGATGGGGAAATGGTTTCCCCCCACGTGGTGAAAACAGTGGAGGCGATCATCGGCCCTCAAAGTCCGCTGATCGGGAAAAGCGTGCGTCAATCGAATCTTCGCCGCCGGTACGGCATCGTGGTGGCTGCCGTGCACCGGAAGGGTGTGAATCTCAGGGAAGGCTATCAGGATGTCAGGCTTGCCTTTGGAGACACGCTGCTGCTCGAAGGATCCGTCGATAATCTCACCCGCCTGAACCAGGAGGGAAGCTTCCTCAGCCTCAATGAAACATTCATCCGGCCGCGCCTGAAATCCCGCATGGGAGTGGCGATCGGGATCCTCGCCGCCGTGGTTCTCGTTTCCGCGACCAACCTGCTGCCGATCACCGTCGCGGCGATGGTGGGGGCGGTGCTCGTTGTTCTAACCGGGTGCCTGGAGCTGCGGGACGCCTACAAGAGCATCGAGTGGAACGTGCTTTTCCTCATCTACGGCATGCTCGGAATCGGGCTGGCGATGGAAAAAACCGGCGGGGCCGAATGGATCGCGATGGGAGTCACCCACGTGCTCGCCCAATACGGGCCGCTCGCGATTCTGGCTGCGATCTATCTGCTGGCGGCGCTGCTGACCGAGCTGGTGACCAACAACGCCGTGGCCATCCTGATGACACCGATCGCCATTTCGATCGCCGCCAGCATGCACGTGGATCCCCGGGCGTTTCTCGTGGCGGTCATGTTCGGGGCGAGCGCCAGCTTCATCACTCCGGTCGGCTATCAGACTAACACCTATGTCTATGGAGCCGGTGGATACAAGTTCGGCGATTTCATCAAGGTCGGGCTCCCTCTCAGTGTGGTGCTTTGGGGGGCGGCGGTGCTCCTGATTCCGTTATTCTGGCCTTTCTGAGATCCATCCGCCGGAACAAACGCCATGGGCGGCGCGGCTACCGGGAAATTTTCAATTTCCGAAGGCAGGGGAAGGGCATAGGGATTGCGGCGGCATGAAACATTTTCCCGAACTCCAGCTCACCCCGATCAGCGCGCGCGTGCTGGGATGTTTGCTTGAAAAACAGGCGCAAACTCCGGACCTCTATCCACTCACGCTGAACTCGCTCGTCACCGCGTGCAATCAGTCGACCTCGCGGCATCCGGTGACGTCGCACACGGCTCAGGACGTGGAGCAGGCCCTTCGCGCGCTGTCAGAAGACTATCTGGTGACGAAGGTGATGGGCGGCCGCGCTCCGAAATTCGAGCACTGTCTTGAAGATGTGCTGCACCTCACGGATGCGGAGCGCGCCATTTTTACGGTGCTCCTGCTGCGTGGCAGCCAGACGACCGGCGAGCTGCGGCAGCGCACGGAGCGGATGCATGTTTTCAAGGGGCTGGATGAGGTGGAGGAAATTCTCAACAGCTTCATCGAATATCCGCATGGCCCGCTGGTGGAGCGCCTGCCCGCCGGTGGTGGCCGCCGGGTGGAAACCTTCCGCCATCTGCTCTGCGCGGATGCCGGAGGTCAGGATGAAGGGAGCGAACTTCCTGCGGGAAACGATTGGCGGGAAATGATGGAAAACCGGTTGGCCGCATTGGAAGCAGAGCTTGCCGGGCTCAAGTCGCGGTTGGAGGGGGACTGAGGCGCGCTTGGCTTGCGAACTTTTTTCAGTTAGCGACGGTCGCAGACGCGCCGCTACAGGAGAAAGGCGATCTGTTCTCCGGGGCCGTGCACGCCTTCGATGAGGATGCCTTCGACGTCGGCGGTTTTTGACGGGCCGGTGGCCCAGATGATGTTAGGGCTGTCGCCGAAAGCGGCGATGGCGTCCGGGATGGTGCGGTGGATTTCCGATTTCTCCAGAACCGCGACGTGGACCCACGGCGATAATGCAGCAAGACGGTGCGAGGTGCGGTCGTCATCGAGGATGACACTGCCGGATTCGGCGATGGCACCGGTGGCGCGGGTGATGCCGAACTGATAGTCGTCGTAGCGGCTGCGGTCGTATTCGGTTTCCACGGTGAGGCCGGCGGCGGCGAGTTGGGAGCCGATGGAATCATACAGCGCGGGGTCGCAATAGCCGTGGCGCTGGTTGTTTGCGTTGAGGAACTCCGCAAGTGTTGTAACGGACTCCATCGGGCGGCCGTTCACTTTTTTGAAATTGCGGGAGAAGATTTCCCACAAGTCCGTGCCTTCCAGCTTCGGTGCGGAGTGGACGATGGCCGGATCGTAATTCGGATAGTCGGCCTTCGTCTTGAGAGCGGAGGTGGCGGTTTCGATTTTGGCGAAGATGGCGGAGCGGGACATGGGTCGTATGAGTATGATAGGTCCTATTTTCTGTTTTTGAACCATTTGCGGAAGTCTCCGCCGTGGCTGTCCGGCAGGGTTCTCTGGCCGAGCCAGTCCTGCAGCGGCTTGATGGGAGCCACCTGGATGGGCAGGTGGTTCATCGCCTTGCTCATGGTCATCGCGGTGCGCCAGAAGGAGGGCGAGGTGGCGAGGTGCGCGAAGGGCGACATCGGGATGGCCCCGGCGGACGGCACGGATTCGCGTTTCGCCTTGTCGCGCAGGCGCAACAACAGATCGGGGATCGGAATGTCCACGGGGCAGACTTCGTTGCACGCACCGCAGAGGGAGGAGGCTTTCGGGAGATCGGCGAGTTCCGGGAAGCGGCTGCCGAAGAGGATGGGTGATAGAACGGCTCCGACGGGGCCGCCGTAGGTGGAGCGGTAGGCGTGGCCGGAAGCCTGCCGATAGACGGGGCAGACGTTCTGACACGCGCCGCAGCGGATGCAGCGGAGGATTTCCTTGCAGTTGGACGCGAGCACGTCGGTGCGGCCGTTGTCCATGAAGACGACATGCATGTGCTCGGGGCCGTCGGGCTGGTTCGCGGACTTCGGGCCGTTGATGAACTCGGTATAAACGGTGAGCTGCTGGCCGGTGGCGGAACGTCCTAGCAGGTTGAGGAAAACGGCGAGGTCCTTTTCCTGCGGGATGACTTTTTCAATGCCGATGAGGGCGATGTGGAGCGGCACGGGTGCCATGCCGAAGCGGGAGTTGCCTTCGTTGGTGACGAGCACCGTGCGGCCGGTGTCCGCGCAGACGAAGTTTCCGCCGGTGATGACGGCTCCGGCTTCCATGTATTTCTGCCGGAGATGGACGCGCGCGCGGCGGGTGATGGTTTCCGGATCGTCGTTGTAATCGGCGGCGATACCCTCACGCAGGAAGGTCTCGGCGATCTCGCGGCGGTTCTTGTGGATGATCGGCTTGACGATGTGCGAGGGTTCGTCGCCGTCGAGCTGGATGATGAATTCACCGAGGTCGGACTCAAGGCACTCGACCCCGTTTTCTATCAAAAACGGGTTGAGGTGGATTTCCTCAGCCGCCATCGATTTGGACTTCGTGAGCTGAGTGACGCCATGCTCGCGAAGGATGGATAAAATGGTCTGCCGCGCGTCCTCGTCGGTGGAGGCGAAATGGACGTTCACGCCGCGCTTGGTCAGGGCAGCTTCGGCTTTTTCCAGATAGTCGCCGAGGTGGTGGAGCGTGTGATCCTTGATGGCGGCGGCGAGCTTGCGGAGCGAGTCCGGATCCGGGTAGTCCTCGTGTAGCACGTGATAGCGCTTGTCGGTGCCTTTGGACGAGCCGTCGATGACGGAGGCCTGCTTCTCCTCGGAAATGTCGCGGGCGTATTGATCGATGGGTTGGATGCCGATCATGGGTGTGTTTTCATTTCAGGGATTGATAGGCAGCATGCGCAGCCTGGCTTGTTTGAGTGTTACCGTAAGAACACAGCCTTTGTTCAGAGCGTCGGAAAACTGCTGGCTGAGACGGAGGATCAGATCGGCGAGCGCTTGCCCTCTCATTCCTTCTTCCCGAATCCGGATGACAGACGGGCGGCAGGCTCCGGTTGCAGCAAGCATTGCGTGGAAATCCGAATCAAGTGTGACAACGATGCGGTCTTCTTTTTCAGCACGCGTTAAGATTTCGAGATCCTTCGCATGAGCCAGTCCGACTTCGCCCACATGGATGACGTCCATACCCTTTTCCCGCAACAGGAATGCGGCGAGTCTCGGGAGTCCTTGATCAAGCAACCAGCGCATCACCGGAAATTGGAATGATTTGGTCGGGAAGATGCAGTGCGGCGTAGTGCAATGCCTGTCTCACGTCTTCATCCTCGAGTTCGGGAAATTCCTGTCTCCGCTCGGCGGAATCAGGGTAGAGCGCTGCAATTTCCAGAACCCTCCTCACCGTCAAGCGCATGCCACGGAGGCAGGGCTGGCCGTTGAGTTGCTCCGGGTCTGAAGTGATTCTATCAAGAGCGATCATGGTATCAGTGTAGGTCTTTATTCCTGATGTGAAAGGCGGATCTAGGAGGACGGAAGTGTTTTTCTGAGAAGTTGGATGGCGTGGCAGTGCTCGATCGGGCGGCCTTGGGTGCGGGCGAGGCCGGTGAGGTGCATCAGGCAGGACATGTCGCCGCTGACGAGGATGTCGGGGTTGGTATCGAGGATGTTGTCGAGTTTCAGGCTGCCCATGCGGCCGGAAATGTGGGGGAAGGTGACGGAAAACGTGCCGCCGAAGCCGCAGCATTGTTCGGCCTGGCCGAAGGGGGTGACGATGGCGTTTTCGATGGATTCCAGCAGGGCGAGCGTGGCGGCGCCGCTGCCGGTGCCGCGGCTGTGGCAGGAGCGGTGGAAGGCGATGCGGGTGGGTTGGTCGAATTTTCCGGGCCAGGTTTTCACGCCGAGGCCGTTGACGATGAAGTCCATGACTTCCCACGTGCGGGCGGCGAGAGAGTCAATGGCTGGATCGGGATTTTCCTCAAACTGGAGGGGGTTTCCATGGAAATTCATGGCAGCGCAGGAACCGGAGGGGACGATGACGGGGAGATTTCCGGCGAAGACCTTGGCGCAGTGTTTTGCAACTTTCCGCGAGGCGTTCCAGTCACCGGAGTTGAACGCGGGCTGGCCGCAGCAGGTCTGGTCTTCGGGGAACTCGACGGTGACGCCGAGGTGTTCGAGGACTTCGACGGTGGCCTTCGCGGCGTCGTCATAGAAGGCATCGCAGAGGCAGGTGCCCATCAGGAGCACGCGTTTGTCGGTAGGGCGCAGGAGTTGTGTGGCCATGGAAGTCGCTGGCGCGGAGCCTAGGAGTTCTGACCGCAGCCGCAATGGGGAAAGCGGACGGGCCGCGTTTTTTGCGCAATCGGGGTAAAGTGAAATCCGGGTTCCCTTCTGCGGCGGGTTTGCGCTAAGAGATCCGGCGCATGGGGTTCATTTCGAGGGTTTCCATTTTCACGGCCATTTTCATCCTGATTTCGGGGCTGGGAAATGCGGGTGAAATGGCGTGGGACGAGCGCCTTGCCCGGGCGGTTTCGGGGCGGCTGAAAGAGATCGAGCAGGAGGTGGCGACGCTTTCACCGCAGTTGGAGCGGCTGCCGGGGATTCCGATCGACGACCAAGGCGGAACGGGAGGTTTTGCGAGCATTCATGCCAGCGACAAACCTGAAAAGGGGGCGAAATTCGCGGTCGAAGTCCGCTGGCCGACCGTCGCGAAGGTGGATCTGGTGGCGCTGGTGCCTGCCCGCCGCTACGACGCGAAAGGGCTGGAGGCGCATTACGGGATGCCGGATCAGTTCACGGTCGAGCTGATCGATGTGGACGGGAAAGTGGCGGGAACCGTGGCCGTGGAAAAGGACGCTCGCGGAAATCCGGTGCGCCGGGGGCATCCGTTTTTGTATCAAGTCTCGCCGCCGGTCGTTGCCGCAGGCTTGAGGATTTCGGCGGAACGGCTGCAGGCGGATCCCGAAGGTGAGGGGAATTTCGTGCATGCGTGGGCCGAGGTGTTTGCCTTTGAGGGCGATCGGAACATCGCACACGGTGCGGAAGTAAAGGCGCACGGCGGTGCGGCACCGTCCGCTCCATGGTTGTGGAAACCGGAGTTTCTGGTCGATGGTCAGACGCCGTTGGGGCTGCCCGAGGTTCCGGCGGAGGTTCACCAGAATGTCGGCTGGCTTTCCAATGGCCGGACTTCGGCACAGGATCCGGCGACGCTGACGGTGGATCTCGGCGAAACAGCAGAGCTGGGGGCGATCCGTCTGCTGCCCGCGAGACGACCGACGTCCGATTTGCCGAGTGGTTTCGGATTTCCGAGAAAATTGACCGTGTCCGTATCCGAGACGGGTGAGCCGGGAAGCTGGCAGACCCTTTCACAGCGGGATTTTCGGAATCCGGGGCACAATCCGGTGCTCGTGTCGTTCGAAAAAACCCCTGCGCGCCATTTGCGGATCGAGGCGATCGAGCTGTGGAAGGATTTCGAGAGCTACCCCGCGTTTCTCGCGTTCAGCGAGGTGGAGGTGCTCTCCGGCGACCGGAATCTGGCGCTCGGCAAGGCGGTCCGCTCGTCCGACGAAACTCTCAACATTATCGGCTCCGGCGGGCGGAACTGGAGCATCGCGGCACTCAGCGACGGCTTCGGGCCGGACGGACGCCTGGTTTCGTCGCGTGAATGGATGCTGCAACTCGACCGCCGCCTCGGGATCGAGACGCGCATCCATGATTTGCAAACCGAGGCCGGGCGCGTGGTGAGCGGCTGGCGAAACACCGGGCTAACGGTTTTTATCATCCTCGGCCTGGCCGGTGCCTTCGCCATCATCGCCCTGCCCATCCGCTACCGCATCCATTCGAACCGCGAGCTGATGAAAGTGCGCGAGCGCATCGCCGGAGATCTTCACGACGAGGTGGGCAGCAATCTCGGCAGCATCCAGATGTTCGCCGATCTGGCGGAGGGACGCTCGGGGGCTTCGGACGAGTTGAAACGCATCCAGCGCATCGCTTCTGAAACGGTCAGTGCCGTGCGCGACATCGTCTGGCTGCTCAGGCCGGAAGGCGACCACCGGATCGGCCCGGTCGAGCACCTGCGGGAAACCAGTTCGATCATGCTGGAGACCCTGAAGTGGAAATTCCAAGCGAACGAGCAAGCCTGGCAGGTCGAGTTTCCCGAAGAAGCGAACCGCCACCTGTTCCTGTTTTTTCGCGAGGCACTGCACAACATCCTGCGCCATGCGAAGGCGACCAACGTCGAAGTCCGGACGGAAGCCAATAGCTCCCATTTCCACCTCATGATCAGCGACGACGGCGTGGGAATCGACCCCGTGCGGCTGGAGCGGCCCGCCACCTTGCGTGCCCTGCGCCAGCGGGCCGAGGCGCTCGGTGCCGGCCTGCGGGTCGACAGCGAGCCGGGAAAAGGCACCCGCCTCGAACTCACCGTGCCGCTCGGCGGAAAGCGTTCGTGGAAAGCCCGTCTCACCAAAAACCTTGCGGACAAATCCTAAACCCGCGCTTTCCGTGCGCTCGGCTTTCATTTATCAATTACCGACATGGCCGATCTGATACCCAAAAAAGGAAAGCCCATCCGTCTGATCCTGATCGAGGACCACGCGGACTTCCGTGAATCCGTCTCAATGGTCCTAACCGAGCGCGGCGGATACGAATGCGTCGGCGGTTTCTCCACCATGGAGGACGCTCTCGAGGCGATCCGTGGCGGCCTCCAGACGGACCTCGTTCTATCGGATCTCGGCCTGCCTGGAATGAGCGGCATCGTGGGCATCCGGAAAATCCGCGAACTGCTGCCCGAAGTGCGCGTTCTTGTGCTCACCGCGTTCACCGACAAGGCGAAGGTCTTCGCCGCGCTGGAAGCCGGCGCTCACGGCTACCTCGTCAAAGCCGGAAGTGCGGCGCGTCTGATGGAAACACTCGAGGAAGTCCTCGCAGGCGGCACGCCGCTGGACCCGAAAATCGCCGGAATGATCCTACAAACCTTCCGCCAGCTCAGCCCGATCTCCGGCGCGGAATCATTATCTGCTAGAGAGTGCGAGGTGCTCCAGCTCTCGGCAAAAGGCCTCGCCCGCAAGGAAATCGCCGATGAACTCAAGCTCAGCGAGCACTCGGTGACCGAATACATCAAACGCAGTTTCGACAAACTCCATGTCCGCAGCCTGCCCGCCGCAGTCACCGAAGCGATCCGCCGTGGCTTCCTGGATCTTTCCTGAGCGGAACCATCTGCCTGCCAAAGTATTCGTCCGTGTCCCATGATTTAGGGACAAGACAACTTCAGAAATTCCGGGTATTTCTTTTTTCGTCAAGGGGAGGTGTCCTCTTGATAATAACAGGAGAAGGGGAGTCGCGCAGGGGCGTGGCTCCCCTTTCTGCTTTTTCGGACTTGCCATTCCGGCCGATGCACGCAGCAAATTCTTGGTTAGTGCAAAATGCGGCGGTTGATATTTGATTCGTGCGAATTGCAGCGGGACGACATCGGGTTGTTCGATCAAACGCTCTTGAAATCAATGACTTGCGCGGGAATAAAAGCTGGCGCGGAGACTGCGAAATCATCCTCGCTATGAATCCGATCCTCATTTCAAAAACCAATTGCAAGGCTTCCAAGAAGTCATCCATCCGTCTCTTCGCCATCACCGGAGCCGCGATGCTTGTCATGGCAGGATTTTCCAGCTCATGCAGCACCGCCAAGGGCTTCGGCCGGGACGTTGAGAAAACCGGCGACAAGATTCAAGACGCCGCAAGCCGCTGAATCATGCGATTCAAGCCATCGGGAAATGCGCAAGCACCTTCCCGGTGGCGTTTTCCGCGGTCAGGCCGTGAAGCTCGCGCAGGGTTTCCGGCTTTCCGTGTTCCACAAACGCATCCGGCCAACCGATCCGTTCGACCGGAGTGTGGATACCGGCGTCGTGGAGGTTTTCGATGACCGCGGCTCCGAATCCGTTGAACAGCACGTGATCCTCGAAGGTGCAGACCACCTTGCACTTCCGGCCGTATTCCTGCAGCACCCGGGCGTCCAGCGGCTTGATGAAACGCGGATTGATCAGAGCGACGGAAAGTCCCTTCGCCTCTAACTGCGCTTTGGTCCGTTCGGCCATTTCAAACATCGTGCCGAGTCCTATCAGCGCCACGTCCGTGCCATCGGCGACGACTTCCGCCCTGCCGATTTCCAACAGAACGGGAGCCGCCTTGACCGGCGTGCCCTTGATCACGCCGCGCGGATAGCGGATGGCGGACGGACCGGCGTCGTAGTTCGCCATGGTGTGGAGCATGTCCACGAACTCATCCTCATCCTTCGGCTGCATGTGGATGATGCCGGGGATGTGGCGGAGATAACCGATGTCGAAAAGCCCGTGGTGCGTCGGGCCGTCGTCGCCCGACAGGCCGCCGCGGTCCATGCAGAGTCTGACTGGCAGTCCTTGCAGCGCCATATCATGAATGATCATGTCGTAGGCGCGCTGCATGAAGGTCGAGTAGATCGCGAGAAACGGACGGAAGCCCTCTGCCGCGAGCCCGCAGGCGAAAAGCGCGGCGTGTTCCTCCGCGATGCCGACGTCGAAATAACGGTCGGGCAGTTCCTTTTTGAAAATCTCCAGCTTCGTCCCGCCCGGCATGGCGGCGGTGATGGCGACGATTTTCGGATCCTTTTTCGCGAAATCCGTCACGGCGCGGCCGAAAATGTCGGAGCAGGTCGGCGTGGCCGTGGCGTCGGTGGAGCCGTCCTCGATCTTGTAGGTGCCGAGTCCGTGGAATTTTCCCGGATTATCGAGAGCCGGCTGATAGCCGCGGCCTTTTTCGGTGATGATGTGCAGGACACACGGCTCGTGCAGCGTTTTCAGATGCTCGAAGGTACGGACTAACAGCGGGAGGTCATGCCCGTCGATCGGGCCGAAATAACGCATGCCGAATTTCTCGAACAGCACGTTCTGAAACAGCAGGTTCTTCGCGCCTTCCTCCACCCGGTGGGCGAGCGTGCGGGCGGCCTTGCCGGCGACCTTTTCGACGAACTCCGCAGCCTGGCGGCGCACGGAGGCGTAGGTGTGGTGCGTCTGCAGCGCGTTGAAATAACGGGCGATGGCTCCGACATTCTTGTCGATGGACCACTCGTTGTCATTGAGGACGACGATGAATTTTTTAGTCGTTTCCGCGATGTTGTTCAGCGCCTCCAGCGTCGGCCCGCAGGTGAACGCCGCGTCTCCGGCGACGGCGACGACGTGGTTGTCACCACCTGCCAGATCACGTGCGGCGGCCATCCCCAGGGCTGCTGATAGGGCGGTGCCGGCGTGGCCCGCGCCGTAGCAATCGTGTTCGGACTCGCTGCGGAGGAGGAAACCGTTGAGGCCCTTGTAGGTGCGGATCGTGTGAATCTTGTCGGCCCGGCCGGTGAGCATCTTGTGGACGTAACCCTGGTGAGAGACGTCGAAAACGAACTTGTCCTCAGGCGTGGAGAAAACGCGGTGCAGGGCCACGGACAGCTCGACGACTCCGAGATTGGGGCCGAGGTGGCCGCCGGTTTTCGAGAGCGAGCTGATGAGCGTCTCCCGGATTTCCTCGGCGAGTTTCGCCAGATCCTCGTCAGCGAGTTTTTTGACGTCGTCTGGGGATTGAATCGTGGAAAGCAACGGGCCGAGGGAAGGGGGCTTAGAAGAGGCGGATGTCATTATCGTCGTCGTCGGAGTCGTCCGGAAAAGCGGTCGGTGTGGGGAGTTCAGCAGCATCTGCCGTTTTGGCGGGGGCATCCAGAGCGATTTCGTTCTGGTTGCGGAGAGTGATCAGCTCGATGCGTCCGCGGGCGGCCTGGAGGACCGACTCGCAGCGGTTGAGGAGGGCGGAGCCTTTTTCGTAATGGGCTACAAGATCCTCGAGCGGGAGTTGTTCGTGTTCCATCGCCTCGACGATGGCTTCCAATCCCGCCAGCGCGTCCTCGAACGACGGCGACGGATCCTTTTCGTCAGGGCTGGTTTTGCTGCGGGCCATGGGTTTACTGATTGGATTTTTGGCCGGTGGTGCGGATGGCGCGGTCGCTGTAATAGACCATATCCATGCCGACGAGCGGCTGGGCGTAGGGGTAGCGCTTGGTGATCGCGGCGATCCGCGGGTCCTTGTCGTAAATCGAGACGCCGGGGGGATAGGTGGCAAGGAACACCCGGCCGTTCATCACCAGTGAGGTGAAATCCTTGTATTTACTCGCGACTTCGGACATCGGGCCAATGCCGTGCGAGGACGGGGAGATCAGGATGCCGACCGCCGGCGTCTGGAGATCTGCGGCGATGGTTTCGATTTTCTCAAATCCCTGACGGGTCGGCGGCAGCCAGACGCTCACACGGTCCGCATACCAGGCGACGGCCCACGGTTGGTCGGAGAAAACGATCTGCTTCTCGGTAACCCAGCCTTTGAGTCCGGATTTCTTGCTGTTGAGCGCCGGAGCATAATACGGCGGCCAGTGCGGAATGCCTCCGCGGTCGCGGACGGACATCCCGATCCGGACCTTCAGCGGCAGGGAAAGGATGAGCGGCAGGGCGCAGATCGCGACGATCACGATGTGGTGGACGTTTTTCAGGATCGGCGTGGCCGCGACCACTTCGAGCCGGCTCCAGAGGATTGAAATGAAAGCCAGTCCGTAGGCTGTCATGATCGGGGCGAAAAGCAGGTGCAACTGGTTCGGATCCAGCGCGTCCTTGGAAATTCCGAAAATCGCCAGCCCGAACGCCGTCGTCACCCACATCAGCAGGATCGCCCAGCGGAAAGTAGCGATGGATCCGCGTTTGAACGGATGCAGCAACGAGATGAAAAACAGCGGTGCGATGATGATGCCGCCGAGGAAAGGGATGATGTCCGTGGCCTGCAGCAGAGTGGTGCGGAGGATTTTCGAAAGAAGGCCATCCAGGACCAGCGGCTCGGCGGAAAGATCGCTCGTGCGCATGACGGCGTCTTCCGAGCCATTTCCCAGACCGTTGTAAAGCGTGAGAAACGCGGTGCCGAAGGGCGATCCCGTGATGCCCTGGTTTCGCAATATCGGTCCGATTCCCGCGATCAGCAGCAGCGCGAGCACCGAGATTCCGATGATCCCGCGGGGCCGGAAGGCGACTGCGGCGAAAATGATGTAGCCCAGAGCGATCCACACCGTCATCCAGTGGGTGAGCGCCAGCAGCGTGAAAAATACTCCCGCGATGATCGCCGGCGTCATGGCGATCCGCCCTTCCGTCGCCGCCTCCACCGCTCGATAGACGAAATAAATGCCGCAGGAAAACAGCAGCAGCATCAGCATCTGCGGCAGCCCGCTCAGCGAATAGTTCCAGAACGTTTCGCAAAATAACATCAGGATCGCGCAGACCCCGGCGATCTTCGCGTCGAAAATCCTCGAAATCAGCAGGTAGTTCACGCCGATCGCCATCAGGAAAAACAGCGTGCTCACCGTGGCGATCACCCGATCCAGCGGGTAAACCATCTCGTTTTCATTCATCTGCCACGAGTCGGAATCGTCCGCGCCGATCAGTTTCAGCACCGCCGCGTTGAGCAGGGGATTGAGCGGCGAGTGGTAGGTGTCCGGGAAAAGCATCAGCCCCACCGAGCGGTTCTCACCCTTCTGGTTCTGATAGTAAGCCACCGGACGGATCACCTTGGTGGTGAAACCGTTGCCCCGGGCGATTTCCCGGGCGATCTGCGCCTGGTCCATTGCCAGCGGCGCGTTGAGCCCGCGGAAGAGAGTGAAGAGATTCCCAAGAGTGAGTGCCACCAGAATCAGGAAGAAAAGGCTCCGGCGGATGATCACGCCGGTATCGAGATTGGCAGAATTATTACTCATTGAGAATTAGGAGGAAAGCAGGCGATGAAATTCACATTCCGAGTTCCTTCAACTTTCGCTGGAGGGTTCTGCGGCTGACCCCAAGCAAATCCGCCGCATGGGTGCGGTTTCCCGCTGCGGTGGAGAGGGCGGCTCGGATCGTGTTGGTTTCGAGCGCATGCAAGTTGAATTCAGCCGGTCCATCAAGGGTGATTTTGGGAACCGGGCCGGAATCGGCGACGGGAATCCGTTGAAATAGCAGGAATTGCGGCAGGTGGCGGACGTCGATGACGGAATCGTTGCTCATCACCACCCCGTGTTCGATGGCCGTCCGCAGCTCGCGGACGTTGCCCGGCCATGAATAGGCGAGCAGCAGCTCCATCGCCGCGTCGGTCAGCGGCTTTACCGGGCGGTCGTTTTCCTTGGCGAATTCGTGGAGGAAACTGTTCGCCAGCAGAACGATGTCCTCCCGCCGGTGACGCAGCGGCGGCATCTCGATTTTCACCACGTTCAGGCGGAAATACAGGTCCTCGCGGAAAGTTCCCTTATCCACCATCTCGCGCAGATTCTTGTTCGTCGCCGCGATCACGCGCACGTCCACCTTGATCGGCGAGTTCGAGCCCACCCGCTCCAGACTCCGCTCCGAAAGCACGCGCAGCAGTTTCACCTGCGTGTTCGCGTCGATTTCGCCAATTTCATCGAGGAAAAGTGTGCCGCCGTCCGCCTGTTCGAAGCGGCCGATCCGCCGTTGCGACGCTCCCGTGAAAGCACCCTTCTCATGGCCGAAAAGTTCGCTCTCCAGAAGCTGCGCCGAAAGAGCCGCGCAATGCACCGTCACCAGCTTCGCCGCCGGCCGGCCGGAAAGGTGGTGCAGCGTCGTTGCCACCACTTCCTTGCCGGTTCCGGATTCGCCTTCGATGAGCACCGTCGCCCGCGTCGCCGCGACCTGTTGGATGAGCTCGGAAACTTTCCCGATCGCCTTGGATTTCCCGATCAGGCGGTCGAGCTTGTGGGTTTTCTTGACCTGTTGCGTCAGCTCCTTGTTCTCCGTCTCCAGCGTCCGGCTGCGGAGCGCGCGCTTGAGCTGCATTTCCACCTCGTCGAGATTCAGCGGCTTCGTGACGAAATGCCATGCCCCGCGCCGCATCGCCTCCACCGCGGTATCGACCGAGCCGTAGGCCGTCATCATGATCGCCACCGGCGGATCCGGCATTGCGAGCGCCGCGTCCAGCAGATCCATCCCAGAGTCACCGCCTAGCCGGAGGTCGGTGAGCAGCAGCTTGATCGGCTCCGTTTTCAAAATCGCCAGCGCCTCGCTCTTTCCCGCCGCCGTGTAAACGTCGAATTCCTCCTCCAGCGCACTGCGCAGCCCCTCGCGGGTCGCGCGTTCGTCTTCTACGATCAATAAGGTCGGTAACATGGCGTGAAAATTCAGAGATCGATCACCGGGTCAGGCTCCGGCGCACCTAGCAAACGCACCGACCGCTCGGCATGCGGCAGATGGATCAGCACCCGCGTGCCCTGGTTCACCTCGCTCTCGATGGCGATCTCGCCGCCATGCTCGCGCACGATGCGGCGGACGATCAGCAGCCCGAGCCCGGAGCCCGAGGATTTTGTCGTCCGGTAAGGCTCGAAAATCGCGCCCATGTGTTCCGGAGAAATGCCGGTGCCGTTGTCCTCGATGGAAATGATGTGCTCGTAATCGTTCACCCTCGTCCGGATCGTGATGCGGCCGTTTCCATCAGAAATCGCCTGCGAGGCATTGCGGATGAGGTTGTAGAAAACCTGTTGGAACTGCCCCGGATCCACCAGCGCGGGCGGCAGTGTTTCCGCCAGATCGAGCTGCACGGAAATTTTCCGCGAGGCGAGTTCGGGTTCTAATAATTTCAACGTCTCGTGCAGCAGGTCGTGCAGATCGTGCTTCTCGCGCAGCGGAATCGTCGGCCGCACCGCGTGCAGGAATTGTTTCAAAATCGTGTCCAGCCGCTGGATCTCCTCGCGCGCCGTGTTCAGGTTTTCCTCCAGCGGCCCGCGGTCGCCCGGCGGGAGTTTGCGCAGTTTCCGCCCGAGCAGTTGCAGATGGATGTCCAGCGAGTTCAGCGGATTCCCGATCTCATGTGCCACTCCGGCCGCTAGCAAAGTCAGCGCGTTCAGCCGCTCCGATTCCAGCGTTTCCTCCGCCTCGGCGCGGGTGCTTGTCAGGTCGCGGACGAGCATCACGTAGCCGAGCGATTCGCTGGTTTCATCCTGCCCGTCGATCGGTGCGAGGTAGAAATTCAGATAGCGGTTCTCCGGATAGAACACCTCCAGATCGCGGGAAATCGTCCGCCCGGGTTTTCCCAGCGTATTCCAGTCCAGCCCGCGGATCTGCGAGGAAATCACCTCTCCCGTCGCCCGTTCCGGATCGAGCCCGAAAAACTGACACGCCGCCTGATTCACGAAACCGATCACCCCCTCCGGATCCAGAATGATCACCCCCTCGCGCAGCGCCTCGAAGACTTTTTCCAAAAATCCCTTCTCATGCAGCAGCCGCGTCACGATCTGCTGCACCTCTCCCGACTCGACCCGATCCAGCCGCGCCACCAGCTTCTCAAGGAAGCCGGACTTCGCCTTGAGTTTGTTGGCTCGGTGTTTACGGTATTCGGGCAGCGGCATGAGCGACGTATTATTAATCCTTTGCACTTTCCCGCTCGCCGAGCAGGCGCGACAAATTGGCACGGCTTTGGTGGAAAGGCAACTCGCCGCTTGCGTCAATCTCGTTCCCGCCGTCGAGTCGATCTACCGCTGGGAGGGCAAAGTCGAAACCGCCTCCGAAGTCCTCGCCATTTTCAAAACCACCCGCGCCGCCTACCCCGCCTTCGAGCAAGCCCTCACCCGGCTCCATCCCTACGAAGTGCCGGAAATCATCGCCATCTCACCGGACGAGATCGCCGCGCCGTATCGGAAATGGATCCTCGCGCAAACAGCCGATGGCGAATTGATGCGGAATTCAATTTTTCCCCTGTGGGCCGCTTTGGGACATGCGCGGGCCGTCTCAGGGGATATTGGACCACCTTGGGAATCGATTGATCCGTCAGTGATACAAGCGTGGGCTGATCTGACAGCTCCTCAAAATCTCGGTTTCCTCGCGGCTTGGCTTGATGCTCCACAAGAGATGAATCCCGTGGCCGAAGAAGCTGCCATCAAAGCCGTGGAAGTATCTCGCGAACGGGCTTCACTCTCAAAAGAGTCGGGTGAGATCGGCTGAGCCGGTTTGCAGTTACGGGTTCCCAAAAGTAGTCCAGGACTTCAGTCCAATGCCCTCAAAGACTGGCGGAAATTCCGCCTGATTTCTTGATCCCGCGAGGGATGACAGAGGGTAGCCCGGGGTCGAGCGTCAGCGACCACCCTGGGTTTCACGTCCAAAAGCAATTCGACCCCGGCATCGGGTCGTGGAAGCCTGCGCGGTCCGTGGCCATGCGGACGTTTCCAGCACACCTTTCAGGGTGCCCCTCGAAGAACAATCCTTCTCCCGGGGTGGTCGTCGCTCCCGCTCCTCCACCCCGGGCTAATTGCCGTGATCCCATCCGGGATCAAGAAGCGGCCCGACCGCGATCCAATCCTTAAAGGCATTGGACTTCAGTCCTTTCTATCCAATCGAAAGTCTGGCTGAATTTCCAGCCCGGATCGCAATTCCCACCCACCCATCTCCGTCCCCAAACCCGTGATATCCGTTGGATCATCCCAGCCCCGGACGGAACGCCGCAGCCCGCTTGATCTACGCACGCGGACCGAAAAGATCCTTGCCACATCAAGGATTCATGACCCACCCTGCGATCAGGATCGCTTGGAATATCACTCCCTAGCGTCCTACGAATACCACTTTTCGGCAGAAAAAGAAGAACTCAATGTTTGTAGTGATCGTCATCATCCCATTCCTGGCAGCGCTGTTGTGGCTCCTGTCGATCAGGCCTTATTGCCGCCGGAATGGAAAGGGCTTCACCCCCGGAGCGGCCATTGGAGTCACATTTTGGGTGGATTGGCAGGAAGCAGGAGAGATTGCAAAGTCGAAGGGCGACGACGGAATGATTCTGGTTTGCCGCTTTGTCTTTTGGCTCCACATCATTGGCTTCTGCACTTTGGCCTTCGCTGTCTTGCGTCCACTATTCCAAAATTAACTCCCCGAACAAGTCATGGATTTCAACCGCTCAACTGCTCTTCAATTTCTCCCCAAGCGCCCCGCAATGTCGCGGTGACATCACATCAAACGTTCTGCGGAAATGGAAAAATCTAGCTACTTTCTCGATTTCCTGCCCCGAAGTGTTTTTCTTACTTCGTTGGTAATCGGCTTCGTGGGGTCTCTTTCGGGCACGCTCCTACAGGCAACAGGGACTTGCCGGGAATACGCACTTTTTTCTCTGCCGTTGATGGGTGTTCCTTTTCTGGTCGTCCAATTTTACGCGAAAGGAAACTTCACCGAAAGACTTGGAAAGATTCTTATCGGTTCTTTTATCGCATTTATTCTAGCGATGGTTCCCGGCGGTGCGATTGGAATGTATCTGGGTGACCAGTTCCAATGAGGCACGCCCGCTTTAGCATAAGAAGCGAGCTTTCACGGACCCCCGCTCAACCTTTCGGCATTTCCTCATCCCATTGACGATTCACGGGCACCGCGACCGCCAAACCTCGCTCGTTTCGCGCCTGCCGCCTTCCCGGCCCACCTCTCCTGAATCTTTTTCCTCATCCGGACTTTCCGGCCTGGCACTCAAAAATGTTCTTCCACCACCCGAACTTTCCGGGATGGCACTCAAAAATGTTTTTGTGGCACACCAACTTTCCGGGATGTCACCTAAAAATGTTTTTGTGCCACCCCAACTTTCTGGGATGACACCCAAAAATGTTTTTGTGCTATCGCAACTTTCTGGGATGACCCTCAAAAATGTTTTTCCGCCACCCGGACTTTCCGGGACGGCCCTCAAAAATGTTTTTCTGCCATCCCAGCTTTCCAGCCTGGCCCCCGGAAATCTTTTCCCATCCCCCTAACTTTCAGGCATTTTGCATTGTTATATCTAGCGGTTTAGGTAGCTTCGGGGTGTTCTCAATTTAACAGAGAGCCCTTAACTCCAAAATCAACCGTTAATCCACGCCCTCCTATTTTATGATCGATCTCAACCGCCTCTTCGAAAACTGGTTCACCAAGTCCGATTTCACCCCCACCCGCAAGCTCTCCTTCGCCGATGACCTGCGCGACCGCCTCGCCGCAAACAACGGCTCCGGCGCATTCGATGTGATCCTGCCGCAGCTCGATTCCGCCCTCAATGCCGCTGGCGGCGCGGCATCCAGCGAGGCCGTCTCCCTCGCCGTGCGCAAGGCAGGCGTGCAGGCCAAGGTGATCCTGCTCGGTGAAATCAAAGCGCTCATCAGCCGCCGCAGTGGCCGCATCGCCGATAGTTTCGGAAAGAAGAGCGTGGAATACACCGAGTTTTTCCCACAGGGCGTCACCGCCTACACCACCATGAATGAAGGAGAGGTAACGGCCCGCCTGGACACCCTCATCGCCGCCGCCCACAAATACGATCCCGCCATGGAGACCGAGTTCAAGGCGCTCAAAGTCAGTTGGCTGGCCGCGCAACAGGCCGCCGGTGACAAGATCGCCGCCGTCAGCGCCCTCTCCGGCGGACAGGGGGCCGCCATCGCCGCACTGGACGGGGTGCTCATGAAAGTCCTCTTCACCGCCGGCCTCGCCTTCACCGGAGACACGAAAATGGGCCCCATCCTCTTCGATCAATCCCGCCTCTACCCCGCCGGCCAATCCGGCGAGAAGGAACCGCCGGTGGCGACACCCGCAGCGTAACCGCCCAAAAGTAGTCCAAGAGATCAGCCCGCTTTTCCGAAACGAAAGGCGGGCTGAATTTTTTCAGCCAGACCCGAAATTCCCCCCCCATCTCCGCCTCCAAACCCGTGATATCCGCTGGATCATCCCAGCCCAGGACGGCACGCCGGAGCCCGCTTGATATCCGCACGCGGACCGAAAAGATCCTTGCCATATCAAGGATTCATGACCCACCCTGCCATCAGGATCACTTGAAATATCACTCCCTGACATCCTACGAACGCCACTGTTGGCCCAGAATATGAAGAAGCAGACGTGCGTGATCTTGGCGTTGATCGCAAGTGTGATGGTCATCGCAGGTTGTCTTGTTTGGTATGCCGTCTCTTGGGCTGTCCCGGCGAATGACCTCGGATTGATCGTGCCTGATTTGGTGATGGGCGGGCACCCAGATGTTGAAGTGCTCCGAGCAAATACTAAGACGGTTGCCGACGCATACTTAGCGCAGCACCATGCTGACGTCGGGCAGGCGTGCGGTGGTCCGTACCAAATCACCGTGAACTACACGCTCTCTAAGAAAGTCCGAACTCTCGGGTATCGATCATCATTTTATTACTACTGCTGGGATATCTATCTTCCATATTCACTCAAAACGGATTCGGGAGAAGAGTATATTGTTCTCGTTCAGCTTTCAGATCGCACCAATGGGAACAAGCATGACCTAAACGAATTCCGTGTTCTTCGTGCTTTTCTGTTCGACGGCGCGAATCAGGTGAAAGCCGAATTCAATGAATAATTGAAGCGGCCAACAAGTCGCGGCTGGACAATCGGCCATAAGCACCTCAATTTCTTGATCCTTCTCTTTCCATTTGCTGGCCGGTTGCCAGCGCTCAAACGTTGTGCCACATGCTCCCCTTCCACAAGTCCGGCGCGGTTAGTCGTAAGCTCATCATCGGTCTTTCCATGACACTGATTCTCATCAGTTTGGTGTTCGGTTGGTGGTCGGTTACTCGCTACAAGAATCAACGGTCACGAGCGGACTGGATGGCTACGAATCTTCCACGATTAGCAGCCCTGTCACCCACCAACGAGGACATCAAGCGAGAGTTGGAGACGCTTAAGGCGAGCCGCGGTCCGGGAGACAGTCAAGAGTGGACGGGTGACCACGTTCTTCTGATGACGAACGACGAGTATCTGGTCTATGCATTCCGCCACGGCTTCAATAACGGTTTCGTGGACCATCTATTTCTTGCGCATGGTTCTGATGGACGCTGGTATTACAGCACGTATCATTTCTGCAACCACATGGTAGGCGTCATCTCAGACAACCCGCCCGGCTCGATTGCCGAGTTTGCGCGGACATATTCAGCTTTGCCGTTCGATGGGAAGTCCGACGTATGCTTGCAGCACACTTGGCCAGAGAAGAGATAATAATATGACGAAAATTTTGCACAACAAGACGCGGATGGCAACCCCCACTAGCCCCTTTCTTCTCAATGATCTCACGCAATTTCAACCTCAACACCGCGATCAACGCTGCCTCCCGCTAGTGGGGTTGCCACCACGTTGACGTTCCAGCAACACGCAGAATGACAAATTCCATACAATGTGCGTTTTTAATCGGAATAGCAGCTCTTGCGCGGGCGCTTGCTGAAGACGGTTCAACCGGTAGTTTGGAGGAAGTCGTACAGGCTGCTGAGGGTATTACCCCGTATCAAAGCAAGTGGGACGAATATAAGCTTAAGTTCGGAGACTGGTCAGAGAGTGAAATTTCCGTGATAAGGGATTCTATCACCGAAAACGTGGATGGATTATCAGCCCATTATTCTCTTGTTCGAGATTCAGTGACTTCGGAAGAGACCGCAAAATGCTGGATAGATCGCAAAAGCTCACTGTGCTGGTTCGGGCCTGCCATGTTTTATTACGTGATTCCGGCTGAAAAAATTATTGGCATGAGTTCATCCCAACCAGCTTTGATGACGTGGCTGGTCGAAGCGAGAAAGGTCCGGGAAGGAGCGCCTCTTGGGCAAGTTTGCGCGGAATTTACCGAATTATCGAAAGCTCACGCTGGAGTCCTTGCTGGAGCGAAAGTGCAGAAAATCGATCTGCGGGATATTCTGGGTTTCAACTATTACGCTGATGGGCTTAACAGCAATCCACCTCCTTTAGCCGTTACCTCTGTGAGCTTGAGTGGTGACATGATCACACTCGAGCTTAAAAATGCGCAGCATGTGTCATCCGTAGTGAAAATCGATTGTAAGACATTCGATGTCGTTTCCGCAACAATTGAAGGAAAATCAGCCCCCGATGGATTGCATCAAGTGAAGGCGAAATAGCCCTGTTTCGATGATCTTCCGTAACCACAACCCCAACCCCGTGATCGACTTTCGCCCCCGCGCCGTCCGGATCGAGAGCATTTTTTCTGGAATTCCAGATCACTCCATGATCCAGAGGCC
>JBDSNC010000163.1:0-17999 GCA_039915545.1 Luteolibacter sp.
CGAGATGAATCTCGACACCAAAATCAGCGGGCTGTGCACCGGCATGGCATCGCGCCTGCCGCTGCTGGCGGTGGAAATGGAGGGAGCCCGGCCATTCCTGCTAGAAATCCGGCGCGACACGCTGCAGACCGTGATCACCGACTTTCCGGAGGAAACGCAGCAGCGGTTTTTTGCCGCGGACTTTTACGCGAATGCTTCCGGTTCGGCCGCATGGTCGCGCAACACGATGGTCCTGCGCGACCGCAATGCGATCACCGTGAAACCCGGCGCTGAGGGATTTCACGATGGCACGCCTGACGCCAGTGGCCGTTTCGTGGTAAGTTCATCGGAAATCATCGACCTTCGCGCCACGCCGCCGAAGCCAGTCAAGGTTTCCTCGTTCGCCGGCATGAGCGACTCGACCGTCTGTCGGCTGGATGCCGCCGGCCGCTACATCCTGCTTTGCAATCAAGGGCAGGACACCCCGAACGGAGTGGCCTCGGTCCGCTCGTTGGACGATCCGGCCAAGGAATTGTTCAAGCTCCGATACTCCTCGCGGAACGGCGGCGGCCCGCAGTTCTGGTTCGTCAGTTCGTCGGCCTCGTTGATCTGTCCGCTCGCCGGCAACTCCCAGAGCATGACCGGTGTGCTCGATTTCGACATCGATTCCCTCGCCAAGCAACTCGCCCGCTGACCGCCATGAAATTTCTCCTTTCCCCTTTCCTCGCCCTGACGGTCCAGCTCACGGCCCAGGAGCCCGATGCGCGCAAGATGTATGAGACACTGGAGCCATCGGTTGTCCTGATTTCCGACGCCGAGGGCGGCGGCAGCGGGGTGGTGCTGTCCGAAGACGGACTCATCCTAACGAACTATCATGTCGCCAACACGCCGCTGCCGCAAACAGTCGAGGCCATCGTGACCGAAGGCGGGCGGGCGGTGAAAAAGGTTTTCCGCAACGTTTCACTCTTCAAAGTCCACGGCCAGAGCGACCTCGCGCTGCTCAAGGTCGATCCTGCGGGCAGCCGGTTCAAGCCGGCGCGGATATCAAAGTCCGGGAACGACACCGTGGCCGGTGGCACCTGTTATGCGATGGGCTATCCGTTCGTCCCCGGTCAGGAAAAACCGGTGCTCACTATCACCAAGGGCGTCATCAGCTCGGCCCGCCGGACGGTGGAAAACAACCCCTACATCCAGCTCGACGCAGCGATCAATCCCGGCAATTCCGGTGGCGCGCTGCTCAACGACAAGGGCGTGGTGATCGGCATCCCCACGCTCAAGTTCGAGGGGGCCGACCGCATCGGCCTGGCCGCGCCGCTCGCCGGCCTCAAGCTCGACCAGTTCGTCGCACCGGCTGATAAAAAGGGCAACCCGCAGGAGGCGGCCCGTCTGTCGGCGATGGCCAGCGCACTCGTGTTCCGCGATGCGTTTTCATTCGGCACCGATTCGGAGGCGGTCGCGCTCGCCGTCTATCTGCAGCGCGAGGCACTCGCGCTCGAGCCGGGCAACCCGCAGTGGTCGCTCGCGCTGGCCTCGATGTACAACCGGCTCGACAAGCTGCCGCTCGCGCTCGCCTATGCCGAAAGCGCGGTGCAAAAAGATTCGCATAATCTGTTTTCACGAGCGCTGCTGGCGGAAATCCAGGACGCGCTCAAGCAGCCGGACAAGGCGGCGGAAAACCGGTTGGCCTGCATGACGATCCCGCTTGGCGCTAATGAGGGTGATCGGCGGAAGTCGGTGACCGAAAAGCTGGCCAGTCATTACACCGGGAAAAACGACCCGCTGCGCGCGGTTTACATCCTCTCGTGGGCTCAGGAAACCAGCGTCGACGAGCTTACCACCGGCTCGCGATTGGTTCTGCAAAAGGCCGCCGACCGGCTACCGGCGTCGTTGATCAAGGAAATCATGGCAAAGAAATCCGGCCACAGCATCGCAGACATGGAAGCTTTCGCCGCGCGCAGTCCGGCACCCGCCGCGCCACCCGAGATGAAGCCGCCGGCACCGGTGGAAGGCGCCACGCTCCAACCGGAAACTGCCGCTCGCGCCACCTTTGCGGCGGATGCCCATTTCAAGCCCGGGGTGACGGCGCGGCTGATGGATGTCACGTCCGGCGTGGTGTTTCATGCCGACCGCGGGCTGCTGGAATGGACTCCGCCACAGTTTTCGCGCGAGCCACAAGGTCGTGCGCTTTTCCTGCTCACCCAGCCGGATGGCAGCGAGCAAGCGGAGGTCCGGGTGATCGGCCGGAATTGAGGGAATGTGTCACGCGTAGATCTTCTTATAATACTCGTCCGCCATGCGGTCGGCGTCGAAGTAAGGGACCACGTCGTTCATCGAGTTGAGCACGGTTTTGAACCACTCGTCCGGGCGATCGTAGTAGAGCGGGAGGATGCGCTGGTTGAGCGCCTCAAAGATGCCCAGCAGATCGTGGCGGTCGCGATCTTCCGGGCTGAGTGCGGGATCGGCGGGCGGGACGATGAAGGAGTTTTCGCCGTCCTTGGCGAATTCGCAGACCCAGCCGTCGAAGGTGGACAAATTGACGGAGCCGTTCATCGCGGCGGTCATGCCGGAGGTGCCGGACGCCTCGCGGGTGACGACCGGATTGTTCAGCCAGACGTCGGAGCCGTTTTTGAGGAAACGCGAGAGTTCCAGTTCGTAGCCGACGAGCACGGTGGCATTCGGATAGTCCTTGGTGAGGCGGATGAGGTGGTTGAAGGTGTCGATGGCCGAGTAGTCGAACGGATAGGGTTTTCCAGCCCAGATGATCTGGATGGGACGCTCGTTGTTGTGGATCAGATCGCGGAACAGGCGGATGTCGCGGGCGATGAGGTCGGGCCGCTTGTATCCGGCGAAACGGCGGGCCCAGACGATGGTGAGCACATCGGGTTTGAAAAGCTTGCCCGTCTGGTCGGCCACGACGCGGAAGAGCCGCTCCTTCAGCTCGCGCTTGCGGTGTTTCAGCTCCTCGATGTCGCCTCGGAGGCGGGCGTGCTCAAGGCCGTGGTCCGCCCAGTATTTTTTGTTCTGCGCGTTGGTGACGTGGGTGATCTCGCAAATATTGGGAGAGTCCTTCCACATCTGGCGGGAGACCTCGCCGTGGAGTTTTGAAACCCCGTTGGCGATGCGGGCGAGACGGAGCGCGGCCAGCGAGTGGTTGAACTCCTCGCCCTCGATGCCGGTGATTTTCCGGACCTCATCCTCCGGCACGGCACCGAAGAACGAGAAGTCGCGAAGCAGGTTGAACGCGTGCTTTTCATTGCCCGCTTCTTCCGGCGTGTGGGTGGTGAAGATGAGGCGCTTCTTCACTTCCTCAAGGCTGTGGTGCTTTTCGTAAAGGTGGAACGCGGCGGAAAGGCCGTGCGCTTCGTTGAGATGCCAGATTTCCGGCTCCACACCCAGTTCGTCCAACAGACGTGCGCCACCGGCACCGAGGATGATGTATTGGGCGATGCGGCGGAGGTGGTCCTGATCGTAGAGGCGGTGCGTGATGGCACGGGAGAGGTCGTCATTTTCCTCCACATCGGTGCTGAGGAAAAACATCGGCACGGTGTTGAAAATATCGCCGGGCAGATACATAGCCTTCACCCACACCGGATGGCCGTGGACGGGGACGGTGAATCGGATGCCGGTGTCCTGCAGGAACGCATATTCCTTTTTGCGGAATTGGACGGCCAGTTCGCGGTCCTCACCGCGGGCTTGGTTGTAGTAGCCATACGTCCACAAGATGCCGATGCCGCAGAGGTTCTGTTTCAGCGCGGCGGCGGACCGCATGTGCGAGCCAGCGAGGAAACCGAGGCCGCCGGAGTAGATTTTGAAGCTTTGGTCGATTGCAAATTCGCAGGAGAAATAAACCGCGCTCTTCGCATATTGGGGATCGATTTCGTAATTGTGGGCAAACGGTTTCGGAAGAAAAGAAGAAGGCATGATGTATCGGAGTGAAAAATGCAGGGTGCTCTTTGAAATGCCCGGCTTGGTGCGAGGGTTGAGGCGAATCCCTCAGCGCTGGTCCGGAGCGGTCACAAAAGAGTGGAGTGGTTATGATGAGCTGACGCCGGAAACACAATGGCAAACCGGACTGCGCAAATACTGCTCGTTCCATACCAAACTCCGGCCAATTTCCCGCCTCCCATTCATCTGAAAATGAACGACTTGAGCGCTATTTCCCGCCGCTTTTCAACTTCGCCCGCACTTCCTGCAGCGGTTGTTCGATCCACCGCCACGACGCCAGTGCCAGCCCCCAGGTGACCGCCGCGTAGATGCCGACCCGGAAAAGCGCGCCGATTCCCGTCTCAAACGAGCCGTTCCAGAGCCACCACATCAGCTTGCCCGTCACCAGCGGCGCGAGATTGTGAAACAGATAGATGCCGTAGGAAACCTGCCCGATCCGTTGTAAAACCGGGTGCTCCAGCAGCCTCCCACCGAGGCCGGAAAACCCCACCGTTCCCGACGCGATGAAACCACAGAGCGCGATCGACAGAAACGTCTGCTGGAACGACCGCAACCCGAAGGTGGGCCAGCCCATCGCGCTCCCGCCGAACACCGCGAGGTAGGCGAGCAGCGCCACCCCGGAAACCACTTTCAGCCCCGGACTCTCCAACGACATCCCGCGATGCACCGCCAGCGCCAGCAGGCCGCCGATGCCGAAATAATCGAGACACGCCCACGTCAGCACCTGCGGCCAAGCGATTCCCCACAACGCGATGTCGTCATGATGGATCCGCGCGATCGGCCCGACCGCCGAGAAAACCACCACCGCCGCCACCAGCCAGCGGCGCGGCAGGAACCAGATCACCAGCGGCCAAATCAGATAGAACTGCTGCTGCATCGCCAGCGACCAGAAATGATTCGTCCCATACGGCCAATGCCCGAGGAACGCCATGTGGATGTTGGACAAATGAAACACATACCAGCCGAGCGCCGCGCCTGTCACGTCCGGTGCCCGGACGATCCAAGCAAGCGCCAAAGCCGCATAATACGGCGCGAGGATCCGCAGGCCGCGGCGGATCTGATAGGATTTCAGCGCTTCCAGTTTCCACGGGCCACCGCGCGCCTCGCTGCGGTCGCGCTCGCGCAGCAGCGAGCCGGTGATCAGGTAGCCGGTGAGCACGAGGAAAAAGAACAGGAAGATCTCGAACGGAAAAATCCGCGGCCACCCCGGCGGACACCAATGATCCCAAGCGATCGCCATCATCGCAATCGCCCGGAGCCCGTCGAGTTGCGCGGCACGTCCTTTCACTCCCCGCTTGAAACCACGATCCCGCGGCGGGTGCACGTCTTTTCCGGTCCCGGGGTCGGAGAAATTTCCCGACTACGCGGAAACCGGAGCCAGTGAAATGCCCAAGCGCTCGCAAATTTTCAGCGCCGCATCAGCCTGGTTGAGCGTGTAGAGGTGCAAACCAGCAACGCCGTGATGAAGCAGGTCCGCGCATTGCGCCGCCGCATGGTGGATGCCCGCCTGGCGGATCTTTGCCGGATCCGGGCCCGCCCGCTGGAACGCGCGGATCAGCTTCGCCGGAATGCGTGCGCCGCCTGCCAGCTCCGCGCTTCGTTTCAGTGCGGCGAGGCTGGTGACCGGCATGATGCCCGCGATGATCGGCACCCGGATTCCCGCAAGTTCGCAGCGCGCCCGGAAGTCATGGAAATCATGGTTGTCGAAAAACAACTGCGTGCAGATGTAGTCGGCTCCGGCATCGATCTTCGCTTTCAGATGATCCATTTCCAACAGCCGGTTGGGAGTCGCGGGATGACCTTCCGGAAATCCCGCCACGCCGATCCCGAATCCGCGCGGGTCGCTGTGGCGCTTGAACTCACGGATGAATTTCACCAGATCAGCCGCCCGTGCGAAATCCCCTTGGCCGCAGGAGCCGTTTGCCGGGGGATCGCCGCGCAGTGCGAGGATATTGGAAACACCCGCCGCCGCATAACGGGTCAGCAGGCCGCGGATTTCGCGGTGGGTGTGACCGACGCATGTCAGATGCGGAATCGCACGGTGGTCGCGCAAACGGGTGACAAGATCGAGCGTGAGGTCCCTTGTCCCCCCACCCGCTCCGTAGGTGATGCTGACGAAATCGGGATTCGTTTTTCCCAACAGACGAATCTGCTCCATCAGGTTTTCACGACCGGCCGGAGTCTTCGGCGGGAAGAACTCGAAAGAGATCGTGGGCTTGCCACGGGCGAGGAGATCGAGGAGGTGCATGATGTCAGTGGTTTGAAATGGCGGCCCGTTCACGCAATGCCTTCGCGCACGCGACCATGTTCGTTAGAGAATTACGAACCTCAGGCCAGCCGCGGGTTTTCAAACCGCAGTCGGGATTCACCCACAGGTTTTCCGCCGGCAGCAGAGCCTGGGCTTTCAGCATCAGGTTCTCCATTTCCCCCACGCCCGGCACGCGGGGCGAATGGATGTCATACACGCCGGGCCCGATCTCGTTCGGATAGTTGAAATCCACGAAAGCATCCAGCAGCTCCATGTTCGAGCGCGAGGTCTCGATGGTGATGACATCCGCATCCAGGGCGGCGATCGAGCCGATGATGTCGTTGAACTCGGAATAACACATGTGGGTGTGGATCTGCGTTTCGTCCCGCACACCGCTTGCGCAGAGGCGGAAGGCGTCCACCGCCCAATCAAGGTAGCGCTGCCAGTCGGCCCGTCTCAGCGGCAGGCCTTCGCGGATGGCGGGCTCGTCGATCTGGATGGCGGCGATGTCGATGGCTTCGAGATCCACCACCTCATCCCGGATGGCCAGCGCGATCTGGCGCGTGGTCGTCTCGCGCGGCTGGTCGTTTCTCACGAACGACCACTGGAGGATGGTGACCGGCCCGGTGAGCATTCCCTTCATCGGCTTTTTAGTTAGTGACTTCGCAAACCCCGACCAATACGTCGTCATCGGCCGTGGTCTGGAAACATCGCCGAAGATGACCGGCGGTTTCACGCAACGCGTGCCGTAGCTCTGCACCCAGCCGTGCGAAGTGAACGTGAAGCCGTCCAACTGCTCGCCGAAATACTCGACCATGTCATTGCGCTCGAACTCGCCGTGCACCGGCATATCGATGCCGATCTCATCCTGAAACGCCACGCAGCGGCGGGTTTCCTCCTTGATGTAGGCATCGTAGGCGACGCCGATGAGCGTCCCATTTTTCCATCGCGCCCGCGCGGACCGGACTTCCGGAGTCTGCGGGAAAGAGCCGATGGTAGTGGTCGGGAAAAGGGGCAGACCGAGTTTCGCCTTCTGGAGTTTCTGGCGGATCGGGAAAGCGGATTTTCTATCCGAATCAGCCGGAGTGACGGCCGCCAACCGCGCCTGCACGGCAGGATTGTGAATGCGCGGGCTGTTGCCGCGGCTCGCATGCGACGCGCGGTTTTCCGTCAGAACGGATGACGGCGCGCGGCCTCTGAGGATTTCGCTCAGACTGACGACTTCCGCGAGTTTCTGATCAGCGAAGGCCAGCCAGTCATTCAATTCCGGGTCGAGCTTGAGTTCGTTTTCCAACGTCACCGGAGAGTGGATCAACGAGCAGGACGGCGCGATCCACAAGCGTTCCTTGCCGAGAGCATCCCTGGCCGCTGTGAGGATTGAGAGCGAGTCATCGAACTCGTTCTTCCAGATGTTCCGCCCATCCACGACTCCCAACGAGAGGATCTTGTCTTCAGGAAATTTCTCCAACAGCGCGCTGACCTCGGCTTTACCACGCACGGCATCGAAGTGGAGCGCCGCGACGGGCAGACCGAGGAAAAGCGGCAGGTTGTCCCGCAGCTCGCCGAAGTACGAGGCCACCAGTAGTTTCGCCGGACCCGCCGCGCGGGCGAGAAGTGGATAGACTTCGAGGAAGGCATCGCGCTGGCGTTCGTTGAGATCGAGCGCAAAAACAGGTTCGTCGATCTGGATCCAGGTCGCACCTTGTGCCGCAAGGCGGGCGAGGATTTCCTCGTAAACAGGGATGATCTGATCGAGCAGACTGAATGGATCGAAGTCCGGGTCCTGCCCTTTTCCCAAACTGAGATAGGTGACCGGACCGACGAGCACTGGCTTCGCGTGGATTCCAAGGGCCCGCGCTTCCGCGAATTCATCGAAGACCTTGGTGGCCGAGATCTTGAAACGGGTGTCAGCGCGGAACTCCGGAACGATGAAGTGATAGTTCGTATCGAACCACTTGGTCATTTCACTTGCAAACGTGGAGACGTGGCCCGCGTCGCAACCGCACGCATCTTCGCAATTTTCCGCGGCCCCGCGCTGGCCGCGGGCGATGAGGAACTGCGTGTCGAAGTCAGCACGGGTGACGCCGAAACGCGGCGGGACGTTTCCGAGAAGGCAGGTGGTGTCGAGGACTTGGTCATAGAATGAGAAATCGTTGGAGGGGATCAGGTCGATGCCGGCGGCTTGCTGTTTGATCCAGTTCTGGCGGCGCAGTTTGCGTCCGGTGTCTTCGAGTTCCTGGCGGGAGAGTTTTCCCTCCCAGAAAAGTTCGGTGGCTTTTTTCAATTCACGGTGCTCCCCGATGCGCGGGTAGCCGAGGTTGAGGGTGCGGATGCTGGACATGGCCCTCATCATCTCCCGGAGCCCATCATTCACCAAATGCATTTAATCTTGGATCATCATCAGGTTTGATTATGACCAGCGGCAGACATGATCGACATCCGCCAGCTCCGTTCCCTCATCGCCATCGTGGAAACCGGCAACCTCTCGCGTGCCGCCAAGCGACTGAATCTCTCCCAACCCGCGCTTTCCCATCAGATCAAGCTGTGGGAGGACCAGCTCGGCGCGGCGCTGTTCGAGAGGAAAAGCCAACCGCTGAAAATGAGTCCGGTCGGCCAGCGGCTGGTGGATGCCGCGTATGAAACGGACCGCATGCTGCGGCAGGCGGAGCGCGATGTTTTCCGGATCCTGGAAGGCGTGTCCGGCCAACTGCGGATGGCGGTGGAGTGCCACTCGTGTTTTGACTGGCTGATGCCGTCGATGGACGAATTCCGAGAAGGATGGCCGGATGTGGAGATGGACCTGGTTTCGGGATTTCATGCGGACCCCGTCGGGCTTCTGTTGGAGGACCGCGCGGATCTGGTGATCATCTCCCGCGCGACACCGCGGGCCGGCATCATCTATCATCCGTTGTTCCGTTACGAAGTGCTGGCCCTGATGGCGCACGGTCATCCGCTGGCTGCGAAAACCTGTTTGCAGGCGCGGGATTTTTCGAGTGAAACGCTGGTGACCTATCCGATTCCGGACGAGCGGATCGACGTGATCCGCGAGGTATTGAAACCCGCAGGCATCGCCCCGGCGCGCAGGACGACGGAACTGACGGTGGCGATCCTGCAACTGGTCGCCAGCATGCGGGGGATCGCCGCGATGCCCGGTTGGGCGGTGCAGCCTTATCTGGACCGCGACTACGTCGCCTCCCGCCCGATCCGGAAAAGCGGGCTGTTCGCCAACCTTTACGCCGCGACGACGCGCGAGGCGGCGGCGACTTCCTATATGAGCGAGTTTCTATCCATCATGAAACGCGTCAGTTTCAACACTTTGACAGGCGTCGAGGCGCTGCCGGGCTGATTTCACGGTTTCAACGCTTTCAGACGAACGAAGACCTGCGGCTTCGCGGTCCCGGCGAGCGTGGCGGTGACCTCGATCACGTCATTGGCGGGAGCGGTGTTGTCGATGATCGTCGCGGCAGCGATGGTGACCGTGGTGCCGGTTTCCGTTTCGGCCGATGCGTGCCAGTTCGTCAAATCGGACGACCATTCGTAGCCTGCCGTCAGGTCGCTGGCGATGCTGTTGGAGCGGGTGTGGCGGAAAACGAGCGTGGTGACCGTGGTGGAAACCTGGGTGAGTCCGGCGCTCGTTGCATCCGGCGCGGTGCCGAGGATGTTTTCGATGCCGTTGGTTTGTCCGTCGTGGTCGAAATCATCGTTGAGGCCGGTGGCCGCGCCAATACCGGGGTAGCCGCTGATCCAGTTGGCATAGGTGCTGCCGGAGCCCGCGCCGAGGGTGAGCGTGTAGGATTGGGAAACGGTTTCTCCGAAGGTGTTGTAGCGCTCAATAACAATCAGATAGTCTCCCGGAGGATTTCCAGTGCCGGGCGTGCCGCCGAGGATGCCGGTGGTGGTGTCCAGGGTGAGGCCGGTCGGGACGACGGCTCCAACGCCGATGCGGAAGAGCGCGGGACTGTTGAAACTGCCGCTGCGGAGGGCGGCGACGAAGAGTTGGTTCGTAGAATTGTTAGCGCTTCCGGGGGTGACACCTTCGACGGAAGATTCGTTGTCGGTGACGGTGATCACGCTGGAACCGTTCGAGTAGCCGCTGGCGGACGCGGTGAGCGTGACCTGCTGCGGCCCATCTGAATCCAGGTCATCGACCGCACTGACTGCGAAGGTGGGGCTGCTCGTCTGTCCGGCGGCGATGGTGACGGTGGCGGGCAAGGTGGCCTCGCTGGTATCGGATGAGCCGAGGGTCACCACCAACGGACTGGCAAGCGCTGCGGAAATGCTAACCGTGCCGGTGGCGGCGGAGGCACCGAGGTTTTCCGCAAAGGTGGTGGGGGTGACGGAGAGGGTGAGAGCTGGTATGGAAGTCGTGGTGCTGATCACGATATTATCGAGGGCTAGCGCATCGCGGATCCCGGTGCCGGAAGCGGTCGCATACAGCCAGCGTAGATAGACCGTGCTGGAGGAGTTCTCAATGGCAGCCGGAAGCGGAATGGCGGCGAAAGGCGTAACGGTACCTTCCGCAATTGTGCCAGATACATAGGCAGCTCCCGATACGTCCACAAATCCGGTGGTGGCGGAGGTGGTGCTATACTGGAGTTTGAAACTCATCGACCGCGCTTGTTCGATGATTTTGACGACATCAAAGGAAATCTTCATCCCGGTGACCCCAGTGGTATTGGCGAGGGCGAGAACGAGCGAGGAGGGTTCGAAAGCACTCCCCGAACCGAGCAGACCGATGCGTGATCCAAAGTTGTAATTCGCTCCCGCTGCCGCTGTGTTGGAGCCGACTGTCATGATCGCATCCGCGGAGGTGCCGTCATACGAAGTCCAGCCGTCCGGATAGGCAGTGCCGGTTGCGCCTGGAGTGGTGTTGAAATTCTGGGAGTAACTGCCGGCGGAAAGCGTGACGCCGGGGAGGAAAGTGCGCAGGCTGCGTGCCGCCAGCGAAGTGGTGACGCGCCAGTTCGCGGCGAGATCGGCACCGACGTCGGTATCTCCGGCATAGTAGGCGGATTTGGTGCTGCCGACACTGCCAACGTTGGGGGTGGCGGAAGTGCTGTTTCCGTAAGCAACGGAATGAACGGCGGTTTGGGTGGCATCGCCGAGGAAAATGGAATCACCGCTGTTGCCGAGAGGGAGCCAGGCATCGGAGGTGGCGCTGAAAAAGAGCGGATTCGTGCTGCTGACGACCATGCGGCCGTCGGCGGGATCGGCATCGTCCGCAGGCAGGATGGGATCTTTGGACGCACCGTTGTAAACGACGATAAGGGTGCCGGCGGGAATGGCGTCCCAAACTGGATCGTTGAGGAAACCGAGGGTATTGCCCGCGGCATCGTGAAGATTCCAGTTGGCGAGACTGCCCGCCTTGAGCGTCAGTATTTCTATCCACTCGGAGCTGCTGCCGGAAGGTCCCTGGCTGAACTCGTGGATGATCGCCTGCCGGGAGAGGGTGGAATCCGAACCACGCAGGACGAGGCCGCTGGCGTAGGAATACGGGCTGCCGATGGTGGCGGTGGTGCCGGGACGGGTGAGGAGATTGACGGCCGCGGTAGTGAAGGGAGTGCTGGCGGAGCTTCCATCGGACGCGGTGACCACACAGCGCAGCAGCTTTCCGGCCAGAGCGGGAGCGGTGATCAGGGTGGCTCCGGATTCATTGGCGAAAACAGTGCCATTGGTGCTGGACTGCCACTGATAGGAGTAGGTGATGATACCGCCTTCGGGATCGGACGCGGTGACGGATGAGACGGTGAGCGGGACATCCGAATAACCCTGGCCGGTGGCGGAGAGGGTGGCGGCGCTGACGGAAGGTGGCTGGTTGACCACGGTGAAATTCACCGAAGCGGAAGTGCCGACAGCAGCGTCGCTATCCGTTGCCTTCGCAACGAGCGAATGCGGTCCGAGGGCGGGAGAAATGGTGAACGAGTATGGTGAGGTTGCGTCCGTTCCGATAGAAACGTTGTTATCGAAAAGCTCGACCTGACTCACGACGCCGGCCGTGTTTTCGACTGTGAGATCGCTGGCGGTGACGTTCGCAATGACCGGCGCGCCCGGACTGAAGACTTGGCCCTCGGTGGGCTGGGTGATCTGGGCGAGGGGCACTGGATTGACCGGAGTGCCGGCCGAGCCGAAAACCTTGAGTTCGGCGGCCGTGAGCGTGCCGCCGGTGGAATTGCTCGTGTTGCTGAGATCCGCAATCTTGAGCGTCCAGGTGCCGGTGGAAATTTCTCCCCAGTTGCGGACGGAACTGAAGGTCCAGTTCGAATAGTTGTCGCCGGTGTCAGCGTGGACTTCGGCGAGTTTGCTGACCATGCCGCCCGGAGAGGTGAGGGTGATTTGCAGATTGCCTCGGGCAGTGTGGGTGGCACTCAGTTTCAGGGTGACTTGCTCGACGCGGATGTTTGAGGCCGCGAGATCGAAGGTGCGGGTGACGCCTGCGGCATTATTGTTAGGAATGGCGGCACTGAGTCCGGACTGGGTGGAGGTGGCGGAAGTCTGCGCGGGGAGATTGGTCCAGGTGCCTGCGAGATTGACGGCGGCGGTGGCGTCGATGAGACCTGCGCCGAAGTCATGATTGAAAGCAAAACCGGCGGTGTTGGTAACCCAACCGGTGGATGTGGGTGGCTTCACGGAAGTGCGGATCAGAATTTCCTGCACATCCCGCCAGCCGAGGTTGGGATTTTTTTCCAACATCAGGGCCGCGATACCGGCGGCGGTGGGCGTGGCGGAGGAGGTGCCGCCGAAGAGTTGGGTGTAGTTGGCGTCCGACAGCTCGTTTGCAGTCGAGCCCGTATTGTATCCGTCGGCACCGGTGCGGTCCACGGTGGTGATGCCGAGGCTTCCTGTGTCACCGATGGATGGAGCACACGCGACGAGATTGCTGCCCGGTTCGCTGTAATAAGCGCGGTGGCCCAGGCTGTCCGTGGCTCCGATGGCGATCGTGTAGATCGAATTCGCATATCCATCGTAGTTGGAATTGTCACCGACATCGCCGCCGTTTCCGCCGGCCCAGAGAATGAGGCTGCCCTTGCCGCCGCGGCCGGATGTAGCTGCGGTTTGCAAGGCGGCGACGGTGAGCGGACCCGGGCCTTCGAGGATGTCGCCGGTATCGTTCGGTCCCCAACTGTTCGTCTTGATCTGGATGAGATCCGGCAGATAGGTCATGGCTTCGGCTTCCTGCGCGTCAGTAACGGCAGCCGCAATAAGACGCATGCCGACCAGTGTGGCGTCCGGCGCGGTGCCTGATACTCCGATGCCGTTGTTGCCCTTGGCGGCGGCATTCCCCGCGCAGGCGGTGCCATGGTCGTCGCCACTGCCAGGATTGGGATCGGCGTCGTTCCCGTTCCAATCCTTGTCATTGACGGTATCGACGTTCGGGGAGAGATCCGGATGCGCGGTCTGCAATCCGTCATCGACCACGCCGATCCGAACGCCCGCACCGCGGCTGCCGGTGGCGGACGGGTAATTCCAGGCGGTTTCGATGTTCAGGTCCGAGCCGACCACCGCAGTGCCGGATCGTTTCAAATGCCACTGGCTGGTGACGAGCGGATCGTTCGGAAGCGAGCGCAGGCTGTGCTGCACCGCGAGCAGGACATCGGCGGAGGCGACCTCGCTAACAGCACGCAGGTTGATCATCGCATCAAGCGCGGCGAACGGGCTCGCGGCGCTCATGATGACCCAGCCGGGAGCATAGGACGGGCGGTCCTTGATCACGAGCTTGTTCTGAGCGGCCACCTTTTCCGCAGTGGCGGCGTCCAACCGTACGCGCAGATCCGGAGTGACAATGCGGCGGCTGGAGACGGATCGCTCCTCACCCGCAAGATAGGCCACGGGAAAAACGCCCATCGGCGCGGACAGTCCGGCAAGTCGGGCGGGCAGGGTTTCCTGAGTGGCGGGAGGCGAGAGTCTGACCACCGCTTCCTTGCCGTCGGCATCGCGGAGAACGGCTTCATCCAGTGCGAGGATGATCGATGACTTTTGTCCGCTGAGATCGAGGTCCCAGGTTTCTTCGGAATCGGTCCTGCCACCCGGAGCGAGCGGGCGCTTTTTCACCATGCGGTCCTGCTTCGCAACGGGCGCTGAAACGTCTTCCGGCACCGGTTCCATCCAGGTGACTGCCTTTTCTGAAGCTTGTGGAATTCCGGGGCGGGTGAGGAACAAAATGCCGGCGAGGGCGAGAAGCAGGACAACGACAAGAACGATGCGAGAAAAGGAGCGAAGCTTGGACATGACGGCGGACGTGGGGAAATACAGGGTGATCCCCGCAGCCGCGGGGACAAGGAACCGTGTGTGGCGGTTTGGTGACGTTCCCCGGATTTAAGCGGAAAGCGTGCCTAAGTCCGTTTGGTTATAAGGCGGACGGCCGCCAGTTGACAGGAAGGGCGGGCCGGAGTTTGCTCAGCGCGATGTCGCCCGATTCCAAGCAGGACTTTGCTTATGCTTTTCTGAGCATCCTTTTCGAAGGCGCGCCGTTCATCCTTCTGGGCACGCTGATCAGCGGATTCATCGACGTTTACCTGCCGGCCGGGACGATGGACCGCTTCCTGCCGAGGAGCAAATACCGCGCGGTGCTGACGGCCGGATTGTTAGGCGCGGTGTTTCCCGTCTGCGAGTGCGCGGTGGTGCCGGTGATCCGGCGGCTGGTGAAAAAAGGCCTGCCGGTTTCCTGCGCCCTCACCTACATGCTGGCCGCGCCGATTGTGAATCCGATCACCGCGCTGAGCACCTGGAAGGCGTTCCAAGGACAGGACGCGGCGATGATGACCAGCTCGCGACTGCTGCTCGGCTACCTCATCGCGGTGGGAGTGGGATTCATCGTCCTGAAACTTCCACTCGCCTCGGTGCTGAAGGCGCGGCTCGTCGAGAGTCTGGAAAAAGAAGAAGCCGCACGTGACCATCATCATCACGATCACGACAACTGCTGCGGACATGATCACGCGGACGATGGCGGACAGAAACTCGTGGCCGCCTTCCGCTCCGCGATGAAGGACTTCGTGGACGTCGCGGTTTATTTCGCCATCGGCGTGACCATCACCGCGCTGTTCAACACCGGCATCGCACCCGGCGCGCAGTGGTTGGACAGCCTCGCGAAAAACCAGGCCGCCGCGCCTGCCGCGCTGATGGGACTCGCGTTCATCCTCAGCCTGTGCAGCACCTCGGACGCATTCATCGCCGCCACGCTGGCGAAATTCACCTGGGGCGCGAAACTTGCTTTCCTCACCTTCGGCCCGATGATGGATGTGAAACTGCTCTTCCTCTATCAGACGGTGCTCAGCCGCCGCTTCATCTTCTGGCTGGCGGTCGGGCTTTTCTTCGCGATCGGCGGAATCTCGATCTTCTGGCAACAGCTCATTCTCGAATCGAAATGAAACCTCGGACCCGGCGCATCCTGTTTTCCATCGCGGTTCTCTTGTGGAGCGCGGTGCTGCTGTATTTCTACGGCAGCGGGCGGATGAACAAATACCTCGCGCCGGACTTCCGGCTGATCGCTTTCTGCGGCGGTCTCGGGCTGGCGGTGCTCGCGCTTTTCAACTTGCTCACCAGCGGCCAGTCCGCAAGCTGTGGACACGATCACGGCGATGAAGAACACGATCACGAAGGTGGCGACATGCATCCGCTGGCAGCGCTGCTTCTGATGATGGTGCCGGTGGCTCTATCCGTCGCGTGGACGAAGGACGAATACTCGGTCTCGGCGCTTTCGCGGAAAGGACTCTACGACACGCCGTCCGCTGACCGCTCACGCTTTCTCGCCTCCGCGATGCCGGCGATCACGCCGGAGGAAATCGAAAAGACCCATCCGAAGACGGCAGACGGTTTCTATCAATTCAGCCTGCTCGATTTGTTTTTCGCCACCGGCGACCGCGAGCTGCAGACGGCCATCGACGGCCTCAAGGTGGAAACCGAAGGCCGTTGGATGGATGAAAAAGTCCGCAACCCGCACGGCACCCGCAAGCGGCTTTACCGGCTTTTCCTTACCTGCTGCGCCGCCGACAGCAAGGCCATCCCGGTCGTCCTGGACTTCGGGAAAATGCCACCCGAGTTTCCTGAAAACGGCTGGGTGAAAGTCGCGGGGACCATGCGGTTCCCGCTGGAGGATGGCGAGCTGCAACCGGTGCTCGTCGTCGATCATGCCGAAGCCTCGAAGCCGCCGGACGAGGAAAGTTTCAGAAGGAACCCATAAATGCCCGCATCTCCAACAGTATCCGCCCGGCCACTCCCGCCCGGCCAGGTTCTCCTGCCCTCTGCGGCGATCGGCTCGTTGTCCATCGTGCTCGCCGTGGGCCTGCAATCGCTGGGCATCCTGAGCCACCTCAATGCCGCCGTCGCACGAATTCTATCAGGCGATCACGATCTGCCGAAGTCGCTGCCCGCATGGTTGGTCTGGCTGGCCGCCGTGATCCTGGCGTTCGGCATTTCGTTCGCCATCCTCAGCGTGCCCGGCACCTGGCGGCGCGTGGTGCTGTGGGTGACAGCGATGGTATTGGCAGGCGGCTGGGCACCGGTGCTCGTCCTCGCCGCACGCGAGCCGGAGATCGGCGCGGTGATCGTCGCCGCCACTTGGTCAGGCGTCTGCGCTCTGGTTTACGCGAGCCGCCACCGGATGGCGTGCGATGATTTTTCAAATTTCCCGACCGATGAAACGCGCTGATTTCCCCCACCCCGTCAAGGCGCTCGTCGCCGAACTGAAGCGCCTTCCCGGCGTCGGCCCGCGCAGCGCCGAGCGCATCGCCGTCTGGCTCCTGCAAAGCCCGAAGGCCGACGCGCCCGCACTCGCGAAGGCACTCGTCGAGGCCAAGGAAACGATCCGCCCCTGCCCGGTCTGCGGTTTTTTCGCCACGGAATCCGGCTGCGACGTTTGCGAGGATCCCTCCCGCGACCAGCAGCTCCTGTGCGTCGTCGAGCAGGCCACCGACGTCCTTCCGCTCGAACGCTCAGGCTCTTTCCGCGGCCGCTACCATTGCCTCGGCGGGAAATTATCGCCGCTCGACCGGGTTTCCCCCGAGGACCTGCGCATTCCTTCCCTGCTGCGCCGCATCGATGAAGCCACCGAGGAAATCGAAGTCATCCTCGCACTCGGCTCCGACGTCGAAGGCGAGGCCACCGCAAACTACCTCGCGGAAATGTTGCGCACCCGAAACTGCCGCCTCACCCGCATCGCCCAAGGCCTGCCCGCCGGCGGCGGACTCGAGCACGCCGACGAACTCACCCTCATGCGCGCGATGCAGGGACGCCGCAGCCTTTGAATCCGTGCCGACAAATCCGGTTGTCATCCGGTTTTCTAGTTGGTAAACCCTTTTCAAACCCGTGCCGCTTTCTCATCGAATGGAAATTTCCTTCTCACTGCCCGCATTCGCCCGACGCCTCCTCGCGTCCGTGATGTTGATCTCGGCGGTCCTTGTTCCGAAACTTTCCGCAGCCACTTCCACCGGTTGGGACATTGCGAAAATCGACGGCCGTGAATACGTCTCCGTCGAGAGCATCAAGCAGTTCTACAACTTCACCAAGCTCTCCCGCTCGGGCCCTTCCATCATTCTGGAGAACGCCAAGGTCGAGATGAGACTCAACGCCGGTGGCAACGAATGCCTGATGAACAACGTCAAGTTCGTCTTCAGCAATTCCGTCGAAATGATCGGCGAAAAAGCCTACGTCTCGCGTGTTGATCTATCAAAACTAATCGATCCCGTGCTGCGCCCCAATTTCATCCAGAACGCCGGCGACTTCCGCACGGTGGTGCTCGATGCCGGCCACGGCGGCAAAGATCCCGGCGCCACCAACCCTTACGGCACCGAAGCCGCCTACAACATCAAGGTCGCCGGCATGGTGAAAAAGC
>JBDSNC010000166.1:0-13518 GCA_039915545.1 Luteolibacter sp.
ATCAAAACCCGCCCGGCAGCCTGTCAGACCATCGAGAGCCGGGTTGCATAGATGCCATAACCGCCAGATCTCTGGCAAAAATGCGAGAGGTGCTCTGTTAACCGCTTACGTTTTTCCATCATGGATATCATCAGCAACGATTCAGTTTCTCTGGCAGGACGAGAGAGAAAACTTGACTTTCATACAGATCATCAGCCAAACGCGATGTCATTACCCGGTGTATCACCGAGGGCCAGGCACATTCACTAGTCGCCTGATCCTTCCTTGCCGTTCCAACGACAAAAGGTATCGGGCCTCACGAGGAAACGAATGAGCCCCGTCCGATACGGTTTTTGTACCAAAGTAGTGATCCAGAGCATCTCCACGCGATTCAGAATAAAATGAAAATCCGTGAACGAACACCTCGTGTGACAGCCCGAAGTTATCCATTGCCCACTGAACCGCGACAGTCCCCGTAGTCGCCCATTCCGACTCCCCCAGTTTGATCAGGCGTTTCAAGCCGTAATAATACAAGGTCGGAGAAAGACGCACCATATCTTTCGGCGGAATACCGACTCCCATCGACGTCGATGAAGTTGAAAGCATCCGAGCCTTCATTTGCTCCATCGAATCATATAGATTGGCTGTATATAGCAGGCGCTGGCGTTTTGAAAGCTTGGAGAGTTCAAGGTTGGGCTCACAAGCGTACGAAATAACGACAAAATCCGTTTTGGTACCCACGTGATTTTCATACCCTTTGATCTTATAGTTATTTATCCTGATTACTATGTCAAATTCGTTGATAATTTTTCCAAGCTGACATTCCAGCACCATCGGTGAATTGCCGATGATTAACACTCTTCCGTTCTGAACCTTGGTATTCAGATCAATTTTCGAAGATGCCTTATTCCCAACCTTGCTCTCATTCGGCGCCACCTTTCTGGCTTCGATTTGGTTAATCTCACGAGTCAGAGCCTTCACCTCGATCCGAGCCTGCTTATGCTCCATACCATCGTCAGCGACAACAAGCCCGTCACGCTTCAACTGGTCAATTTCCCTTATTTTTCCAATGTACAATTCATGCAAATTCTCATTTATCGAGTCCGGAAATTTGATATCCTGTGCTGAAAAGCCGTCCAAAACCCTGCTCACAAACCTGTCAGGAGTGTAGTTTCTGGCAATCTCGACAAAATACTCGCGGGCCATTCTTTTGCCGCATAGATATTTTTCAATCTTCTCCCGCATGTCGGCGACCGAGCTGGCAACAAATTCATCGGGAAGAGCCTCAGCGGTGCCGATTGTATCGAAACAGAACACTGGTATTCCCAGCGACAAAGCCTCCAAACATACCAACGGGAATGGATCATCCCGACTTGGCATGACAAAGACATCCGCATTTGCAAGATCACCCAGAAATTCCTGGGAGTGCCCCTTCCAGATTACCGAATCGTGAAACTGTATCTCTACATTCTCGGTGTGGTCAGGAGTTGCGGCAAACCATTCATAAACAATTGGCCGGGTTTGAATGATTTTCAACTCCGACGAAAGCTTAGCATACAGATCAACACCCTTCCGCAAAACCGGAACTCCGGCGGCAACAATCCTGATAGGCATGACGTCCTCCGCAAAGTTCTGATATTCAGGAAGGGGAGAGCCGGGCGCATGAATACATTCATACACCACTCTGATATTTGACAATGGGCATCCATATTGGAACAGTATCAATTCGCGGATTTTTTCATTTGTCACAAAATGAATTACATTTTCATTATGCAGCAAAATACGCACATCGTTGAATTGGATGGCATGCTTTCTCTGTAAAAATCTCTGATTCCAAGCTGACTCGTGCCAGTAAATAATTACCTTCCGGGAATTGAGCGTGCAGTGCAGCAACAATCTAATGCTGTTCTCGAAGCACAAACAGGTCAATCCGTTGAACAGATAAATCGTCTCTTCGGAATCACATGATTCGACTTGTTGCCAGAAGTGATCCCGCGATCCTTTTGCATAAAGGTAGCCTTTTGGAGTCAAAGGAGCCTGTTCATGGAAAAATAGATTGTAGATGCTCGCAGATACAGCCTTATCGTGCCCCGAAAGGTTGTGAGACACCACCACAATGTTCCGCAAATCTTCTTTTTTAATCATACTTGTCATTTCTAAATTCTTGCATTGGGATTCTTCTTCTTTAAGAAGATTATATTTTTCATGTGACGTTTTCTCTCAGGAACGGTCACTGGCGTCCCGGCGCCAGGAGTTAAAAATTGCTCTCAGACTCGGAAACAGTCCTGAAATGCGGCGTTTCGTGAATTGCACGGCGTGTTTCACCGGAGAGCCCTGCCTGCGGTATCTGCGGGTCAGCGCGCTGCGCATGCCGAAGTGATTCACTGCCGTCCGGTGGAAGGATTCCGATCCATAAAACGGATGAATGGAAGGAGGGGGAAAAGGGTTGTCACGATGTTCCGCAAGTTTGGCCGCCATGCATGCCACGAGCTGTGGGATCCGGGCGTCGGCATCCTCCATGTTCCGGTCCATCCATTCCGGCGATACCTGCGGAGGATTTCCGGGATCTATTTCAGTTAGCCCCCCGATAATTCCCGAACCAATGAAAAATGCCACGCCGTATTCCTCATCAACTCCGAAATCCGAAATCGCAACCGCTGGGCAACCGCACGCGATCGACTCGATCAACGCAGTGCTGCTGACGCTCAGACATAAAGCGGATTTGGCGATCAGCTCGCGAGGCGGACCATCCACAAGTCCGAGAGTCTTGCGGCCCGGAGGCAGGTTCCTGTTGAAATTCCTGAGAATTTCAAGGGTCGCCTGCCCTCCGCGGTGAAGGGTGGATTCTTTCGGGCTCACCCTCAGTTTCACGCAAAAATCATAACCGGGATATACTTCCGACAGTAGCGACAGTTGTTCGAAAATGTGGGTCTTTTCCTCCTTGGTGTGGGGAACGGATGGCTGATCGAAGAACAGAACCATTTTACGTTCCTGTTGAAATACGAATTTTTCGCATCCGATCACGGTAACCGGCCCGAGACAGAAGGAATTGTCGGAGCCGCCGCCCAGAGCGCTTCTCAAAGAGGAATAGCATTCCACATCCGCTTTTGAATTGAGCAGGACCAGATCGGCCGGCATGCGCGCCGAAAACCCGTCATAGTGGTGGCGGAAGATGATCCCCGGATAGTGGGTGGCCACCAGAGGACGTGGTCCAGAGAAGCTGAGGTGCCGGAACTTTTCGAAAAATCTGCGGCAACTCGCATTTTCAAGTCCGAGGAAGACCCAATCATAGCCGCCTGCGGCCAAATGGCGGAGGGTATCTTCAAGATCAAACAGATGGTCCGCCTGTTGCCCGAGGATGCCACGGATCTGGCTGTCGTGGATCTGATCCACCCGCATTTTCATCACGATGTGGACGCCTTCCACCCCATGCGGGGCAAGCGCCGAATTGAGGATATGATTCGCCCGGACAAAGGAGTCGAACGTGCTGATGAAGGCGATTCTCATGTGTCGTCCCGTGTATCGCCCTCTTCCGCGTCGCGTTTCCGGCTTTTCGATGGAGATCCGCCCATGATCACTCGCACGAAATCGCGGGATCTTTTCCGCAATCTCGCGATGGATCGCTTCAAGGTCTTCGGTCGCCTTCCACCTTTGTCGAGAAGCAACCTTTCCAGTCTGGCTATCAGAGTGAGAGACGCCGGTGGCAGGTCAGCGGCGGCGGGCATGAGTCTCTGCTCGACATCGTGTGGTGGCAAAGGCGTTCTGAAGGTCCCGGCCTCGATCAGGTCATCAAGCCCCGTCACAATCTCCATGGGTGAGAATTGCGAAGAAAACCCCTTGAACCGGAGCCATTCCTCCGAAGGCCGGCGATCGAAAAGTTCATGGGACAGTCTGCCGATTTCGGAAAGACAGATCGAGCATCCCGAACCATGGAAGAAATGTGTCCCGTAGTTGCTGGAGATTCCGAAATCGGACAAGATGTACGAAGGAACACCCTGTCCGACCGCATCGAAAAACGCAGTCGACGAGATACTCAGCAAGGCCGTCGAAACGCGGAGGATTTCGTCCAAAGGCTCATAGCGGATCGTGAGGTTTTCCGGAAGGATGAACCGCTGGAGGATGAAGCGGGAAATGTGTTCTTCCTGGTGATGGAAGGTCGTTCCGCCGGGAAGCGTCCTAGGCTTGATGATGATCTGCCAATCCGGATTCTCCATCGCAATGCGCGCCAAATGGGAATAGAGATAGAACTTCTCGTTGTCGCTTTTTGGAAAGAGCACCTGCTCCGCAAAAACGATTTGTTTCAGATCCCGCCATGACGGCGTGGAATCGTCCACAGGTGGAACGTCCCGTTTGTTCGTGCGGTCGATCCCGATGATCGGCATCAACCCGGCCCGTTTGAGGGTGGAGTGATCTTCGAAGGCTACCGCCTTCATCTCGTCTTCCGGCGAATTGAGCGCGATGAGATCGTAGCCGATCCGCCAGCTGAGTCCATCTTCAAACAATTTGAGAATCAGTCCGTTATATCCGGTAAACAACAGCGGCCGTGTTCCCGTTTTTGTAAAATGGTCGTTTACTCCAGTCCAGATGGAGCGAAGTTTGCTGCCGGGCAGATATGGGCCGATCGCGTCGCACGAGATCATTTCAGGAAGATGCCAAATCTCATTTATCGATGGGACGCGCAGGATCGGGACACCGGCAGTCTCCATCGCCGGATAATCAAAGTCTCCGACAACGACGAACTTCAAATGCCAGCCTCCTTTGATGAAATACGGCACCAGATTCCGACAAGCGAAATACTGGCTGTCGGAATCGAACACAAGGCAAGCAACACGGGGTGATGCCGTCTTCGCATGGAGTGAATCCAAGGTCATGTCAGCTCCAGATAGTTGACGATCTCACGAATGCATCCCGCACCGCCGGGAGCCTGCAAGTGGAGATCGCAGCAACTTTTCACCCTAGCCACCCCATCGGAGGGACTGATGGAAAGCCCTGCCAATTGCAAGCAATCAAGATCATTGATGTCGTCGCCAACGTAAGCGATGTCGTCCCAATGAAGCCGGTTTGTCCGGAGCCATTCAGAGAGAGCCGACAACTTGTCGTCGCACCCGTGAATGCATTCAACTCGGAGCTTCCTGGCACGCATCTCGACGACGGGATTTTTCTCCTTGGAGAGGATCAGTATCGCCAATCCGTTTTTCCGGGCGATCTCGACCCCCATTCCGTCCCTTCGGTTACAAATGACGGCTTCGCCCCCATCTTGGGAAACCGTCACCTTACCATCCGTGTGCACGCCGTCGAAATCAGTCACAAGAGCCTTGATCGGCCGGTTCGGAATGATCCGGCTCGATCTTCCGAGCCTGTCGTTTGCCTGCAGGAGATCCTGCATATCATCGATGTCAAAGGGGATGCTCCGGGATTCCACAGCCATCACGCGCCCGATGAACCGATTCGGCTGTTCCAAAAATTCAGCGGCTCCGAATCCATAAGCCGCTCCGGTTTCCCGATACTCCGGCTCACGGTCCTGGCGGCGCTGGCGGACTCCCAGATGATCGTGATTGATGCCCGTCACTCCGCTTCCATCCCCGCTGTGTCTCCAGAGAAACCCGTGGGAGGGAACGGCCAGAAAAGTGGATTCCGCCTGCCCCTGCAGCAACGGGTGGAGAACATTCGTGATGTCTTGAGATGTCGTGAACGGTGAAGTGCACTGTAAAAAGGCTACGAACCGCGGCATTTCACCCGAACTTCCCAGCTCCAGAAGTACGTGCTGGATAGCGGACTCCGAGGAACACTCGTCCTCGGCCAAATCCTTCGGCCGGATGGTGATCCGGGCTCCGGCACTGCGGGCCGCATGGGCGATTTCCGGACAATCAGTGGAGACATACACTTCGGAAACCGATTCGCTCCCTAGTGCCGCCTTCACCGCACGGCAGATCAATCTCTCGCCGCCGATTTTTCTGAGATTTTTCAGCCTGAGCCCCTTCGAACCGCCTCTCGCGGGTATGATGGCCACGCACTTCATCGCGCGGCTTGGGAACGATCCGGCTTCAGTTTTTGCTTTTGGGGTTTCTCGATATCGAGGATGTCCTCGTGCTTGTAAGTCAGGGCCGCTGAAACGTGATCGAGGTCGCGGCAAAGCTTTCTCAGGCCATCCGGCTCAAGGCTGGCGGAGTGATCGGTCCCCTTCCAGGTCCGGTCCAGAGTGAAGTGCCGTTCGATCCATTGGGCTCCCAATGTCATCGCCGCGATATCGGCGGCGATTCCCAAGTGGTGGCCGGAGAAACCGATCTTGTCGACCCGCTTTCCATACTTTTCGGTCAGGGTGGTGATCTCGCGCAGGCAGAGTTCGTTGAAAGCCACAGGATAGCCGGACGTGCAGGCGTAAACCACGAGGTCCTTCGCCCGTCCACGCTGTTCGTAGAAATCGATCACCTGATCGATTTCATCGCGGGTCGTCATGCCCGTGGAAACGTGGATTTTTCCGGAATAGTTGTCGCTGAGATACCCTTGGAGTTCGAAATCAAGATTGGTAGCGGAAGGGATTTTGATCAGTTCCGGCTTCAGCGAGCAGATCTCCCGGGCGGATTCCAAATCCCACACCGATGACGCGTAAACGATGCCGAATTCCTCACAGAACGCCTTGAGTTCGGCGTGTTGCTCGATCGAAAATTCAAGAAACTCCCGGTGCTCGCCATAGGTCGAGCCATAGGAATTCGAAGGATTCGGGTGGGGTGCGTTGAACTGTTCTTCGGAGAGCAACGACTTCGGATTTCTCTTCTGAAACTTCGCGACATCCGCCTTACAAACCATCGCCGCCACCCGGATGTGCTCTTTTGCGATTTCCATGTCTCCCTTGTGGTTACAGCCGATTTCGGCGATCACCATCGGGCGCTGTGGCAATTCATACTTAGTCATTTAGAACGATTTTTAGGGTGCGTTGTTGAGTGAAGGAGAATCGGGCCGGACAAGCGTCGCTTGCTTTGCTGGACGGGTGGCCGAGTGGGATAGAAAAGGAAAATTCAAAAACAGCACGACGGATTTGGGTGATTTCACCCCGGTAATAAGAGACCGTCGAGAAGCCTCGGACAGATAATGACGTCAAAGAATTCGGTCAATTGTTTTTTCCCAAGGGCGATTCCATTCCAGCATGACTGCTTACTGCCGACAATCATTGTCCCGAAATACCGTCTTCGTCAGCAACTTCCCGAGGCGGGAAGAACTCGCGCATGAAAGGTTCCGGCCATCTGATCTTACAGCGTCCCGCAACGTCGAAGCAGCGCTGGGAAAGAGTGCCGCGGCCTTGATTCGTTGCAAGAAGGAGATTGATGAACTGCTTCACCCGCTGGGTTTTCGGTTTGTGGGACACCGACCAAAATTCGTTCAAACTCCCGGCGAAGGTCAGTTCCGGAAGGTCATATACCGCCGTTCCCAGAGTAATGACCGGTACGTGGTGAACCAGCCCCGAAATACCGACTGAGCTGTTGATGTTCACCACTCCTCTTGAGTGGGAAAGCAGGGTCGGAAGGTGAACACGATCCACATACAAAATGCGATCACCACCCAAACGATGATTCAAGCCCGCGATCAGGTCAGTGTAATCCTTGTAACCCCGATCCATCGGATGAACCTTGAAGACCAGTTTGGTGTCGCCGGGGGCGTGCGCTTCGAAGGAATTCACCACTTTTTTGATGAATTGCTCGATGGACCTGAAGTCAGAACATTTGGTGATCTGGGTATCACTGTGCACCTGCAAAGGCACGGCATAGTAACTTCCCGACATCTCGTCTGCGAAAATGGGATCCAATTCGCAGTCCCTGCTCCGCTCGATGAAACGCCAGAGATGGATCACTCCATGCTTGAAGTGGCTCCAGAGTTTCATTTCACGCTGGTCCACAAAATTCGGAAACAGCGGCGAGGTGACCCGGCTGAGGAAAAAATTGGTGCAGAACGCAACCAACTTGGCCGGAGTGCTGACTTGGCAAAGTTCCGGCGGAGTCTCCACCGTCTTGGCAGGCGGCCCGCCGGCGAGCAACGTTTCCCACGCTTTCGCCAACGTTGGGAGCGGCTGGGTCTGCCTGCTGAAAACCGTCACGCAATTCGGCCGGATCAACCCCAGCTCGAATACGTAGCATCCCAGATTCAACTCTTCCGCCAGGTTCCACGCGACCTGATTATAAGGACGGTAATGATTGTAGAGAAAAAACGAATCGTAGCCTTCGGTACGGATCAGCTCACGCAGCCAAACGTCAAAATCCGCCAGCGGGTTGCGAAACAAGTGCGTCCGAACCCCCTTGAATTTGTAAATCAGGTCCGGCGCGCAGAAAAAAACCTTTCCCACCTCATGCCCCGCGTCTTTCAGATCCAATGCCAGCAGTGACATTCCAGCCTCCCAATCCCCTTGCACGATAAGGATCTTGTACTGTTTCGCCTGCGGTCTATTGCCCTCATCCACACCCTCGTTTTTGTCCGTCGCGGAATGAACGACAGAAAGCGCGTTATCGGCGTTCGGATCCAAACGGAAGTCTTCAAGGAATGGGGAAATCAACATACTGGGAATCCGTCAAAACGTTGATTTTTGTCCATCCAATCCATTTTTTAGTTCGTGAGGGAAAATCACTAAGTGCTCTTTGAAGGCAGAATGTTATTGGGATAAGCCTCGGCCAGTCAACCCTCAATAGGTTCATCATAAACGGCATCCGCATCGATTTTATTCGTGCAAAAACCGTCACTACTGCGAATCGCGCCCCGGGCCTAACCTCACATTTGCGGACTACTCCGTGATTCAGAACGTTCGCCAGATCACCAGCGGATTGCCGCGGCCGCCCAGGTGAGGCCGGCACCGAAAACGACGAGCACGATATGCTCTCCGCGCTTGAAGGCACCGGTCCGGTTCGCTTCGTCCAGCGCGATCGCCACGGCGGCGGCGGAGGTGTTGCCGTATTTGTCGAGGTTGACGAAAACCCGCTCGTTCGGCACCGCGAGGCGGTCGGCGATGGCATCGATGATCCGCAGGTTCGCCTGATGGGGAATGACGCAGGCGATGTCCTCCGGCTGGAGTCCGGCTCGCGAGATGACTTTTTCCGCCGCTTCCTTCATGCGGTTCACGGCGTGTTTGAAGACTTCCTTGCCCATCATGGTAAGGGTGTGGAGGTGGTCGTTCGCATTCTCGGCGGTAATCGGGCAGGCGGTGCCACCGCCGGGGATGTTGAGCAGATGCGTCAGATTGCCGTCGGTGCCCATTTCGGTGGCGATGATCGAGCCCTCGCCCGGCTGCGCGCGGCGCAGCACGGCGGCTCCTGCTCCGTCGCCGAAGAGCACGCAGGTCGAGCGGTCGTCCCAATTGGTGACGGCGGAAAGTTTTTCGGCACCGATGATGAGCGCGTTTTTGAAGGCACCGTCGGAAATGAGGCGCTTGGAAATTTTCATCGCATAGAGAAACCCCGAGCACGCGGCGGAAATGTCGAAAGCGACAGCGTTGTTTGCACCGAGAGCCTGCTGGACGTAGCAGGCGGTCGCCGGTGTCGGCGTATCCGGCGTGATCGTGGCGATGATGATCAGCTCGATTTCCTCGGCCGCCATCCCGGCTTGCTCAAGCGCGCGGCGCGCCGCGTGGGTGGCCATGTGCGAGGTGAATTCCCCCTCGGCGGCGATGCGGCGCTCCTTGATGCCGGTGCGGCTGACAATCCATTCGTCGCTGGTGTCCACCAGCACCGCGAGTTCCGCGTTGGTGAGAATTCTTTCCGGAACGTAACTGCCGGTCCCTGCGATACAAACTTCAATGGCGGACGTCGCTTCACTCATGCGGCGGGAGATTGGAACCCACAAGCAGTCGCCACAAGCGCGAAGTTGGAAGAGTGCGCGGGACGCTCAAACCTTCGCCACCGAAGCCGCGGCGATCGCCGCAAGTGCTTCCTGGATGCGTGGATTCACGCGATTTTCCACGGTTTCCAGCGCCACGCGGATGGCGTTTCGGACAGCCAGCGCGGTGGACGAGCCGTGGGCGATGATGACCACACCGTTCACGCCTAACAACGGACTGCCGCCGTAGGATTCGTAGCTGCTCTTTTCCTTGAGCGCCTTGAAAGCACCGTTGGCGAGCATCGCTCCGGCGATGCGCAGCGGATTGCCCTTGATCTCGGTTTTGAGCCACTTGGAAACCGCCTTGGCCGTGGCCTCGATGGTTTTCAGCATTATGTTGCCGACGAATCCGTCGCAAAGCACCACGTCCAGCTCGGTCTCGAACAAATCGCGGCCTTCGACGTTGCCGACGAAATTGATGCCCGGCGTTTGTTTGAGCAGTTTGAAAGTTTCCTTGGTGAAACTAGTGCCCTTTTCGTCTTCCTCGCCGTTCGACATGAGACCTACTTTCGGGTCTTTCACGCCGAGCACGCCTTTGGAAAACGCGGTGCCCATCACGGCGTAGGCCACGAGGTGTTCGGGCTTCGCCTCGGGGTTCGCTCCGGCGTCGAGAATGTGGCAGATGCCGTATTCATTCGGCAGCGCGGAGGCGATGCCGGCACGGTCCACTCCGGGAAGCGTGCGCAGTTTCAAAGTCGCGGCAGCCACCGCTCCACCTGTGTTTCCGGCGGAAACGAAGGCATCTGCCCGGCCATCCTTCACCATTTCCATGGCGATGTTGATCGAGGAGTCCTTTTTCTTCCGCACGGTTTTCGCACCGGGCTCGGCCATGCCGATCACTTCCGACGCATGGACGATGCTCACCCGCGAGTCGTTCAGATCGAGCCCCTGTTTCGCACACTCCAGTTCCAGAACCACCTTGTCACCCACGAGAAACAAATGCTGCAATTTCGGATAATAACGCAGAGCGTCGATTGCTCCTCCGATATTGACAGCGGGGGCGTGGTCCCCGCCCATGGCGTCCAGGGCGACTTTCATGCAGGATTTGGAAAAGGCTTTTTCGAATGGGGGAATGAGAACGCAAAATTACCGCCCAAGGATTTCCCTGAGCGGTATTTTGAAAGTGGGATCACGTGGAAAGCTTCAGAGAGCTTCGACGTCGAGCACTTGGCGTCCGCGGTAGTTGCCGCAGGATGGGCAAGCGATGTGTGACGGCACCTTGCTGCCACACTCAGGGCAGTTTTTGAAGATCGGTGCACGCCAACGGGTTGCGCCACGGCGCATTTTCTGACGGCTTTTGGATTGGCGGCGCTTTGGTACGGCCATGGTCTTGAGTTGGTTTAAGGTTGGTCCTTGAGGTCCTTGAGGATGTCGAGAGCGGACCATCGGTCGTCGCTCTCGGCGCGGGGCGGAGTGGGTAGCCCATCTTCCGCCGCCTTGTCCACTGATAAATATCGGGAATCGATTTCACACTTCTGCGGCACGTCCCCTTCCTCGCACCGCGGGTCCACCGGGAAGTTGATCAGGACCTCCTCGCGCAGGGCCTCGGTGGCGTCGATTTCCCCCTCCCTTTCGATCTCGATTGAGATCGCCGCATCGACCCGAATCGTTTGAACGAAAGGGTGTAACGTCCTTACGCAGGTGAATTCGAACGGCGCGGTGATCGTTCCGGTCAGCAGCAGTTCCGAGCTGAAACGTTGCGCCCAGATGTCGTATTCCAGCGGTCCCACGGCCTGCGCGTCGTCTTCCGGGAGATCGAAAATTTCTTTCGGCAGTTCGCCCGAAAACGCCTTGCCCTCCTCCGGCAGTCCCGCCAGATCGATCATGAGATGTCTTTTCATGGCGGCAATGTAACTTGCCGGTGCCCGACGCCAAGCCGCAATTATTTGTCGGAGGTTAGCCCCATTTCGCGCTCGTCAGCCCGCCCCGGAACGCTAGTTTTCCCCGCACCATGTCGATCGATATCCCGCTGCTCGCCCGAATCTGTGAAGCCCCCGGCGCGCCGGGATCCGAAAAGGAAATCCGCAAACTCGTCCTCGCCGAGCTCAAGGGCCTCGCCGACGACATCAGCGTCGACAACATGGGCAACATCATCGCCCTGAAAAAAGGCCGCTCGTCCGCGAAAAAATGCATGGCCGCCGCCCACATGGACGAGATCGGCTTCATCGTCACCCACATCGATGACAAGGGCTTCGTCCGCTTCAATCCCGTCGGCGGATTCGACCCGAAAACCCTCACCTCACAGCGCGTCATCATCCATGGCCGCAAGGACATCATGGGCGTGATGGGCTCCAAGCCAGTCCACATCATGGCCCCGGAAGAGAAAAACAAGCCTGCGAAAATCACCGATTACTTCATCGACACCGGCATGCCGAAAGCCGAGGTCGTCAAACTCGTCTCCGTCGGCGATTTCGTCACCCGCCATTCCCCGCTCATCGAGCTTGGCGATTGCGTGAACGTGAAATCCCTCGATAACCGCGCCTCCGTCTTCGTCCTGATCGAAACCCTCCGCGGGCTCAAAAAGGTCAAACGCAAGCCTGCCTACGACTTCTACGCCGTTTTCACCGTCCAGGAAGAAGTCGGCCTCCGCGGTGCCCAAGCTTCCGCGCTGAAAATCCAACCCGATTTCGGCTTCGGGCTCGACACCACCATCGCCTACGACGTCCCCGGCTCCACCCCGCAGGAACGCTGCACCGCCCTCGGCGAAGGCGCAGCCATCAAATTCATGGATTCCTCCGTCATCTGCGACTACCGCATGATCGAGTTCATGAAGGCCGCAGCAAAACGCCACAAGATCAAGTGGCAGCCGGAAATCCTCTCCGCCGGCGGCACCGATACCGGCAGCCTTCAGCGCATGGTCGCCGGCGGCTCCATCGTCGGCGCGGTGTCCATTCCCACCCGCCACATCCACCAGACCATCGAGTCCTGCCACAAGGACGACATCGCCGAGTGCATCCGCCTGCTCGCCGCATGCGTTTGCGAACTGGATCAGCACGACTGGAAATTCTGAAATTGGAGCGCGGATCTTAAGTCCGCCCCAAAGCACCGGAAGTTTCTTCCCGAAAATCCGGTCTCCCGCGCGATGATTCCCGGTCATCATGACGGCCAAAATCGTGTCCGCGTTTCATGCCGTCGGGGCCAAAAACCAGTACCCGGGACGACCGCGTCCGGATTTCAAAAATTTTACCCCCCATTTGCCAACAGCTTGCCGACAATCATCTTCAATTTCACCTGACCTTTCGGAAAAATTAAGGAATTTTTTCAAATTTCTCCCGAACCCGCCCACGCTAACTGACAGAGAAAAATTTCCATGCACCAAGACATGGCCCCTCCCGAATTGCCCGATCGCCGCAAGCCCTAGATCCTACACACATTTTACATCGTAAACACTTACCCTAAAGCACTACATCTTGTATTGTGAATAATTTGTGGATACCACATGAGCAAAATCGGATTGACCCGGCGTGCCGATTGCTATCAGTCTCCACGACGCTGCGCCTGTCACCCGCTGCACAGTTTCACCCTCTTTCAAGTCGTTTATTTCATCATGTCCAACACCGCCCCTGCCGCCACCACCACAGTCTCTCTCGGAAACAAAACCTTCGTTTTGGACCGCGAAAAAGCCGAGCTCGCCTATGCCGGCAAGCGCGTGATCAACGGCAAGGAAACCATGTTCTTCAACAT
>JBDSNC010000076.1:0-2743 GCA_039915545.1 Luteolibacter sp.
TCTCCGCCCATCGGGCGCTCGGGGTATCTGTCTTCGGATGGCTTGGATGCTCAGGCATCCGCTCACACCATGCATTGTAACTACAAAGTACAGAATAATTTCTGCCAATTTGTGGGTAATGGTCAGATGCTCTGCTCGCGCCTGTGGCAGTTCCAGCTCTGCTGGATGTGGAGCGGAGTTCTTCGTCAGGTGCGCGGTGTGTGAGAAATCGGAAGAGCTCCGCACCGCATGGAGCAGAGCTGCCATCCCCCGCAGGCGGCAGCAGAGCGTGCCGCACTCCGGGTCACCCCTTCACCAGCGTCATCACGCACTCGAGGTGCCTTGTGTGCGGGAAGAGATCGAAGGGCTGCACGTCCTCGAGCTGATAGCCGCCTTCGCTGAGTTGTTTGAGATCGCGGACCTGGGTGGCGGGATCGCAGGAAACATAGACGACCCGGAACGGGCTGAACTTGATGAGCTGCTCAATGAATTCCGGCGTGCAGCCCTTGCGCGGCGGGTCGATCACCACGGCAGTCTCGGCGGCGGGGAAGCTGATCTGATCGAAAATGGCCTCGGCAGATGCGGTTAGGAACGTCGCGTTGCCGATGTCGTTCGCCTTCGCGTTTTTCCGCGCCCATTCGCAGGAAGTTTCCGAAACCTCCACGCCGGCGACCTGTTCGAAATGTTTCGCCAGTGTGAGCGAGAACAGCCCGGAGCCGCAATAGGCATCGACAAGGAATTTCGCTCCGCCGGCCGAAGCTTTTTCGGCGACGTAGCCAGTGAAAAGCGGGAGGATGAACGGATTGTTCTGGAAAAAGTCACCGGCGAGGAACTGGAATTTCAACTCACCCACTTCCTCGACCGCCACGGCTCTGAAATCCGTTTCCACGCGGTCCTGAGTGGCGCGGAGCAGGACGGTGGCCCCGCGTTTGAACTTGTGGGCGGTGGCGCGGAGGCCCTCGCGGATGGCGGGCAGCTCGCGGTTGATCACGTCCATGGCGATCGGACACTGCGGCACATCGACAAGCTGCGAACGCCGGCCGAACGAGAGAAATCCAATCGGGCCGAGGTCGCCGTCCTTTCCTTTTTCGAAGTGCGGCGTGATTTTCGATCGGTAGTTCCAGATCTGTTTCGAGGAAAGACAGTCGTTCACCGGGAAGGTGATGGCGGCCATGTGTTTCATCAGCTCGCCGACCTGGCGGGTTTTCCAAGCGAGCTGCTTGTCATAGGAAAGATGCTGGTACTGGCAGCCGCCGCATTCGCCGAAAAGCGGGCAGCCGGGAGCGACGCGGTCGGGCGAGGGTTCGAGCACTTCGACGAGGTCCGCTTGGGAAAAACTCTTGTCGTTGCGGAAAACGCGGGCTTTCACCAGTTCGCCCGGCAGGGAAAACGGCACGAACACCACCCAGCCGTCGATGCGGCCGACGCCGGCACCGAGATTGGTCAGGGAGTCGATCCGGAGTTCGATTTCCTGATGATACTCGAAAGGCGTGGGGACGAATTTTTTCGGCGGGCGCTGCATGGTCGGCGGAAGGTTGTCCGGCGGGTCCGTCGTGAGCAATCGAAAGTTGCTCGGCGGTCAGGCAGCGAAAGTTCGGCAGAGGTTGGCTTGACCTAGGGGCGCGGTTGGTACAGTGTCCGCCGCAAAATGAAATTAACATCAGTTAACTATATGGCCGCTGTGGGGCTGGCGGCGGTTCTCACGTCCTGCGGGCCTTCCGGTCCGGCGAAGTCCGGCTACTTGGCGGGCGTGGGGACGGTGGGGTCACAATACGGGGTCGATCCGAAGCATCCGGCTCCGGCGATCCCCGACGACATTTCCTACTGGGACGGCGATGCGGCGACGGGTGCGCCGATGATCAAGATCAACCGCCCGCAGCAGAAGGCGTCCTTTTACAAGGGTGGCGTGCTGGTGGGGGTTTCGAAAATTTCAAGCGGCAAGGAGGACCACGCCACCCCACCGGGGAAATACAAGATTTCCGAAAAGGACAAGGATCACCACTCGTCCGCCTACGGTTGCTTCAAGGACAAGGCGACCGGAGCGATGCTGAACGACAACGTGGACATCCGCACCGACAAGATCCCACCGGGAGCGATCTATTATCCGGCACCGATGCCGAATTTCATGCGCTTCGCGGACGGGATCGGCATGCATACGGGATTCCTTCCGGGTTTCGCGGCATCGCACGGCTGCATCCGGATGCCGCATTACATGTCGGAGAAATTTTTCGATAACGTCCAGGTGGGCACACCCGTGATCGTCGAGTGAGTGAGGATGATTTAAGAACAGACAGGAATGTCTGTATCACGCTGCCCGACCCCGCCGTGACGATGGAAGTTCGCCCGGAAGCAGTGGCGGAGTGGGTGAAACTGCCTGCCGACCAGCGGCCGCGGCTCATCGACTGCCGGGAGGAGGACGAGTTGGGGATCTGCCAGATCGCCGGGAATGAATGGTTTCCGCTCGGGTTGTTTCCGGGAGTGCGGGAAAAGCTAAAGGCGCGGAACGAACGCGGGGTGGTGGTGTATTGCCATCACGGCGTCAGATCGCTGCGGGCGACGCATTTTTTGAGATCGATCGGGGTGGAGAACGCGTTTTCGATGAGCGGCGGGATTGAGGAATGGGCGGCGCGGATCGATCCGGAGATGGCGCGGTATTGAAAAACAGGGGCACGGACGTCTCGTCCATGATGCAAATGTTCCGTAATGATCAGATTGGCGGATGACAGTGACTGAACGTGGTTGCGGCGTCTCGCCGCAATGTCCC
>JBDSNC010000088.1:0-32928 GCA_039915545.1 Luteolibacter sp.
ACCGTCAAAATCGGCGACAAGGTCACCGGCGCGATCAAGAACATCACCGACTTCGGTGCTTTCGTCGATCTCCAAGGCATGGACGGCCTGCTCCACATCACCGACATGTCGTGGGGCCGCATCAACCATCCTTCCGAACTCCTCCACATCGGCCAAGCCGTTGACGTCGTCATCCTCGACGTGGACAAGGAAAAAGAGCGCGTTTCCCTCGGCCTCAAGCAAATGTCCGACAATCCTTGGGAAGACATCGAGCGGAAATACCCGATCGGTGCCAACGTCAAGGGCCGCGTGACCAAGCTTCTCCCTTACGGAGCATTTATCGAAATCGAGCGCGGCGTCGAAGGCCTCGTGCACGTTTCCGAGCTCAGCTGGGTCAAGCGCATCACCCGTCCTTCCGACGTGCTCGAAATCGGTCAGGAAATCTCGGCCGTCGTTCTCGGCATCAGCATCGAAGAGCAGAAAATCTCGCTCGGCGTGCGCCAGCTCGACTCGAACCCATGGGACGAAATCGAACTCCGCTATCCAGTGGGCGCCACCATCAAGGGCCCTGTCCGCAACCTCACCGCTTACGGTGCGTTCGTGGAACTGGAAGAAGGCATCGACGGCATGATCCACGTCTCGGACATGTCCTGGACCCGCAAGATCAACCATCCATCCGAAGTTCTCAAAAAGAACGACGAAGTGGAAGCTATCGTGCTTGCGATCGACAAGGGCAACCAACGCGTTTCCCTCGGCATCAAGCAAACCGAGAACGACCCATGGTCCCTCATCGACAGCCGCTTCAAGGTGGGCGACCTCGTCAAGGGCACCGTTGCCAAGATCGCGTCCTTCGGCGCCTTCATCAGCCTCGACGGTGACATCGACGGCCTCATCCACATCTCGCAACTCAGCGAAGACCACGTGGAGAAGGTCAAGGACATCATCAAGGTCGGCGACGAAATCGAAGCCCGCGTCATCAAGGTCGACAAGGTCGAGCGCCGCATCGGTCTTTCCATCAAGGCCGTCGGTTACTCCGATGACCAATTGAAGAAGGAAAGCGCCAGCTTCGAGAGCCTCCGTCCGTCCTCCGAGATGGTCGGCCTCGAGCAAGCGTTCAACCTCGCCGCCGCCGCCTCCGAAGACTGGAGCCCGGGTCAGGAAGACTAATCAAAACAGCGGCGGTCGCACAGACCGCCGCTACACACGAAAAGCCGGACGGGGAAACCTGTCCGGCTTTTTTGTTTCCGGCGGCGATCAACAGTGGTCGCAGTCCAAGACGCTCACGCATCCATCCGTTGCCCGTCTCGGAAAATATCTGGTCATCCCGGTGCTGGATCACTCAGATTTTCCACATGGCATGGCGCATTGAAGAGCAGGTCGTCCGCGGGGAGATCGACAGCCGGACTCGCGGCCGCGTCGTTGGAAAAATCTGGCTCGCCGGACGTGACGAGGCGGTCGAGTTGGAACTGGAGGGAAACCCATGGCGCGATCTTGCCGGGCACATTCTCAAGTTCTCCAACCCGGATGCGAAGCCGGGTGATGCGTCCGGGCTGTCGTCCTATCAACAGGGGAAAGCCGGGGACATGACGGCGTCGCGCAAGGTCAAGATCCCGGACTGCACGATGGACGAGCTGATGGAGTTCTACTCCGCCAAGCAACCGTTTCCGTGGCATTGGGGGAACTCTCTCTATCTGGAGTGGTTCAGCATCACCAACGGCCGGGTCGTCATCGAAGCCTCGCACTATCAGCTCGAACTCGGTGCCGAGCCCGCATGGACGATGACTGACGAAGATGAGGCAGCCCGACAGGTGGCGACCGCAGCGGCGATGACGGATTTCATGGCGCGGATGGGAATGCCCGGAGGCGCAGGGGAGGAAGAGGCGGATGATGACGAACCGCAGTCCGTTGAGGAATCGTTGGCTGATGAGGAGGATGCGAGAATGCAGTTGTTGCTGGATCGGGTGACGGCCCGGCACGAACGTGGAGAACTCGACATCGTGGAATTCAACCAGGTTTATGAAGAGGAGCGAAAGCGGCTGATGCGGGAGAGGGGTGAGAAGGATCCGGAACTCACACCGGAGGAGATGGAGGAGCGCCGCTTGTGGATCGAGGAAATGAATGAAATTGACGAACTGGCGATGGTGGATCTGGAGGCTGAAAAATGGAAAGGAGAGAACCAGTTTGAAGAAGAGCACCATCCGCTGGTGGAGAAATGCTCCGACCTTGCCATCGAACTTTACCATGATGTCCAGAACGCCGGTTGGGTTCCCGAGCATGCGGGGGACGAGCATCCGCTGCGTGAAATCGTTAACAGCGTGACGAGCGCCGCTGCGAAACTCGCCGGAGCGCTCGGTATGGCGGACCGCCTCGACGAATGGCCGCCGGACCGCCTGATCGCCGGCAATGTGATTGTCCGTCTCAAGAAAGCGCGTGGCTACCTCCGCGATGCGCTGCGCGGCCTCGATTCAGCGGAGGAGGAAGCACTGGCCACGCCGAAATGGCGGCAGGAGAACCGGCTTAAAATCATCGATATCCTTGCGCAGACCCAGAATTTCCTCCGCGAGGCCCGGGAGGTGCTGGCTGTCTCCGACGACGACGATCTCGGCATTTTCTGAAAAGCCGCAGACCTTTCCAAAAGGTTTAATACCGCGCATTTCTTTCCATTTAAAATGCAAAACAATGCAATCAGTTGACGTAGTCTGAATCCCATGAAAAACCTGATCCTTATCTTCGTCCTAGGCATCACTTCCGCCTCGGCGGCCGATCTTCCCGGCTGGAAACTCGTCTGGTCGGATGAATTCGACAAACCGGGCCTGCCGGATCCTGCCAAATGGAGTTACGAAACCGGAATGCTCCGCAACCATGAGAAGCAATTCTACACCACCGACAAGGAAAACGCCCGGGTGGAAGACGGCCATCTGGTGATCGAGGCTCGCAAGGAAAAACGTGAGAAGGGGGACTACACCTCCGCCAGCCTCAACACCAAGGGACATGGCGATTGGACTTACGGTCGTGTGGAAGTGAAGGCCAGGATCCCCGCCGCCCGTGGCACCTGGCCGGCCGTCTGGATGCTGCCGGGCGACATTGGCAAGGTCGGCTGGCCCAAGTGCGGGGAAATCGATATCATGGAACACGTCGGCTACGATCCCGCAGTCATCCACGGCACGCTCCACACGGAAGCCTTCAACCACATGAAGCACAACCAGCGCTCCGGGCAAGTCACCCAGCCGACGTTCGCGACGGAGTTCCACACCTATTCCATGGAGTGGTCGGCGGAGAAGATTTCGATCGAAATGGACGGCAAGGTTTTCGGAACGTTTGACAAGAAAACCGGCGACGGGGTGGCGCAGTGGCCCTTCGACAAGCCTTACTATCTGATTCTCAACCTCGCCATCGGCGGCGACTGGGGCGGAGTGAAGGGAATCGATGCCGCGGCCTTTCCGCAGCGGATGGAAATCGACTATGTGAGGGTCTATCAAAAAGCTCCCTGAAACAAAAAAAACCGGCCGGGAGCGATCCCGGCCGGTTTGGTTTCAGACTTCAGGGAATCAATCCTTGATATCCAGTGCGGCGTATTCGCCATCCTTCCTTCGATAGACGATGGTCAGGCAGCCACGGCGCGCGCTCTTGTAGAGCACGAACGGGCGGTCCGAGAGTTCAAGCTGCATGATCGCGTCCTCCTTGTACATCGTCCGGACCGCGTAGTTTTCAGGGTGGATGATGAAGGGAACCGGTTCGATGTCGGAGTTCTCAGGGTGATCGAGAACGTCTGCGTTGAAAAAGCGCTCTTCCAAATGCCGGATCGACTCGTTGCGGTGAGGCCGGTGTTTTTTCATCAACCGTGTCTTGTGCTTGCGCATGCGACGGGCGATTTTTTCGATCGTTTCATCAAGCGCTGCATACATGTCCTTGCCCTCGGTGTGGGCCTCGATGGTGATGTGATTCGCGCAGAATAGAATGATTTCGGCAATGTGCCGGTTTTTTTGGACGTCCAGGATGACCTTGGCCTCGATGATCCGCGGGTAGTCGAGGTGGAGTCCCTCGATCTTCTTGTGCGCGTGATCCCGGAGGGCATCTGTCACTTGTTCGTGCCTCACGGTAACGGTGATCGGCAGATTGACGTTTGCAGTTTGCATGGTTCTTATTGGTTGATATTTGGGTGAGCGGACGGCAGGTCTAACTGCCCTATCCGTCATAAACCATGAACCAAAAATACCGTGAGCGCCACGCTCTTCTTCAAAAAAATGCGGTGGGGCACTCCCGTCGCCCGGGGGAGGGAGGTGCCGGGCCTCCGGGGAGGCGCAACCCCTTCTACCTCCTTGGCTTGGTAAGCTCCTCGAAGGTCGATCCCTTGTGATCGGACTCCCCGCTTTCAGCGCTGGGAGTGGCATCGGGAGCAAGGTAAAGATCCTTGAAGTTGTCCGCAGGGCTCGTCGCGCTGCCGCCGATTTTAAGAGTGATCCAGCGGAAGCCTTCCTTGGTAGGGCCGAAGAGGCTCTTGAGGCGCGGGGTCTTGGCGGTGTTGATCATCGCCTCCGCCACGCCGACTTCGAGGTTGCCGGAAAGGCTTTGGTTCGCGGCCATGGTGATGCGGCCGCGCAACGCCATGCGGCCTTTGTTTTCAAAGCTGAGGTCGTGCAGGCTGACGGAACCTGCCTCGCGCAGCAGGCTGCCGGCGGCGTCCTCGCCTTGGAAAACAGGGCGCTGGAACCAGTCATCCTCCATGGTTTGGGAAAGGGCGACGAGGAAGGGGAATCCGGTGACCTCCATGTTGGAGGTGAGCGAACTGCGGAACGCGATGGCGAGTTTTGTCGCCGGGTTTTCACTGGGGAAAAAGGTCAGGTAGTTCGATTTCGTGGTGGGCAGCGAATCGATGCGGCCCGAGAAAAGTTTGCCAAACGCGGTGTTGGTCAGGCCGCTGAGCGGGAAGGACTCCAGTTGCACGCTCAGGGTGGACAGGCGCTCAGGGCTGTAGGGAAGCACGGTGCCGCTGATCTCGAAAATGCCGCGGTTGTCGGTTTCATCCATCAACCGGAGGCCGACGACATCGATTTCCTTGCCGCGGAACTCCATGAACGCGCGGCTCATCCGCATTTTCGGCCAGCCGGTGATCGTGAGGTCGCCTTGGTTGAGGCTGAACTGGGTGCGGCCGTTGAGTGTGTTGGGAGAGAACGAGGCTTCGGATTTGAGCAGGCTGATCGCCGGATAGGTCGGGTCTCCGAGCGTGACGTTGAAATTCGGAACGCGGTAGCGTTTGAACTGGATAGGGAGCGCCGCTTCTGCTTCCGCTGTGGTCCCGGTTCCCAAGGGTTCGCCGGGTTTCGGGATCCGCAGGGCGAGGTTTCCCACGTCTACGGTGATTTCCTCGCCGTTCATGGATTTTCCGAGGAAACTGGAGGGAAAAATGTCAGCGATGACACCGCGGACATAGAGGCTCTGGAGCACGTTTCCTTCCGGCCATTTGAGCTGCATCGTGTTCGCGTTGGCGCTTTTCGGGTTCATGCGGAACATCTGGAGATCCACTTCTGCGCCGGTGCTCTGGCTGATTTTCCGCACGAGTCCCTCGCGGAACGGCGGGCTGTTCGCATAAATCACGGCTCCTCCGATGGTGAGTCCGGCAACGATAATCAGCCCCATCGCTGCGGAAACCTGTAGGATACGTGCACGGCGGTTGCGGACGTGCTTTTCCTTGACGGGCTGCGTGCTGCGGCGTTTCCGCTTGCGGACCCGGATGGCCTGGGTGCCGTCGGCGCGAACCACCAGTTCGCCTTCTTCTTCGGGATTGCCTGAAGAGGGACTCTTGAGGCGGTCCATCATTTCGTCGATGGAGTATTTTTCCGGCTCGCTAGGGGCGCCTGACATGAGTGATGAAATTGAGAAAATCAGTTGGAAGGGATCACTTGTTCCGGTAGGGGCGTCCGGTCGGATCCAGCAGCTCCACGTTGACAAAGAAAAGAATGGCGGTGGAAACCGGCTGTCTGGCCTTGGTTTGGAACAAACGACCGATCACCGGGATGCTGCCGAAAACCGGCACTTTGTCCTCAACGTCCTGGATCGATTCTTTCATCAGGCCGCCGATTACGATGGTGGACCCATCGGCGACGTGGACGTTGGTGGACACACTCTGCTTGCTGAAAACCGGCATCAGGATCGCATTTTGCGTGACTACGACGGTCTGCGGATTGCCGAGGACGTCCGTCGTGGTCGAGTTGATCGGGCTGCCGTAGTTCACGAAGCCGTCGAAGGTGCTGAAAGTGGGGTTCACCGTCAGGTCGATGTATTGCTTGTTCGCATCGGCAACCGGCAGCACTTCGAGATGGATGCCCACGTCCTTCTTGTCGAATGCGGTTGGCGTGGCCGGTGTGACAGGAGTGGTGTTGCCGCCGGTGCTTCCCACCGAGTTGGGAAGCTCGGGGGGCTCGTATTCCGTCGGATAGATGAATTCACGGATGGCGGTCAGCGAGGAAGCCTGACCGCTGCGGGTGGTGACGGCCGGGCGAGCCATGACGTCGACGCCTTTTTTCTGATCCAGTCCGCGCATCACCGACTGCACCTGGCCGTCGGTGAAAAGTCCGGTCAGCGAGAGGATGCCGGGTGCCACCGAGGCCCGCTGGGCGGAGCGGTTCGGGTTGTTGATCAGGTTGTCGATGCCATTCTGATTGATTGCCGTGGAACCCGAGCGGTTGCCATTGGTCATGAGATTGTTGACTTGGCCGTTAGGGTCGGCGGGAATGCCGTCGACCGATGTGCCGTTGACCGGATTGATGAAATCCGCGCCGACACGGCCGGGGGTGTTTCCAACGGTGCCGCCGCTGCCGAAAACCGTGTCAGACAGAGCTACAGGGTTGAGCAGCCAGTCAAAGCCGAGTTCCTCAAGGCGCGTCTGTTGGACGGAGATCATGGTCACCTTCACTGAAACCATCACTGGCTCCGTCTGCGTGAGGGTTTCAATGAGCTGGGCGATGTAGTCCTGGTTGATCGGCGTGTTGATGATCCGCAGGACGTTGGTGGAAGGATTGTAATTCGCGTTGGCTCCGTCCGGGAACGGGACTCCTTGTTTCATCAGCGCTTCCTTCGCGCCCATGCGTTTGGCGAGCAGGCCGCCTCCCTTGGCGGATTTGTCGGCGAAAGGATCTTCGGCAGCAGCACCGCCGGCGGCTTCGCCATTGGACAGGTTGCTGATGAAATCCGGCGGCACCCGGTAGGTGCGTGAGACGAGCTCATCGGTAACGGCTCCGACAGGTGAGATGATCACCGAGAAATCATCTGTCCGGTAGGCCGTCTGCGTCATGTCGGTGATGTATTTGAGCACCTGTGAGACCGGGACCTGTGTGAGCCGGAGGTCGAAACGCAGGCTGCGGATCTTCTTGGCGGCCTCGGAATCCGGAGAACCGAGATTGACGGTGAAATTGACGCCCTTTTTCGCAGGATCCGACTCGAGCGTGTCGTTTTCCTGAGTCCGCACGCGGAGGAAATCCAGTGCTTCCTCAAGTGAAACCTGATCCATCGCGATCTTCGGAACGATGATCCGGTCGATCTTCGCCTTGACCTGAACGGTCTCCCCGTTGAGCAGGATCGCGCCTGGATCGATCAGCGTGGGAGGCAGATCCGCCGCTGGAACCTGGGTTTCCCATGCCGCGTCGACCTGGCTGAGTATGGCGGCGCGGGACTCGTCCTGCGCGGTTTTGTAATATTCGGTCTTGCTGTTTGCCACCCGCTCCATGCCGCGGCGGGCAGCGGTGTTGGTGGGATCGATTTGGAGGACTTTTCCGTAGGTCGCCTTGGCCTCGTCGAATTTCCCGAGATTGTAGGCACCTTCCGCCGTGTAAAGCAGGCGGCGCACGGTATCCACGTTTTTGGCATGCTCGGCGGTGAGCGCGGGATTGGTGCGGATCGGATCGTCGAGCTGGTTGCGGAACGCGAGTGCGTCAGGGTTTTCCGGATCGACGCCGGGGCTGAGGATCTTGTCCACCACGGCCTTCGCACCAGCGACGTCGCCTTTTCTCGAAAGCACGCGGGCTTGTTCGACGGATGCCTGGGCGTAGCGTTGGGTGGCTGCGTCGCGCAAATCGGCGGAAATGGGTGCGTTAGGAATCAGATCACGGGCACCGGCGTAGGCTTCAACGGCCTCGGCGTAATGGGCGCTTTTGTAGGCCTCGTCACCCCGTTGGAGCAGCTCCTGGGCCTCCATGAGGTTGGCGCTGCGGCGTGAATGCTCTACTTCGGCAAGGCCGGGATCGCCCTGAATATCACCACCGAGAAGGGGTGAGATCAGACACGCTGTGGCCAGCAAGGCGGCGCGTCCACGGGAAGGTTTGATGGGTTTGAATGTCTCCATGCGGATGGTTGCCGCGATGTATAGAGGGCTTGGATAGCGAGCGTAAGCGCAAAATCCGAAAAATTCATCTTTTCGAATGCCACGGAAACTCGAGCTGCACTTCGATTCTCCGCCGCCGGACGGGCTGCGGGCGCAGGTAGTTGGGGAACCTTTGTTCCAACAGCGAGCGGACCTTGCAGAAGAGCGGTAGTAAGGTGTTCATGAGGTAAGTGTTCTCATGAACAAAAATTTGTCAAGCCGGCGGTTGGATCAAATCCAAAACCGCTCTCGCCTCCAGCGTATCCCGTTGAATCTGAGCGCGGAGCGCGTCGAGGGAGGGAAACTTGATTTCAGGCCGAAGGTGCTTTTTAAACTGGATTTCGAGCTCCTGATCGTAGAGATCGTCGGAGAAATCGAAGAGATGCACTTCCAGCGAACGGGTGCTGCCGTCGACCGTGGGGCGCATTCCCAGATTGGCGACTGCCCCGAGTTTCCGGCCATCCGTGAAAAGGACACGCACCACCCACACGCCGTCAGGCGGGAGTTGGGCGTCGCCGGTGGCGATATTCGCGGTGGGAAATCCGATTGTCCGCCCGAGTTTTTTCCCCTCCACCACGGTTCCGCTGACGGAATAGGGACGTCCGAGCATGCGGGCGGCATCCGCCAGATTGCCATCACGGATCGCTTGGCGGATGCGGGTGCTGCTGATCCGGTCGCCATCGAGCATTACTGGTGGCACCGCTTCCAGAAGGAAACCGCGGAGTTCCGCCTCGCGGACGAGAAACGGCACGTCGCCGCTGCGGTTGTGGCCGAAGCGCCAATCCTCGCCGACCGCGATGGTGCGGACAGGCGCGGCGCAAAGTTTTTCGAGAAATTCAAACGCCTCCATTTGCGCGAACGCCGCATCGAAATGCAGCGGGATGAAAAGCTCCACGCCGAGGTCGCGCACGATTTCCGCCTTGTGGTTCAGGGTGGCGAGCAGAGAGGTCGGGGCCTTTGCCGGAGCGATGACACGGATCGGATGTGGATCAAACGTGATCAATCCCGCCATTCCCCCGTCGCTCGCGGCGGCTTTGACCGCACGTGAGATGACTTCCTGATGGCCGATGTGCACGCCGTCAAAAACTCCCAGAGCGAGATGCAGCGGAACGCCGAGTTCCGGCAGTTCTTCAAGGCGTTTGCGAGTCAGCACGGAGCTGAAATAGCGATCCCGGAGCGGGGATTCAAGCCGTGATACACGCCCTTTGGACCAGCGGAGACATCCTTTTGCAAAGTTGCAGGGCGACCCCCCACGGATCGCGCAACATGACCAGATGGCCGCCATCGGGAACGTGGATTTCATCGACCCAACTCGCACCCGCTGCGATCAGGCGCTCGCTGTCCTCCGTTGGGGATTCGGAGACGAAGGCCAGATGGAACAGCAGCGGATGCATCGCCGCATAGTCGGGCACCTGGTCCGGCGGATTGCAGTAGATCTCCAGCACCGTTTGCCCGCCGTCGTCCGCGAGGAAATGCGTTTGCGTCGGCACCGGAATATGACGTGCGATCATCAGTCCGAGATGTTCGCCATACCATGCGGCGACCGCGACGGGATCGGCGACGTTGAAGGCGATGTGCTCGATCCTCATGGCTTTTCGGATTTGCCGCAGCCGCAGTCGTGGCCGCAGCCGGATTTTTTCTTAGGCCGTGCGAGGCGGACGAGGAAAATGGTGAGCGTGACGATCACGATGCCTGCGGCGGTGTAGGTTTGCCAGTCCATGATGTTAGAATCCGAAAAGTCTGCCGGTTTGGAAAACAACGAGCGAGGCCATGTAGGCGAAACCCGTCATGAATACGAACTGCCCGACCGCCCATTTCCACGATCCCGACTCACGCGCGACCACGGCGCTGGTGGGAAGGCATTGCAGGGCGTAGACGAAAAACACGAGCAGCGAAACGAGCGAGAGAGTGGTGAAAATCGGCCGCCCGTCCGGCCAGGTGGAGGCGGTGAGCTTGTCGCGCAGGACGTTGCGGGTTTCCTCCTCGCTGTCCGATTCATCGACCCGATAGAGAATGGCCATCGAGGAGACGAACACTTCGCGGGCGGCGAAGGAAGTGAGGATCGCCGTTCCCATCCGACCGTCGAAACCAAGTGGTTTTACCACCGGCTCGATCACCGCGCCGATGCGGCCCATCACGCTGTTGGAGAGTTCGTCGGCCTTGTCTGCGCTGGTGGATTTCGGATAAGTGCTCAGCGCCCAGAGCAGGATCGAAAGGCCGAGAATGATCGTTCCAGCCTTTTTGACGAAGGACCACGCGCGGTCGAGCACGTGGCGGAAAATGTAGTCCCACTGCGGCTTCCGATAGGGCGGCAGCTCCAGCATGAAATGGCCGGGGGTGATGTCCTCGCCGAGCCGGCCACGCAGGATGCGGGCGACGATGAAGGCGGTCAGGGTGCCGAGCGCGTAGATCGAGAACAGCACAAGCGCCTGTTTCCAAGTGCCTTCCTTTTCATGAAGCATCAGGGGGACGACGAGGAAATAAACCGGCAGCCGGGCTGAGCAGCTCATCCACGGCGCGACGAAAATCGTGACGATGCGTTCCTTCGCCGAGTCGATGGTGCGGGTGGCCATGATGCCGGGAATGGCGCAGGCGTAGGAGCTGAAAAGCGGCAGGAAGGATTTCCCGCTCAGTCCGGCTTTCGCCATCACGCCGTCCATCAGATAGGCGGCGCGCGCCATGTAGCCGGAGCTTTCCAACAGACCGATGAACAGGAACAGAAGGACGATCTGCGGCAGGAACATCACCACGCCGCCGACTCCGCCGAGCGCGCCATCGACGATGAGAGAGCGCAGGTCGCCGTCCGCCATTTTCGACTGGATCCAGTCGCCGAGCGCACCTTGGCCGGCTTCGATCCAGCTCATCGGGATTTGCGCGAAGGAGAATATCGCCCAGAAGACAGCGAAGAAAATGACCGCCATCGAGATCCAGCCGTAAACCGGATGGAGCAGCACCGAGTCGATTTTATCCGAGAGAGTCTGCTGGTGCGCGTCCGGCCGGCGGGCGGCGAGTTCGCAAAGGCGGGCGACGAAGGCGCGCCTGCCGGATTCCGGATCGTCCGGGTTGGTGACCCAGGTGGCTTCGGACGCGGGAGGGTGAGGGAAACGCAGCGCTTGCTTCAGCTCGACGATGCCCTTTTTCGCGTTTGCCTGCATCGGCACGACCGCGACGTTAAGCTCCTCCGCGAGTTTCGCGGGATCGAGACGGAGTCCGGCTTTTTCGGCGACGTCCACCATGTTGAGGGCGATGACGCAGGGCAGGCCGAGCTCGATCACCTGCAGCGTGAGCTGGAGATGGCGTTCGAGATTCGAGGCGTCCACCACGCAGATGACGACGTCCGGTTTTTTCTCGCCGGGAAGCATGCCGGTCAGGGCGTCCACGGCGACTTTTTCATCGGGTGAATTTGCCCGCAGCGAGTAGCAGCCGGGTAAATCCAGCACCCGCAGCTTGCGGCCGTGCGGGGTGAAGGTTTCGCCGGATTTCACCTCCACCGTGACGCCGGAATAGTTGCCGACACGTTGGTTGGCACCGGTGAGTGCGTTGAAAAGAGTGGTTTTTCCGGCGTTCGGATTACCGATCAGAGCGATCGTGGAGGGGGCGTCGGCAGTGGCGGACATGGGAATTTCAGACCACGGGAGAAACCAGCACCTGTTCCGCAAGTTCCTGGCTGATGGCCATCCGGGTGCCGCAGATCGAACAGATCATGTTCCGCCCGCTGGTGAGTTTGCGGAGCTGGAGTTCCTCGCAAAAGCCGAGATCGCGGAGGCGGTCACAACCGGGTCCGCTGAGGACGCGGATCTGCACATCACATCCCACCTTGACCTGATTGAGGGTCATGGCGCTGTCGATTTTCAAATCGGCTGCATGGGCGGCTGGCATCTGGGCAAAGCATCGCCAATTGAGACTGGCTTGCAACAGGAAAAACGGATTTCTTCAAGCGGAAATGGGTGTCCTTAACGTCAGAATCGCCAGCTCGGGCGGACAGGCGAAGCGGACTCTCACGCCGACGGTGCCGACGCCACGGCTGACGAAGAGCTTGGAATCACCGTTGGAATAGCCGCCGTAGATGTATTTCCGGCCGAGACTCACCTTTCGCGGGGCGTAGCCGAAGATCGGCACCCGGCACTGCCCGCCGTGGGTGTGGCCGGAGAGTTGAAGGAGAATGTCGCGTTGGGCGGCCATCGTGTCGAAATAATCCGGCTCGTGGACCAGCGCGAGCACCGGCGTGTCGGCGGAAATTCCCTTGAGCGTCTTCGCCGGGTCCGGCTTGCCCTTCCAGACGAAGTCGGTGCCTGCGATGGCGAGTTTTTCCTGACCGATGGTGACTTTGCTGTGCTGGTTGATGAGGAAGGAAATGCCCGCCTTTTCAAACTGCCGCCGGATAACCGAGCGGCTTCCCGCCCAGCCGTCGTGATTTCCCATGACCGCGAAAACTCCGTGAGCGGGCTTCATTTTTTCCAAATGCTTCAGTAGGGGGGCGATTACCTTCGGATTCCCGCTCATGAAATCTCCGGTCAGCGCGATGAGATCCGGTTTCTCGTCGTTGATCCTGGAAACGACCGACTCCAGCAGATCGTGATCGGCCTCCGGGCGGAAATGGAAATCCGAAAGCAGGCCGATGCGCAGTCCGTCGAGTCCGGCGGACTGAGCATCGCACGGCACGGTCTGGCGGGTGACCGAGAGCCAGGCGGGTTCGATTTCAAAAGCATCGATCAGGCATCCGGCAGCCCCAGCGGTGATCAGCCGCAGCGCGTTGCGGCGGGTGAACCGCGGCGTGGTTTCATCAGACGGAGAGGGCACTGGCGGAAACTGCACGCTCCGTGTGAAATCCGGATGAAGGTCAGGTGAAAATTTCCAACGTCCTAGCAGATCCAGGCAGCGGACCGGCGGCGAGGGATAAATACGCAGTCTTACGTATTCCCCTCGGGCGTCAATTTGGAGATGATTCAAAGGATAGGGTTGTAGCTTGTCGTTTCCTTTCGCGCTTTCTCATCCGAAAACCCTTTCCTGAAAATTCCAAGACGTCCTCTTATGAAAACCGCCACTTTTCTCTTCGCCCTCATTACCTCCTCGGTTTTCGCCCAAGGCCCGCTCACCCCGCCGGCCGGTGCTCCCGCTGCCAGCATGAAGACCCTCACCCAAGTTGAGCCGCGCACCGCGATCGAGGCGCTGCCTTTCACCATCAGTACTTCCGGCAGCTACTATTTCACCAAGAACCTCCAGTTCACCGCCGCCTCGGGGAATGCCATCAGCATCACTATTGGGAACGTCACCCTGGATCTCAACGGCTTCACCCTCAGCTCCACTGCCGGAGTCACGGGAACTGCCATCAGTATCAGTGACAATCTCACCAACCTCACCATCAAAAACGGTATCATTGCTGGAAATACCACCGTCGTAATTTCGGGCGGCTCTCCCCAGGTCTGGACGCCGAATCCCCAAGGGTTTGACTTCGGGCTCCACGCCGCCGCCACCACCGCCAGAAACATGACGGTGGAGAGTCTCCAAGTCAGCGGCTGCCGCAGTATTGGAATTCTTGCCGACTTTGGCGGTGTCACCAACTCTACCTCCAGTGCCAATGGGACTTATGGGATTATTGCCGACTTTGGCAGGGTCACCGGCTGCACCGCCTCCCTGAATGGTGGCGGTGGAATTGCTGCCGAATTTGGCAGCGTCACCAGCTCGATTGCCACTCGCAATGGCGACTTTGGAATTGCTGTCGTCTGTGGCACCGTCACCGACTCCGCCGTCACCTCCAATGGCGGCAGCTATGGAATTTATGCCTTAAGTGGCAGTGTTACCAATTCCACCGCCAGATCCAATCGCGGCAACTATGGAATTTACGCCTCCTCTGGCAGCGTCAGCGGCTGCGCTGCGACTGGCAATAGCGGCGTTGGAATTCAAGCCGACAATGGCAGCGTCACCAACTCCACCGCCGACTCCAATGTTCGCGATGGAATTTCTGCCGAATCTGGCAGCGTCACCCACTGCGCTGCACAGGCCAACCACACTTCCGTAGGCACTTTCTACGATCTCGACGCCACGGACGCTGTCGTCGCCTTCACGAAATATGGCACCGGCAACGTGACCGGCAGCACCCTCACCGGAAACAAGACGCCGTGATCCAGGGCGGGGAAATCTCAGCGGCCCTCGCGGATCCGCTCGGCGAGCATGGTCGGCAGGCCGGCGGCGATGATTTTTTCCTGGGTCTTCGCGATGTCGTATTCCACGCGTCGGAAGACGACCATCTTGTGCTCCAGATCGAAAATGGCATAACAGGCGCGCCAGTCGCCATCGCGCGGCTGGCCGACGGAACCGACGTTGATGAAATATTTCGCGCTGTCCTCGATCACCACCGACTCGGCGGGCACCTCGATGACGCGGTCCGTCTTCATGTAAACCCGCGGCACGTGGGTGTGGCCGTGGAAACAGAGCTGGGTGAACTGATAGGAAAAGTTCGACATCGCGTCGAAGCGGTTGGTCACGTAATTCCAGTGCGCGGGCTGGTCGAGCGTGCTGTGGACGACGGTGAAATCGGACACCTGGCGGACCATGCGCAGGCGGGTGAGCCACTGGCGCTGCTCGTCGGTGAGCTGCTGGCGTGTCCACTCCAGAGCTGCGGCTGCCACCGGGTTCATGCTGTCGAGCGAGTGGTTGCCGGAGGCGTCCTCGTCGTGGTTACCCTTCACGGTCGGGCAGTCCATCGCGCGGACTTTTTCCAAACAGGCGGAGGGGTCCGCGTTGTAGCCGACGACGTCGCCCATGCAGACGTAATCCGTCACGCCTTGCTGTGAAGCGTCTTCGAGAACAGCCTCGAGGGCTTCCAGATTGGCATGAATGTCACCGAAAAGAGCGATCCGCATGGAGTGTAGAGGGAATGGGCGAGGAGGTTCACCGCTAGGGCTGGTTCTGTCGAGACGAAACCTGAAAGGGATTGCAGACTGCCCAAGTGAGGAGGCGGGGAGCTTCCGGGAGCCGCTCGACGATCCTGTTATTTCGTGCCTCCCTTGTAGTTCGGATCCAGCGCTTTCGGGATCACCACCGGACTCTTTCCGTAAGACGGGCTGAACCACTGGTCGGGACCTGCCGGAGTCGGCAGAGGCTCGTCGAAAATGCTTTTTTCCTTTGCGATGGAGAGCGATTTTTCCAAAGATTCGAGCGCGGCGGCCACTCCGTAGATCGGGAAATGCTCGCGCGTCCGCCGCCAGTGGTCGCAGAGCGATTCATAGGCTTTTTCCGGTGTCCCGAAAATCTCGATCGCACGTTTCGCCATGTCCATCGCCGGATTTTCGTGGGCCTCGAGCACAAAAAGCAGCGACAGCAGGGTGGGGGTGCGGTTTTTCTGATCGGCGTAAAGCGAGCGGGCCATGGCGAGCGCGTCCTTTTCCCGGCCGGTGACGCGGGCGAGAGCGTAGAATTCCGCGCGGCGGACGTAGCCCATGGCGTGTCCCGTTTCCGCCGATTTCCGGTAGGCCTCGGCACCAGCGGCGAAAGTCTCGTTCACGTCGCGGAAGGCCTGGAACTTGTTGGAATCGGTGAGCAGGAAGCCGAGCGTGGCCTGCAGGCTCCAGTCGTCCGGATTGTTGCGGATGCCGCGCTCAAGGAACGCGCGGCCCTTGATGATCGATGACCGCCACGCCTCGCGACGGCGCAGGGCGGGCAATTTCGAGTCGTTCAGATAGTAGGATGCCGCGTTGTAGGAGAGGTGCCATGAGCCGGTTTCCCAGTAGTAGCGGGTGCGCGGCGCGAGATCGACGATGGTGTCGAAGGTGTCCGCCACGTCGTCCCAGCGTTGTTCCTGGAAAAAACTGAAGGCCCGCAGGTTGAGGAACGTCGCCACCAGCGTGCGCAGGCCGCCGAGCGCCACGGCGGAACTCGTCTGGCCGATCTTCTCGCGGGTATCGATCTTGATCGGCTCAGGCGTGAGGCCCGCCTTGCGCAGGTCCTTGCTGAGCGCCGCCTCGAAGGGCATGCGGACCGCACCGAAGGCCAGGACGGCCACCGCGAGAATTCCATTTTTTTGCCACGTTTTCACGGCTTCAGAATTCCTTTTCAGCAAAAATGAACCACGAGGCGAGGGTAAAAAATACGGCGTAGAACAACCCGATCAACGTCAGTTTTCCCAACATCAGTAGGGGGAAAGCCTGGCCTTCGATCACCGAGTCGATCACGTTGAAGAGTTGGAAATCCGGCAGCACCAGCGACAGCACCAGCGACGCCATCCGGGCGAAGACTCCCTGTCCCGCCTCGCCGGATTGCAGATAGACGTCGCGTGCGTCCGCTTGGAAATGGCCGATGAAGTAGATCAGGAAACTGATGATGGTGGTGAAAAGCGTGCTCGAGGAGAACGTTGAGATCAGCAGTGCCAGCGAGGCCATGATCGACGCCCGCAGGAACACCGCGAACACGGCACCCTGCAGCGACCAGGTCGGTGCGTGCATCATCGTTTCCACCTTGAGTGAGGCGACCGCATCCGGTGGCCAGCCCAGAGCTTTTGCCATCTCCATCTGTTGGTCCAGCACCATGCCCGCGCGGATGTGCAGCACCGCCGTCATCAGCCCGTCCATCAGCGCGAGCGAGACGAACACCAGCATCAGCACTCCCAACAGCTTCCCTGCCAGATAGTCGAAGCGCGGCACCGGCTTCGCCAGAATCGTGTAGAGCGTGCGGTCCTCGACGTCCTTCGGCAGCAGCAGCGCGGTCGCCACGATGGATAGAACAACGGAAAACAAGGTCATCGTTCCCAGCGACCAGCTCTTGATGGAGCGCAGCACGTTCACGCCGACGGATTCCGGTCCCTCGTGTTGCGGCAGGTCGAAGAAATTGCTGGCGATGGCGATCACCGCGAAAACGGCGAGAAAGTAGAACACCTTCATCCGCACCAGTTGCGTGAAGGCATGCCGGGCGATCACCAGGATGCGACCGATGTGGGAGCCTCTTGAAGCGGTCACGGTGCTCATTGCTCGTCTCCTTTCGTCGTTTCTCGGAGGAAAAGTCGTTCCAAGGTGGTCCGTGGCTTGCCGGTGCGGACCAAGGAGGTCCCCGCGGAACCGCTGACCAGCGACTTGATTTGTGAGATGAGTTCGGGGCTGGCGTCTTTCAAAATGATTTCCGTTTGATCCTCGATGGCGATCAGGTCTTCAAGGCGGCCCTCTTTCACCATTTCCCGCGGAAGATGATGCCGACGTGGTCGCACACCTCCTGCACCTGTTCGAGCAAATGCGAGCAGAGGAAAACCGTGATGCCGCGCTCGCGCAGTTTCAAGATCAGGTCGCGGATCTGGCGGGAGCCGATCGGATCCACGCCCGCTGTCGGTTCGTCCAGGATCACCAACCGCGGCTCCTGCACCAGAGCCTGCGCGAGGCCGATGCGCTGCAGCATGCCCTTCGAGTAGCCGCCGATGCGGCGGTCGCGCGCGCCTTCGAGATCGACGAGTGCGAGCAGTTCGTTCACCCGGTCATCGAGCGCCTTTCCCTTGATGCCGCAGAGTTTGCCGTAAAAGCGCAGGGTTTCCGCGCCGCTCAGGTGTTTGTAGAAATACGGGTTTTCCGGCAGGAATCCCACGTCGTTGCGGGAGTCCACCTTGAGCGAGTCTTTCCCGAAAATCGCGCAGGTCCCGGACGTCGGAGCCACGAGGCCCAGAAGCGCCTTCATCGTGGTGGATTTGCCCGAGCCGTTCGGCCCGATCAGTCCGTAAACCTCGCCCGGCATGATGCGGATCGAGACGTCATCCACCGCGCGCAGCATTTGCCGCCGGAAGGACGTTTTGAAGTCCTTCACCAGATTCCGGATTTCAACAGCAGGGGTTTTATCAGCCATCAGCGAAGGGATTCTTGAACAGCCCCGGCCCTCTGGCAACGGGCAAATTTTCCAATTTTGGAGTCTTGAACTCCCGACCGGGATGCTTCACGAATGGTCAACTATCCAAAAACCATGAAACGCATTTCCCTCTTCCTGTCAGCCGCGCTTGCCGCCCTCTCGCTAACGAGTTGTTTGCAGAACGAAACCACCATCCACCTCAACAAGGACGGCAGCGGCACGCTCGTCGAGGAAACCACGCTCGGTGCACAGATGATGGCCATGATGGAACAGATGTCTTCCTTCGGCGGTGCCGCTGGTGGGGCGAAGAAGGACCCGCTGGCCGACATGTTCTCCGAGGAAAAGGCCAAGGCCAAAGCCGCCAAGCTCGGTGAGGGCGTGACGTTGGAGAAAAACGAAGCCATCGAGAAAAATGGCAACAAGGGAGCCCGCGCCACCTATCACTTCGCCGACATCAACAAGCTGAAGGTCACCACATCCGAAGGCATGAAGGACATGTCCCCGATGGGCGGAATGGGGGCCGAGGCCCCGGCCGCCAAACCCGCTAAGCCGATCAATTTCAAATACGCCGATGGCAACCTCACCATCACCATGCCCGAGCCTGACAAAACCGAAGCCGCCCCCGATGCGCCCAAGCCCGGTGCGGAGGAAAAGGAAGCTCCCGGCGAACAGGACCTGGTCATGATGAAGCAGATGATGGGCGACATGAAGATGAGCCTGAAACTCGTCGTCGAGCCCGGCATCGCCGAGACCGACGCCACCTTCCGCGACGGCAACACCGTCACTCTGATGGAGATGGACATGGGCAAACTCATGGAAAACCCGGAATTCGTCAAAAACCTCGGCAAGGTGGATCAGCGGGATCCCGCCGCCGCCATGGAGATGATGAAAAAAATCCCCGGCATCAAGGCGGAGGTGAAAAAGGAGATCACCGTGAAGGTCCAATGAAGCTTCTCACTGCGGGCGCGATGGAAATTTTTTCATAAAAAGGAAAATTTTGGTTTAGGATGGAGTAATATCCCATCCATGAAGTTTACCCGTTGGCTTCTTTTCCTTGGCCTCACCGCCACACCCGTGGTGGGGCTTGCCAAGCCTCTCTCTGAGAACGTGGTCGCCCAGGCTGCGGCCAGGATCGATCAATTGCTCGACGAGGATCTCGCCCGGGCGAAGTTGAAACCGAACCCGCTCGCGGACGATGCCACTTTCCTCCGCCGCTCCTACCTCGGGATCGTCGGGCGGATTCCTTCCGCAGAGGAGGCGTCTGCGTTTCTTCAGGATGCGTCGCCGAAAAAGCGCGATGCGCTCGTCGAGCGTCTCGTCGCCTCGCCGGGGTTCGATTCCCATCTGTTCAACTGGGCTGGCGACCTGCTCCGTGTGCAGACGCGGCAGGACCAGTTCGGACTCGGCTGGCACGTCTGGCTTCGCAAATCCCTCGCGGACGATAAGCCGTGGAACGTCCTCGTTTCCGAAATGCTCTCGTCAAGCGGCCACTGCACCACCAATCCGGCCGTCGGCTACTACCTGCGCGACCGCAACATGCTGCTCGATAATTTCAGCAACACGATGCAGGTCTTCCTCGGTCGCCAGATCGGCTGCGCGCAATGCCACGATCATCCGTTCGAGGACTGGAGCCAGCGCGAGTATTACCAGATGGCGGCATTCGGCGGCGGCGTCCAATATCGCAGCGCCGAGGCGAGGGCCACGGTCCGCAAGGTGGTTGGTGAGGTTTCCTCCGCGAACGCCGCTCCCGTGCCGCCGGTTGCCGATGGCGCGCCTCCGGTAAAAAAAGCCGCCAAGGCCGATCCGCAGGTCCAGCAGCAGAGACGCGAAAAGGAGAAGCTCTCCCGCAAGCTGACCAACCAGTTCAACCCGCTTTTCAAGGACTTGGACAAGAACGCCATCCTCGATGAGCCGAATTCGAAGCTCCGCCTGCCCGCGGACTACAAATACAAGGACGGAAAACCCGGCGAGGTCGTTCCGCCGGAGACACTTTTCGGGCCGAAGGTCGCCAACGTCGTTCCGTCTGACAGGCGTGAGTCGTTCGCCGCATGGGTCGTCTCTCCGGAGAACCCGTATTTCACCAGGACCATCGCGAACCGTCTCTGGCAGCGCACTTTCGGCCACGTGATCCTCGGCACCGCAGTGGATGACCTGAAGGATGATTCCCCCTCGTTCCACCCCGAGGTCGTGAAATATCTGGAAACCACCATGAAGGGCGCGCACTACGACCTCCGCCAGTTCCTCCGCATCCTCTATCGGACCCGCTTGTTCCAGCGCGAGTGCCTCGCCGCCGAGCCTGCGATGGGTGAGCCGCTCGCATTCCAAGGCCCGCTCCTCACCCGCATGAGCGCGGAGCAGCTCTACGATTCCTTCATCGTTCTTTCCCGCGGGGATGTCGACGACACCGCCGCCCCCGGACTTGTCGAGGCATGGGAAGCCTATGGGAAACAGCTCTCCAGCCTGCTCCATGCCGAGACCCGCGATCTGGTCATTCTCGCAGAGTCCGCCAAGCAGGGCGAGGAACGCTTCCGCAAGGCTCAGGTCGATCTTCGGACCGCCCAGAAAGTTCTGGCGGATGCCGCCAGTCCGGACGCCCGGAAAAAGGCCCAAACCGATCTGCAGGATGCCCGCCGCCAGGTGCAGGAAGCCCGTGCGCAGGCGGAACCGCTCAAGAGCATGCCGGGGAAAAACAAACCCGTTGAGAGAAATCAGGGCTTCCTCCGCGCGTCCGAGCAGCCGGCACCTTTCAACCCCGGCTCGCTCGTCCGCGAGTTCGGCGGCTCCGACCGGCACACCCCGTCGTCCGGCAATACCCAGGCAACCATCCCGCAGGCGCTCGCCCTGCTCAACAACCCGAAGACTGACATCATCGATGGCAAGCGGAGCCATCTTTCCAAGGCTCTCTTAAAACTCCCGTCACCCGAAGCACGCCTCGACTATCTGTTCCTAACTCTCTTCGCCCGGCATCCCGCCGCGCAGGAAAAGCAGCGTTATCTGTCCGCCGCCGGGAACGACACCACACTCCGCGATCTCGCCAGCGCCATGCTCACTTCCAACCGTTTCATCTTCGTCCAGTAAATCCCGCCATGAACCCTAACCAGCTTGATGAACTCAACCGCCGCGACTTCCTCAGCCGCACCGCCCGCGCCTGTTTCGGCCTCACCATCGGCGGCTCCATGGCGCAGCTTTTCAACAGCCCCGCCTACGCCGCGGACCCCGCCGTCGTGGCGGCCGGTGGTGGCAAAGCGAAACACGTCATCTATCTCTACATGGCCGGCGGCATGACCCACATGGACACCTTCGATCCGAAGCCGGACGCGCCCGTCGATTTCCGCGGCCCGGTCAAAGCCATCGCCACCAAGGCGGACGGTATCCGCCTCGGCCACTGCCTGCCGCTGCTGGCCCAACAGGCGGACAAGATCGCCCTCATCCGTTCCCTCAGCACCACCCAGGGAGCCCACGAGCAGGGGAAATATCTCATGCACACCGGCTACGCACCACGCGGCACCATCGTGCATCCGTCGTCGGGCGCGTGGGTTTCCAAACTCGCCGGGCGCCTCAGCAAGGACATGCCGCCCTTCGTCCTCGTCGGCGGCGGAAACCGTCACCCCGGCGCTGGTTTCTTCGAACCGGAATTCGCCCCGCTCCCGATCGGCGATCCCGCGCTCGGCCTTCAGAATATCAAGCCCCGCGCCGGCGTCAGTGATGAATCCTTCAACCGCCAGCTCGATCTGCGCCGCGAGCTGGACCACGATTTCGACACGAAATTCCACGAAACCCAGAAATCCGTCCGCGCTTACGACGAGGCCTATTCCTCCGCCGTGAACCTGATGAAATCGGAAGACCTCGCCGCCTTCGATCTTTCCAAGGAGCCGGCTGATAGCAAGGCCGCCTACGGCAGCGACCGCTTCGGGCAGGGTGTATTGTTAGCCCGCCGCCTCGTCGAGCACGGCGTTCGTTTCATCGAGGTCGAGCTCGGCGGCTTCGACTGGCATGCGGACAATTTCGAACAGATGGAGGATAAAATTCCCGTTCTCGACCAAGCACTCTCCGCCCTCATCACCGATCTTTCCTCACGCGGCCTGCTGGATTCCACGCTCGTTGTCGTCGCCACCGAATTCGGCCGCTCGCCGAAAATCACTCCGAACGCCGGCCGCAACCACTATCCGAAAGCCTTCTCCTGCCTCCTCGCCGGCGGCGGCGTCCGCGGTGGCCAAGCCTACGGAGCCACCGATGAAACCGCCTCCAACGTCATCGAAAACAAGGTCGGCGCGGCGGATTTCAATGCCACCATCGCCTTCTCCCTCGGCCTGCCCTACGATCAGATCGTCCTGTCTCCCAGCAAGCGCCCCTTCAAAATGGGCGGCCAGGACGGCAAACCGATCACGACGATCTTCGGGTGAGTGGATGCATTCCGGTGCGGTGTAACTGAATGGCCGGAAAGCTGTTATTTCTTGGGTGGTGCTGACTTTGGCGTTTTCGCTGCCGGTGCGGCGGCGATTTCCGGCGCAGGGTCCACGCAGCGACCGAGGAAAAGGCATGTGCCGCTGGGAACATGTTGGATCATGAAAAGGAACGGTCGGTCCGCGCGGACGACTTTGTGCGGGATCTCGTGAGGGAAGCCATTCTTAAGGGTCAAGGCAATCGCCGTCGCGGAAGCCGCCTTGGTGCCGTCCTCGTCGAGATCCAAATACGTTTTGTGGACGATTTGATCGATCGAAAGACCCGGCCCGATGCGGGTGAATCCTCCAGGAGAGAATGCTTTCCGCATGCCCATCGCCTTGAAGATGTCAGGCAGGTTTTCGGGGGAATATTCGATTTTCAAGCGGGGCAGCGAGAGCCTTACTTCTTCCATCGGCAGACTGGTGCAGGCGCTCAGCAGCTCGGGCGTGAGGGATTTTTCCAAAGTAGCAAGACCATCGGTGGCATCCGGCACCAGCACGGTGAACTGCATGCGCCCGCCGGCATAAGGAAGCGCGGCGATTTGGAAACCGGGATTCTGAGAGTAGCGCATCCGGTGTTGCTTGAACATGAGGGGAATCTGCTTTGCCCCGGATCTGTCGATATGAAAGGGCTGCACTTTGGTGAGTTCTTTTGTGAATCGCTCGTCCCAAATCATGTCCAGATAGACGGCATTCAACAGCACGAGCCGGGTGGCGGGATCGAGGTGGCTGATGATGGTGGGAATTTTTCCTTCAGTTTGTTGTTTGACCCATTCGTTGATTTGTTGGATTGCCGTCGGGCCACCCGTCTGGAAATCCGCCTGCACAGCATCCGCGGCGTAGTTGATTTTCACGGTGTCCAGCCATTCTCCGCCGATGGGAGATCCGCTTTGTATCACCACGCGGTTGGCGGAGCGCAGGACCAGCGGTGGCGCGTCCGCTGCTTGGGCCAGCACGGATTCACGGAGTGTCCGGAATGACTCATCGAGTCCTGTGTTGGGCGGTGGTAGGGCGAGGGCTTTGCTCATTTCCTCGGCGACCGCCGCATCGGCTCCCGCATAGAGCATGCCAAGGGAACTTTGCAGCGACCATGGCGAAACCAGCGTGTTTTTTCCCGCAGGCAGCGACTGCTGGAATTTTGCGGCGAATGCGTTCACTGCAAACGCAGCCGGATTTTTTTCCATCACCTCCGCACCGCATGGAAATACTGCGGACGTAAGGACGGCAATCACGGAGAGCGGGACACGTTTCATGGACTGCCAGTATATCGAGAGGTGATGACACCCGCAACATTCTTCAATGCTGCGCCGGGTTTCTGCAGGAAATATTCTGCCAATGGGCAGGGTGTCCGTCTTGATCAGGAAAGCGCCGCACCGCAGTTCCAGCAGAGTTCGAAATTTCCCGGGCAGGCTTCGCCGCAGTTGCCGCAGATGCGGTCGGCTCCCGCTGCTTCTTTGGATTTATCCACCTGATGGGCGATGATTTCCATCGCCTTGTCGTAGTCCCCGTCGTTCACCACGCAGAGGGCGGGGAAGAAGTCGGGGATGGAGATTTCGGTGACGGAGAGGTTTTCGTTCCGGATGAAGGTCGGAATCTCCGCCGCCTCCAACAGGGTTTGAAAATAGCCGACGCGGGAGAAATCACGATCGCGGTATAATTCCTTCATTGGAAACCAATACTCCAATGATCGAGCGAAAGCCACCTGCTAAATCTCCTCCGCGATGATTTCCGGCTCCGTTGGCACGTTCTTGTTCCGCCAGAATTCCACCAGCACCAGCGCCGCCAGCACGCCGCCCAACACGGCGGACGAGCCGACGGTGCCGAATCCGAGACCGCCCTTTGCATGGTCTTTTGTCAGCACGTCTCCCAGCGTCGCTCCGAACGGCCGTGTCAGCACGAAGGCGATCCAGAAAAGCAGCACTCTTGAAATGTGGGTGAAAAACATCAGCGCCACCACCACCGCGAGCAGTCCGCCGATCAGCAACGCACCGCCGGCGAAGCCGAGGCCCGAGTCATCCGCGAGGAAATCGCCCAAGGCGGTGCCGAGTGTGTTGGAAAACAGGATGGCCGTCCAATAGAGGATTTCCACCTTCGGCGTGTGGACCTTTTCCACTGAGAGGGAATTTCCCGTGGAGCGCCAATAGGCGAAGATGGCGAGCAGGATTCCCAGCAGGATCGCGCTGCCCTTGGCATAACCGAGCCCCAGCGTGCGGTCCATGTAGTCGGACATCGTGGTGCCCGCCGTGCTGGTGGAGAGGATGACGGCCCAGTAGAGGAAGGGGTGGTAGCGCTTTGACAGGAGCTGGGCCACCACGGTGACGAGGAAGACGCCCATCAGGATCATGGTGCTCGTCGCATAGCCCACGTTCATGGTCATGGAAAGCAGGTCGCCCGCCGTCTCGCCCAGGGTGGTGGCGCAGATTTTCATCACCCAGAATGCGACGAGGATTTCAGGAAGTTTTTTCATGTGGGGTTTGGCGCAGGATAGCGGTCGGAGATGAGAAACGGATGAGCTTGGAAACAGGCATCAGAAAGTGAACAGCAGCCCGGTATACCAAGTGGCGCGGTTGGTCTCATCCGCATTCCGGATGCCGGGCCCGGCGGAGGCCATCAGGTGGAAGTTTTCGTTCAAATCGTAGATTGCGCCGAGGTCGATGCCGGTCGTTGCCTTGGCACCTTTTTCGTCAGGCGTCTGATGATAGATTTCAAACCCGAGCTGCAGTTTCGAAGTGATGTGGCGTGTCAGCACCACGCCCATCTGGCCGAAATTCCGTGAATCCCCGTCATCGTTGAAAGTGTAGCCGCCTCCGCCGAACAGGCTCCAGTCGCCCCAGTCCTTCTGCATGAAGATCGGCAGGAAGAGCGACGGGTGGTCGCTTCCCAAGTCCGGGTTCGAGGCGGTTGGGACAAAAAGCCGGGGGAAAAACGCCACGTCCACCCCGCAGTCCTCCTGCTTGAGGAATTTGTATTTCACCGCGAGTTCGATATCGCCGAAGCCGGTGGCGTCCGATCCGTCATCCGGCCGGTCATATTCCATCGGCAGCACCATGGTCAGTTGGAGTCCTTCCATTGCGCCGTAGTTGAGGTCCAGTCCGGCAGCGCCGTCGGAGCCGGTTTTCGTCGTGGTGCCAGTGGCGAATGCGTAGATCTCGTAGTGGCCGTAGGGCGTCGGCTGTGGATCGTCGGTAATGAATGGCGGCCCGGCGAATGCGGGCGTCGGAGTCATGGCCAGCGCCGCGATCACGACGAGGGTGGAGGTTTTCGTATTTCCCAGATACCGGCGGAAGTTCTTCAGGCAGGTGTTTGTTGTCGGAATGTGCATGGTGATTTCCGAATTTTTCGGTAGATATGAGAGTGCTGAAACAGGGCGGGCGGTCAAGCCAGCGGATTCTGCCGTCAGAACGGATGTTGAATGCTCACGGTGTGGTCGCTGCCATAGCCAATGCCGGGAAGGGCGTTGCAGGCGTGATGCCGGATTCGCGGAAGCTACACGATGAAGATGAGAATGGGATGAGCCTGCTTGAACAGTTCCGAAACACTTGTCGGATTCTTCGAAGCCTGTGATGAGGATCACAGGCTTAGGTCACCGGGACGACCGTTCTTTCGCCGGCATCGTTTTCATTATCCAGAGTTCGACGAGGATTTCAGGATGTTTTTATGAGGGACGGGTTGAGCAACCGGAGATGAGAATCCCATGAGTCCCGCTCTTCACACGGTCAGTTTCGCCAGCAGCTCGTCGAGGCTCACACTTGCGATCGCGGTGAACTTGTCGCTCATCGCATACGGCAGGATCACCTTGTCGCCGTGCAGCAGGGAACCGCAGCTATACACGACGTTCGGCACGTAGCCTTCGCGCTCCACACCTTCCGGCGAAATCAACGGCTCCTTCAGGCGCCCGATGACCTTCGTGGGATTCTTCAAATCCAACAGCACCGCGCCGATGCAGTATTTCCGCATCGGTCCGACGCCGTGCGTGATCACCAGCCAGCCGGCCTTGGTTTCTATCGGAGAGCCGCAGTTGCCCACCTTCACCGATTCCCACACCTCAGCAGGGCGCATGAGGATCTTGGGATCGCTCCAGTAGTGGGGATTGTCCGAAAACATGATGAAGAGATTCTCGTCATCCTGGCGGGACAGCATCACGTAGCGGCCGTCGATGAGCCGGGGAAAGAGCGCCATGCCCTTGTTCTGCACCGCGCCGCCGTTGAGTGTCAGGACCCGGAAATGCAGGAAATCCTGCGTCTCGATGAGCTGCGGCAGGATCGCCTTTCCGTTATACGCCGTGTAGGTCGCGTAATACATCACCGTGCCGTCGTCTTCGGTGAAGCGGACGAACCTCGCGTCCTCGATGCCGTTGCTTTCGTTAGGCGATGTCGGGAAAAGGATCCGCTCGCTGACGTTGAGCTTGGAGGAGAACCGCACTTCGTAGTTGGAATCCGCCAGCCACTGGATGCACTCGAGCGTGCGCTTGAGCTCGTGGGTGCCGGGATGATTCTCGTGGCGCACCGTGCCCACGCTTTTGTTCAGATCATCGCGGGTGAATTCCTTTTCCAGCGGGGCCATCACGGCGTTCGCGAACTCATTGTCGAAGCCCATTTCATGGAATTTCAGGATGAAACTCTTTTTTCGATAGGTCGGGTTCGGCACCATTTGCGGCATCGCCACATAGCGGGAAACCGGATCCAGCTTGATGGATCCGTCCGGCGCGATTTCCCCCGAGCGGAACTCGATGGAGGAGATGTGTCCTTCTCCGGTGGCGCGCAGGCTCATGATGAACCGCAGCCCGCCCTCCGGCACTCCGCTCTGGTCGGGATGGGGCACGATGGACGGATTGAACAACGCCGCGGACTCCAGCGAATACTCGCCGGAAAACAGCGCTCCTATCAGAAGCTCCCTGACTCTCGTCAACGGCCGCTGCGTGAAGATGTGCTGGTGGACTTTCGCGAGATGCTCCAGCAGCAGCGGCTCGATGTCGTAGTGGCGGGAGTCGAACTCCGTATTCACCTTCGTCAGCTCCGCCGCCACCTCTTCCTCAGTGAGAGCCAGCGCCCGTCCGATGATGGCGGTGATGCGGTCGGGGTTCGAGGGGATGAAAGGCCGGATGACGACCCGCGCGCTGTCCGGCAGCAAGATGATCTCGTGGCGTTTGATGGAAATTTTGTTCATGATGGGAAGTCGGGTGAGTGCGGCAGCGGATGCGCGGCGTGGGTCATTTCTGCGAGAGCGATTTGAAATGCCAGCGACGACTCCGCGCCCTGGTTGGCATTGACGCGATCGGGATGCAATCCGTCGCCGCAGCCGCCGCTGGTGGAATCGTAGAGTGTCTGGCCGAGGTCGTTCCTGCCGAGAAACCACTCGAACGCCCGCTTCGCCTCGCCCGTCCAGAACGCCTCGCCGGTCACCCGGAACGCGTCGAGACAGGCGGAAACCATCGCCTGAGCCTCCACCGGCTGCTGGTCGAAATCAGCGCGAGCACCGTCCTTGACATAGAAACCGTCGCTGCCGATCGGGCGGAAGTTTCCTGCCTGCGTTTTCTGAATGGAGGCCAGCCAGCGCAGTGAGTTCAGACCGGTTTCGAGAACCGTCACGTCCTTCATCGACTTGCCTGATAGGATCAATGCTTGCGAAAGCCGTGCGTTGTCGTAGGTCGCGGAGGTTTCAAACCACGGCCAGTCCTCGGTTGCGCAGCGGTTCCACAGGTCCATCAGCTTCGCGACAAGCACCTCGCGTGCCGCCAGGACCTTTTCCTTCGTCGGATAAGCCCGCAGATATTCGTGGATCCCCAGCAGCGTGAACGCCCATGCCCGCGGCGAGGTGAACGAATCCACCGCCGGAAGCCCGAGCTCGAACAGGTGGACGGAAAGCCGCTGATGGCCGCTGTTTGTCGAGCGACCCGCTCCCACGCCGAGTGCCCACAGCGCCCGCGCATGGCTATCCTCACTGCCCGCGTCCTCCAGCCATTGGCGTCCGTGGCTCATGAAGTTCCGGAAGCGTCCGGTTTCGTGATTGAGTGCCGCGGCCAGCAGGGCGAGATAGCTCGTCGCCAGATGATCGAGCAGACTCGGTTCTTCCAACAGATTGCACAGGATGAAAGCGCGGGCGTTGTCGTCCGTGCAATAGCCTTCATGGAAATTGGGGACGTTGAAAGTGGCATGTTGGAAAATGCCGGTGCCGTCGCTCATCCGGACGATGTGGTCCAGCCGCAGCGGCGGAAGATTGTAGGGGCGGCTGCCCAGCGCCCATCCGGCGAACGAGCCGCGCGGCACCGCTTTCCTGTCAATCCGGGCGCGCTGGAACGAGTCCAGATAGAGCTGCGCCACCGCCGGCCAGGTCATTTCACGACCCAGCTTGTAGGCCTCGACGCGCGTTCGCTCCAGCAGCTCCGGATCATCCAGGTAGGCGCAAACCCCTTCGGCGATCGCCTGCGGATCGCGGAACGGCACCAGGATGCCGCGGCCGTCCGCCAGAAGTTCCTTCGCATGCCAGTAGGGTGTTGAAACCACGGCTTTCCCGGCGCCGAAGACGTAGGCCAGCGTGCCGGACGTGATCTGCGCCTCGTTCAGATACGGCGTCAGATAGATGTCGGTCGCGCCGATGAACTCGGAGAGATCCTCCAGCGAGACGAAGCGGTTGTAGAAAATGACATGGTCCTTCACCCCGCGTTCCTCGGCCAGCCGTTCGAGCCCGAGCCGGTAGCTCTCGCCCTCCCGCGCCACCAGATGGGGATGCGTCGCTCCCAGGATTAGATAGACGGTGTCCGGATGACGCCTGACGATTTCCGGAAGCGCTTCGATCACATGCTCGATGCCTTTTCCAGGGCCTAACAATCCGAAGGTCAGCAGGACCTTCCTCCCTTCCAGCCCGAAGCGGAACTTGTAACCCTCTGAATCCGCAAAGGGAATGTCCGGGATGCCGTGAGGGATGATGTCGATCTGTTCCTCGGGCACGCCATACGTTTCCAACAGAATTTCCCGGCCCTTGCGCGCCATCACCACCAGCCGGTCGCTGCGCAGGATCAACTCCTCCATCACCTTGCGCTGCGCGGGATTAGGATCCTGCAACACCGTGTGCAGGGTCGTCACCACCGGCATCCGCACCTCCTTGAGCAGGGCGAGCAGGTGGCTTCCGGCAGGACCGCCGTAGATGCCGAACTCATGCTGCACACACAGCACCTGGGTGTTGTTGAAATTGAGGAAATCCGCCGCGCGCCGGTAGGAATCGAGGTCTTTTTCGAGAATTTCGAGACGCACCCGCGGCGGGTATTTGTAACCCTCCACCCGGTCGTTCACCGCCCCGGCGATGCATTCCGCGTCCGGGATTTCTCCGGCCACCGCCTCGCAAATGTCATGAGTGAAAGTCGCAATGCCACAACGCCTTGGCTCGAATCCGCCGACAAAAGCGATCCGGGCCGGCAACTGGACATCATTCAAGCGAATCCTTCCGTAATGAGCGAAACCGTCATCCCCCACAAGACCTCCCCCCGGGCGAAGTGCAACCTAAAGTTTCTTTTCAGCACCTTTCACGTCGCATCCGCGATCGCTCACTTCCGCAGGCCGATGTAATCGAAGACGAAGGCGTTGCTGATGAATCCTTTGGCACCGGAGCCGCTAAGGTTGTCGATGGCGAGGGTATTGACGCCGGACTTGAAGGCGGTTTTTGGAATACGGAATGTGAAAACGTGGTCGAAGCCCCGCCAGATGCCGAAGGTGATGCTGCGGCTGTCGTAGGTTTGCGGAGGGCCTGGATCGCGGCTTTTCCAATCGTTGAGGCGCACGACAGGTCGCGAGCCGTATTGGGAAACGGTGATGCCGATTTCGAGGTCGTGGTCCTTGAGTTCCTCGGGGGCGAGCTTGAACACGATCTTGTTGCCGCCGTTCACATTCGCCCACTGCGCGGCGGGAAAGTCGTTGAGATTCGAGGGGACCGGATCGCGGACGGTGAAGCTGACAGGTCCCCAAGGTTCGAGGCGTTTGTCGGACGGGTGCATGTCGCCCATTTTCGTGGCGTTTCGGAAACCTCCGGGAGTGCCGTCCGGCAGGCCGATGCGCCAGAGGTAGTCCGGCAGGCCGGGGTCTGCGAGACTCGCGGTGCTGGCGGTGGTGCCTACGGTGATGTCCGTTTTCGCGACAGCGAGTTCGTTGCGCATCAGCCGCATGGTGTAGGTGCCGGGCTTCATCGAGGTGGTGGCGAATTTCCCATCAGCTCCCACGCGGGTCCAGTATTGCGCGGCCTCGTTTGATAGATAGACGGTGTAAGGAACGCCCGGCATCAGGCCGGTGGCGGTGCCGGTGACGCGGCCGCGCTGGGCGACCCAACCTTTGAGATCGAGCGTGCCCATCCAGCCCATCGCCGGCATTTCGGGCGGCGGACCTGCTGTGAAGCAAAGCGCGTAGGGCCCGTGAAGCTGGTTGGCGCGGAAGGGCTCGGTCTGCGCGTGGCCGGAGAACATGTAAAAATACATTTCCTCGGTATCGCCTGCGGTCTGGCTGTTGATGTCGCGGAAAAACGGTCCGCCGGAACAGCTCTCATGCGACCCGATGGCGAAATGCGCGCCGACGTTGGATCCGCGCGATCCGTGGATCTTGTCATCGATGAATTTCACACCGGAGTAATACTTCGAGGTGGTGCGCCCATCGGGCTGGATGAAGATGTCCTTGGACTCGATGGCTTTCGCGGAGGTGTCGTCGCCGGGGCGCTCGACGTTGCCTTTGTTGAGCGCTTTCTGATCGAGACGGGCGATGAAGCGCATCTCACCGGGGTTCGGGCAAGTCGCCGCCCAGGTGGCCATGAAGATGTCCGGTTCGCCTTTTTTGAATGCGTAGTAGTGGGTAACCATCGAATCCACGGTGATCAGGATGCGGTCGTCACCCAGCGTCTTCGAGGTGACCTTCGCGTTGCCGAAGCCGGAATTGACGTGGGACCCGCGCGGGTTTTTCTGAAGCTGGGTGCCGTTGACGAGGATGGACTGGAGGTTGCCGTTCGACTTGTTCACCTGAATGACGACGGCGGGTTTCGACTCGCAGTCGATGGTGAAGAACTTCCCGTCGTCCTTGAGGGAAAAGGCTGCGGTGGCCGTTTGGGCGACCAAAAGCAGCGGCAGGAGTGATTTCGTGAGCGGCACGAGGGTGAGTATGGACGCGTTTTGACAGGCTTTCCAGATACCCGAATGGGTATGGCCTGCCGGCGCTGCAAGTAGCATTCGGAAAACTGCGAACGCCTCCCGCCATTCGCAAAGAGCCATTTGGGAAATTCGGATGCGGTCAATCCGTCGAGGGAAGCTTGGATCGACGCTGTGTTTCAGGCTTGGGGTGTTTTTCCCGGAGCCGGAGTCGTCGGCGGATAGGTGATGATGCGCGCTTCCGGAGTGTTGACCAGATAGGCGTAGGCCCAGCCGAGCAGCACGGAGATCTTGTTCCGGAATCCGATGAGGAACATGATGTGGACGAACAGCCAGGCAAGCCAGGCGATGAAACCTTGCAGGCGGAAACTGCCGGTTTTGACGACGGCGTAGTTTTTCCCGATGATGGCCATCATGCCCTTGTCGAAGTAGCGGAATGGCGGGCGCGGGGTGCTGTCGCCGGAAGCTTCGGCTTTGAGGATTTTGGAAATGTGGGTGCCCATCTGCACGGCGGCCGGGGCGACGCCGGGGACCATCTTGTCCTCGCTGTCCTTCATGCTGACGAGGTCGCCGGCGACGAAGATGTCGGGATGGCCGGGGACGGATAGGTCGGGCAGGGGAGTGACGCGTCCGCCGCGATCAAGCGGTACGCCGAGCGATGCGGTCAGCGGACTGGAGGCAACACCTGCCGCCCAGATGATGGCGGCGGCTTCAAGCGTGGTGCCGTCCTTGAAATCGAGCGCGCCGGGGCGGACGTCGGTGACGCGGGTGTTGTTCCTGAGCTCGACGCCGAGTTTCTCCAAGCGCTTGCGGGCGTAGATGCTCTGGTCGGGATCGTAGGCTTCGAGGATGAGCTCGGAGCCCTCGATGAGGATGATGCGGAGTTTTCCGGTATCGATGTTGCGGAAATTCGATTTCAGCGAGCGGTGGACGAGGTCGGCGAAGGCTCCGGCCAGCTCGACGCCGGTGGGACCGCCGCCGACGATGGCGATGGTCATCAGGCGGTTGCGCTCGGCTTCATCGTGGGTGAGCTCGGCGCGTTCGAGATTGGAGAGGACGGTGCGGCGGATGTTCTGGGCGTCGGCGAGGGACTTGAGACCCATGCTGTTTTTCGCCCACCCGTCGTTGCCGAAATAGCCGGTGCGCGCGCCGGCGGCGAGGAGCAGCGTGTCGTAATGATAGACCGCGCCGGAGCTGCTGGTGGCTTGTTTTGC
>JBDSNC010000214.1:0-12099 GCA_039915545.1 Luteolibacter sp.
CCGTGCAATGCGTCGAAGGCCTCTACGTCGATGGCCACAAGCCGCGCAAGGTCACCAATTTCCCCGGCTGCACCTATTGCCACCCGCAGGTCGCTTCTGTTGGAAAAACCGAGCGCGCGCTCAAGGAAGCCGGCATCGAATACACCGTCGGAAAAATCCCGTTCGTCGCCATCGGCAAGGCCATCGCCTCCGGTGAGCCCGATGGATTTGCGAAGCTCCTCTACGGCAAGAAACACGGCGAGCTGCTAGGCGCCCACATCATCGGTGAGAACGCCACCGAGCTCATCGCCGAAATGGGCCTCGCCCTCGACCAGGAACTCACCAGCGAGGACATCCACGCCACGATCCACGCCCACCCGACCATGAGCGAAGTCATCCACGAAGCGACCCTCGCCGCCGAAGGCCACGCGATCCACTTCTGAGTTCTGGCTGTTCCAATCAAATCAAGGCCCATCCGCGAACCCGTGGACGGGCCTTTTTGTTTAGAATTTGCAGTGGGTTTCGGTTGTCGGAGCAGGGAAAACCATGATACTGTTCGGAAGTGATTGCTACCAAACCAGCCGCCGAGCCTTGGAACCAAGGTGCATACTTGGTGCCGGATGCCGCGCGGATTCTTCGGTTGCCTCTGTCTGTTCTGCGGTCATGGATCAGTGGCAAACAGGAAGAAAATTGCCGCTATTATCCGGCAGGTAAACTTACCACCAAAGGTGTCGGGCTTGATCGTCATTTCGGTTTTCACGCCTTGATCGAACTTTTCACCATCGCCCAACTTCGGAAACGAAATATTTCAATGCCCACCATCCGCCAAACACGGGAGGAGCTCATGGAGAGATTTGAAACCGCGCACCCGTTCGCTCTGGAAGGGCTCATGACGTCCGGTAAAAAATTGATCAAATCTCTCGATGAAGATGTTTTACTGGAGCTTGGCACTCGCGGCCAAACAGCTTTCAGCAAAGTTCTGGAACCCTTTTGTGCCAGTCTCGATTTCGACCAAGCAAGCGCCCTTGCAAGCCGATATTACCCTTTGGGCAGAAATCAGCCAATCGTGGTGGATCCCAAACACGCTTTCGGGAGACCGGTCATCGAGGGAACAAACCTAACAGCCGAAGCAATCATGGCTCTCATCCGTGGAGGAGAGGCCGTTGAAAACATTGCTGAGTCCTTTCAGATCACTACTGAAACCGTATTGGTGGCCAAGTGTTTCGAACAACGGAAGGCCGCGTGAGAATTTACTTCGATGAGAACTTTTCCCATCGAATCGCATCTGGGATGCGCGAATTCCAAGACGCCAGACCTTCGGAAGGCGTAACGGTAGTTTGGTGTCCGGATGAATTCGGCAAAGGAGCTCCCGATGAAGAATGGATTCCCCAAGTAGCATCAAAGCATGGTGTAGTGCTGACCCAAGATGTGAATATCCACAGAACGAAGGCTCAGTGGGAACTCTGCCAACGAAACAAGATCGGGATTTTTTTCTTCAAGCCTCCTAAAGCCGGGTGAAATCATTGGATCATCGTCCGAGAAGTAGTGAACCGGTGGGAGGAAATCAAAAACATCGCTTCTGCCCAACGCCGCCCCTTTGGCTACGTGGCAGAGCATAGTAAAAAGCAATTTTCACGCCTGCTTGGATAAATACGTGACGTGCGCGACGCTGATGATCACGGATTTCTCCAACGAACACTGTTTGCCATCGTCCTGCATCGTGTAGTTGTCCTCCATCCAAAAATCATGCGCGCTCCCCACTTGCTCGTCCCCGGAATTCTCCTCCTCACCGTTCCATTGAAATCCGCCCCGATCCAATACCCTGAAACACGGAAGGATTCCGTGGTTGATGATTATCACGGGACGAGCGTGCCGGATCCCTACCGCTGGCTGGAGGACGACAATTCCGCGGAAACGAAGGCCTGGGTGTCCGCAGAGAATGCGGTGACGGAGAGTTTTCTCAAAACCATCCCGCAGCGCGGCGAGATCCGCGAGCGGTTGAAAAAACTGTGGAACTACGAGCGGATCGGTCTGCCGGAGGAACAGGGCGGAAAATGGTTCTTCTCGAAAAACTCGGGCTTGCAGAATCAGGCGGTGCTCTACGTGACGGATGCTCTCGACGCCGAGCCGAAAGTCCTTCTCGATCCTAACACCCTATCGCAAGACGGCACCGTTTCCCTGTCCAGCCACCAGCCGAGCGAGGACGGCAAGCTGCTGGCCTACGCGACCTCCGGCGGGGGCAGCGATTGGGTGGAAATCCGCGTGCGGGACATCGCCACCGGCAAGGATCTGTCGGATCATCTCAAATGGGTGAAATTCAGCGGCCTGTCGTGGGCGAAAGACGGCAGCGGATTCTACTACAGCCGTTATGACGCTCCGGCCGATGGCGCGGCGCTGACGCAGAAGAACGAGTTTCAGAAATTGTATTTCCACCGGATCGGCAAACTGCAGGAAGAGGACACCCTGGTCTATGAGCGCAAGGATCAGCCGCAGTGGGGAATCGATGGCGGAGTGACCGAGGACGGAGCCTGGCTGATTCTCCACATCTCGCAGGGCACCGACACGAAGAACCGGATCTTCTACAAATCCCTTACCACGCCCGATGCGGAGATCGTCCAGCTCCTGCCGGATGCGGAGGCCGACTACGGCTTTGTCGGCAACGACGGCCCGATGTTCTATTTCAAAACCGATCTCGATGCTCCCCGATACCGCGTGATCGCCATCGACACGAAAAATCCCGAGCGGAAGAACTGGAAGGAAATCATCCCCCAGTCGGCCGACCCGCTGCAGGAGGTGAGCAAGGTCGGCGGAAAATTCATCGCCACCTACATGAAGGACGCGCGCAACCGGGTGGTGCGCTTCGACGGCGACGGGCAGAACCCGAAGGAAGTGGAGTTGCCTGGCATCGGCAATGTCGACGGATTCGACGGCAAGGAAAAGGACACGCGCGTGTTCTACAGTTTCACCGGCTTCACCAATCCCGGCGCGATCTATCAATTCGATCTGGCGAGCGGGGAAAGCAAACCTTGGAAAAAGCCGGACATCGGATTCGACGGCTCGGCGTATGTGACCGAACAGGTTTTCTATCCGAGCAAGGACGGCACCAAGATCCCGATGTTCATCGTCCGCCGCAAGGACGCGCCGATGGACGGCAGCAACCGCACGCTGCTCTACGGCTACGGCGGATTCCAGATCAGCATCCTCCCCGGCTTCTCCGTGCAACGCGCGGTGTGGCTGGAACGCGGCGGCATCCTGGCGGTGGCGAACCTCCGCGGCGGCGGCGAGTATGGCGCCGACTGGCATGACGCGGGAAAAGGTGCGCACAAGCAGAACGTCTTCGATGACTTCATCGGCGCGGCGGAAACGTTGGTTGAAAAAGGCTACACCAAGCCGGAAAACCTCGCGATTCAGGGCGGCAGCAACGGTGGATTGTTAGTCGGCGCGTGCATGACGCAGCGGCCGGAACTCTTCGGTGCCGCCCTGCCGGCGGTGGGCGTGATGGACATGCTGCGTTTCCAGAAATTCACGATCGGCTGGGCTTGGGAACAGGAATACGGAAGCTCGGACAAGGCGGAGGATTTCCCGCTGCTTTTCAAATACTCGCCTTATCACGCGCTGAAACCCGGCACCCGCTATCCGGCGACGATGGTGAGCACAGCGGATCACGACGACCGCGTGGTCCCCGCGCACAGCTTCAAGTTCGCCGCCCGTTTGCAGGACTATCAGGCCAAGGACGGTCCGCCGGTGCTGATCCGCGTGGAAAGCAGTGCGGGGCATGGTGCAGGAACATCCCTAACGAAGGTCATCGACCGCACGGCGGACGAATGGGCGTTTCTGGAAGCGGCGCTGCCTGGTAAAAAGAACTGATCCGAGACGGACCGCGAAATTCATTTCACCAGTTCGGTTCCGATTCGACTCTAAGTGACTGACTGAGGCGGACACCCTGTCCGCCGCCGCATCCCCAGATCGCCCGACAAAATGTCGGGCTCAAACAGTCGATAAAATATTGCCGCTCCTCATTTTTCAGACGCCCTCCAAGAGTGTTCGTCCACGCTTTCGCGGGACGAACACAAGAACAGGCAGGAATGCCTGTATCACGCCGTCAGAGGCGCAGCAGGTTCCAGGCGGTGACCAGTGCTTTCAGACCGGCCATTTCGATGGAGGGATCCACACCTGCACCCCACAAGATGCGGCCGTCTTCGGACTGGAGCTGGACATAGGCGGCGGCGTTTGCATCCGATCCGCCGCGCACGGCGTGGGAACGGTAGTCGGTCACCTTGAAGTCCTTGAGACCGATGCCTTCCATCGCGTGGACGAAGGCATTGATCGGGCCGTTTCCAAATCCCTCGATGGCTTTCATCCCGCCGTTGAGCTTGATGTTTGCCTGGCAACGGACCTGGCCGCGCTCGGTGGTGTGGTGGACGAGTTCGTAGTCGGTGACATCCAACGGGCTCGCCAGATTGACGAACTCGCGGAAAAACGCGTCGCGGATTTCGTCAGTGGAAAGCTCGCGGCCGTGTTCGTCCGCCAGATCGTAAATGCGCTTGCCGACCTGCGGGTGCATCGTCTTCGGCAGATCGAAGCCGTGCTCGCGGTCCAGCACATACGCCACTCCGCCCTTTCCGGACTGCGAGTTGATGCGGATGATCGCCTCATACGAGCGGCCGATGTCCTGCGGATCGATGGTCAGATAGGGAACGCCCCACTGAATGTTAGGGTCGGCGGCGGTTTCCTTTTCCCGACGGTCGAGGCCCTTTTTGATGGCGTCCTGGTGAGAGCCTGAGAACGCGGTAAAGACGAGCTCACCCGCATACGGCTGGCGCTCCGGCACGGACAAACGCGTGACACGTTCGTAAACGTTCCGAATCGATTGCAGGTCGGAGAAATCCAATCCGGTCGCCACGCCATGGCTGTTGAAATTCAGCGCGACGGTGACGATGTCGAGATTTCCCGTTCGCTCGCCGTTGCCAAACAACGTGCCTTCCACGCGATCCGCGCCGGCCATCAGGCCGAGCTCGGTGGCAGCGACTCCGGTGCCGCGGTCGTTGTGGGTGTGCAGTGAAACGATGACAGACTCGCGGTTTTTCAAATTCCGGCACATCCACTCGATCATGTCGGCGTGAATGTTAGGTGTCGCCCACTGGACGGTGTCCGGCAGGTTGATGATCATTTTTTTCTCCAGCGTCGGCTGCCAGACTTCGATGACGCTGTTGCAACAGTCCAAGGCGAAATCCAGCTCTGTGTCGGAAAACGACTCGGGCGAATATTGCAACACCACCTCTGTCCGCGGGATCGTCGGCACCAGTTTTTTCACCAGCTCCGCACCATCGACAGCGATCTGTTTGATCGACTCGCGCGACGCGTCGCCGAACGTGACGCGGCGCTGGAGCGGCGAGGTGGAGTTGTAGATGTGGACGATGGCGCGCTTCGCCCCGTCGATGGCCTCGAAAGTCCGGCGGATCAACTGCTCCCGGGTCTGCACCAGCACTTGGATCGTCACATCCTCCGGGATACGGTTTTCATCGATCAAACGGCGCAGGAAATTGAACTCCGTATCCGCGGCCGACGGGAAGCCGACTTCGATCTGCTTGAAGCCCACGCGCACGAGCAGGTCGAAAAACTCAAGTTTCTCCTCGATCGACATCGGCTGCGGCAGCGCCTGGTTGCCGTCACGGAGATCGACCGAGCACCACTGCGGAGCTGCGGACAAAACCTGATCCGGCCAAGTGCGGTCAGGCAAGGAAACCGGCGGAAACGGCCGGTATTTCGAGAGAGAATTCGGATGCATTTTGAGAAAAAGAAAAATTGGGAAAAGAAGTGGCCAGCGCCTCAAGATGGGCGTGCCGGGGAACGAAAGTGAAGCAAAGAAAAAGTTAACGGGAGGCCAACCCTAGAAGAAGGGGGCGCAGCAGAAGAGTGCCGTTAAGAATGCTCACACCGGAAACTAGGAACATCTCCGGCGGCAGGTCAACCGCGAAGATTTGTGCCGGTCATGGAACCTCTCGCTCCGGCCCTCAGCTTTTCGTTGTCTCAATCACCGTAAAATGTACCCTGCACGTTCAATCTCCCCAAAAATATGAAAATCCCCCTCATTTCCGCCCTTGTGGCAATTGCCACCATCTCATCCGCCTCCGCTCTCACCAGCGACGATATCGCTCCGGCCTCCCTGCCCGGGAAAACCTTCACCTTCACCATCAAGGCCGCCTCGGGAACGGTCGCCCGGTCCGGGGTTTGGCAAGGAACTTTCGGAGCCGCGCCTTCCAACAGCTTCACCATCAGCAAGGTTTCGGGAAACACGCCGGGATTTGTCACGACTTACTCGGCATTCGCCAATCCTCCTCCCACTCCATCAGGGCCCTTCATCACTTCCATCCTTCTTCCCGGAAACTTCACCGGTTCGGGACTTACCACCCTCAGCCTCCTCATTGGTGGAAGTACCAGCAACTTCGCCATGATAAGTTCCAACGGAACAGATTTGTTGAACGAAAACGGCAGCTTCGCGATCGGCAGCGCCCCCAGCGCCCCCGAAATCTCGGTGAAACAGGGCACCCTCATCCTAACCGACGGCAGTCCGGCCAAAATCTCCATCGGCACCGCGGAAGCTGGGAAAAAAGTCACCAAGAAATTCACCATCACCAACACCGGCAACGCGGATCTCACCGGTCTATCAATCACCACGGACGGCAAGAACAAGGGTGATTTCGTCGTCGGCACGCTCGCAAAAAAGACCCTGCCAGGCAATACCAGCGTACAATTCAACGTCACCTTCAAACCTGCCGCGAAAGGCACGAAAAACGCCGCCTTCCATATCAAGAGCAACGACGCGGACGAGAAACTGTTCGACATCAAGGTCACCGGCGTCGCGACGAAATAACGACCGGGCGGCGGTCGCGATTCCGGCAGGCGTGAATTCGGCCCTTGCAAAACCGCCAATATCAGCGAGGAAGGACTAACACAAATCATGAACCTCCTCCCGCTCGCCTCCGCCCTTGTCCTCGCTCCCCTCTCCTCCGCCTTCGCCATCACCGATGCGGACATCGCTCCCGCAGCGCTCGTGGGGAAAACGCTGACCTTCACCATCGAGAACGGCGGCACGCCCTTTGCTTCTGCCGGGGGCACCTGGTCAGGGACATTCGCAGCCTCCGGGAATGTTTTCACCGCCATACAAAAAACCGGCGATTTCGTGGATATTTCCACCACCTACAGCGCCGCGCCCGACGGCACCTTCACCGCAGTGGCACTTGCGAAAATCGTGAAGGACCAGAAACCCGCCACCCTCACACTCTACACTTCCAGTGGCGTGGGTCATTATGAAGTCTCCATTCAGGACCTTTTCGGAGTCAGCATGAACGGCACCTTCACGATCGGAACCGTTCCGCCGAAAGCTCCCGAAATCGTCGTCACCCAAGGGAAGAGCGCCGAGTTGACGGATGGCAGCGCCTCCAGGAAAAACATCGGCACCGCCCGCGTCGGCAAATCCATTTCCCAGACCTTCACCATCGAAAACACCGGAACCGCCGCTCTCAAGAACGTCGCCATCACCGTTGACGGAAAAAACAAATCGGAATTCAAGGTGTCTGGTCTGGCAAACACCAGCGTCGCGAAGAACAAGAAAACCAGCTTCGTCGTCAGCTTCAAGCCGAAGTCCATCGGCGTGAGAAACGCCGCCATCCACATCAAGAGCAACGACAAGGACGAAAGCCCGTTCGACATCAAGCTCACCGGCACTGGTGCCGGCATCAAGTGATCCGCGTCAACGCGTCACCCCGCGCTGGGATTTCTCGATGAAGTCGATCAGATGAGCCACCTGCGGAGTGTCCGCGGTGTGGGTCGCCTTGAGTGAGCTGAGCGACACCGCCAGGTTGGTGTCCTTTTTCAGGAACAGCTTCTTATAGGCCGTTTTCAGGTTCTTGATATCATCCTCGGAAAATCCGCGGCGCTGCAAGCCCACGACATTCAGCCCGCGGGTGGAGGCGGGATTTCCATCCACAATCGTAAACGGCGGTATGTCCTGGGTAATCTTGGAAAGTCCGCCGATGATCGAATGCTTTCCGATCCGGCAGAACTGGTGCACGGCTGCCAGGCCGGAAACGATCGCGTGATCCTCCACAGTGATGTGTCCCGCGAGGGCGACGCAATTGGATAGAATGATGTGGTTCCCAAGCTGGCAATCGTGCGCGACGTGCGAGTAGCACAGCATGAGATTGTGCGAACCGATCCGCGTCGGCTCACCGTCGTTGGTGCTGCGGTGGACCGTGGTGTTTTCCCGGAAAACATTGTGATCACCCACTTCCAGGTAGGTCGGCTCACCGATGTATTTCAAATCCTGCGACTTGCCGCCGATCGCAGCGAACGGGAAAAACTCATTTCCCCGCCCGAATTTCGAATGCCCTTCCAGCACGACGTGCGAGTGCAGGACGCACTCGTCGCCGAGCTCGACATTCGCCCCAATAACGCAGAACGGGCCGACCCGAACGTTGTTTCCGAGTCTGGCCAGCGGTGAAACAATAGCGGTAGGGTGGATCACGGGGCGAATGTCTGAAATTGAGCGCCCGCCTGACGAGATTTTTTTCCGATGAACCACTCAATGGAATTCCGGCGGATTTCCGAGCATTTCCAGAACTTCGCCACGAAGAACCTGGGTGACAAGGTATTCGTAATGACTCAACCCCGGGGAGTCGGCGGAAATTTCACCCTCTCGATCTTGCTGGATCCACCGTCGTTCTTCGGCGTAGTGAAAGGGAATCGATAACGCCATCACCAGCATTCCCGAAACGGCGGCCGGGAGGACCATCCGGGCCAGCGTGTCGCGGCGCAGCGATTGCGCCCCTTTGCCGAAAACCGCGACGACCAATCCACCCAAAAACCAAGCGACCACAACGCCTGCCAAAACCATTGCTAAAACAAACACCCATTTGCTGAACGGGCCTTCAAGCGGGATCGCGCCGAACACGGGAACACCCGCCAAAGCAGCGCCAGCCGCCAGCCATCCAGCCCAGGTGAAGCGAGGCGCAAGCCCCAGCACAGCTCCGCGTTTTCCAAGCAAGTAGCCAGCGACGACCACCGGCAGGATGATCAAGGATGCCACCAGCGAACCAAATTGCCCGCCACTCGGGATGAAGGCCGCCGTCCTGATCGACCACTCACGCGCTGCCAGCGGACTCAGCCGGGAAATACACAGATACCAGAGAACCGGGAAAATAACTCCTACCAGAAAAATCCAGACCCAGTCCGACCTCCGCAGTAAATCCAGCATCCTTGCCGACAAACCACGGGAAACTTGGCTCCGGCTATAGCGGCTGCCGTAGGAAAAAGCAGCAGCCAGCCCCATCAGCAACCAGCCCACTGCTGAAAATGCCCGCCCGAACAGCGCATAATCGGCGTATCGAGCAGGCCGCATGTCGTCATCCGTGAAAGGAGGCGGAGAATGAACCTGTCTCCCCACCATCGGACCCGATAGGCCGCCAAGCAGCGAGCCACGGCGTGCAAACAGCTTGTCCACGGGACTTTCCGTTCCCCGAAGGCGATCCCTCTCCTCTTTTTCCGTTTTAGACCGCTGGTGAACCGCCTCGAAATAAAGCGCCTCGTCCTCAAGCCCAAGCTTCCAGGCAGCATTTCGGAAATTCTCCGCAGGGCCGGTCATGGTCACCTTCGCCACCAAAAGGTCGATGAGAGTTTCTCCATTCCTGCAGGTGATGCCGACGAGAGCGTGCCAATCCGCGATGATCTGATGGAACCCTTCGACATCCCCTTTCTCGGCGCATTGAAAAGCACCTGCCGCCAACACATCCGAGAATCTTCGAAACCCAATACTGCTGGTAGTAAGGCCCGCGACATACGCCAGAAGCGGAATCTGACTCACAAAATCCGTGCGCGGCGGAAACAAGGGAATGCGCTTCCGAAGCAAGTCCATCTGATAGGACGTGAATCGCGGCTTCCCCACCAACTGATGGATCAGCCCCAGCGTCTGCCTCATCCGTGCCTCGTCGTCGATTTTCATCACCGCAGCCTTCCCCGCTGCAATCTCCTTGGGAGAGCGCTTTTCCCGAGTGACCGCGCCGTCGGCCATTCCGGCGGCGGAAAGCGCGGTGAACCAGCCATTACTTGGATCCACCTGTTCCACTGCGGCGAGAATTTCCGGCGAGAGTTCCTTGTGATCCGAGAAATAGGCCGCCGCGTATTCCGCCAGATAGGAGGCATTTTCCGGTTCGCTTTCCCAAAGCGGCTTCCAACGGGCCGACTTGGTGGCCGAACGCTCATCGCCGGATAATAACAGTTTCTGCTGTGCGGTGAGATTCGAAAACTGCGGCGACTTCGGCGCACTTCCGGAAAAGGGCGAGATCAACCACGAAAGCCCCGAAACACGAGTCGCCTGCCGCACCGTGTGGACCAACAACGGCAGCGACACCACCAGCGTGACTGCATACAACGCGATACGCCATCTGTCGCGATGCGGATGTCGATCGGCGTTTTCCAGCGATCTTACCGCTTGTTCCAATGATTCTGGATTTACCTCATTCCCTTCGATGGCTTTCCGCAACTCCGCTTTCGCAGAAAGCCGGAGTTCCGCATTGCCCTCCAGCGGGCGGGTGGCGAGTTCGATGAGGCGCTCTGCTTCGGGGTTCACGATCCGATTTCTATCCAAACCCGGGAGTTCCGGAAGCTAAATTCACGGACTTGAAACGGGCGGGCATCCGCTTAGCGTGCGCCATGCCTTTCACCACCGAGGAAATCGCCACCGCCGATGCCGGCTGGAATTGGGATCACACCTATGTCCGGCTGCCAGAGCTGTTTTTCTCAAAAACCCGCCCGGTTCCTGTGATCGGTCCCCGACTGGTCGCCCTGAACCGCCCGCTGGCCCTGTCACTTGGGCTCGATCCGGATGTGTTGGCAAACAGCGCGGACATTTTCGCAGGCAAGGAAATCCCGCAAGGTTCCGAGCCCATCGCCCAAGCCTACGCCGGCCATCAGTTCGGCGGGTTCACCAACCTCGGCGACGGACGCACAATTTTGTTAGGCGAGCACCTCGATCCCGCGGGCAACCGCTTCGACATCCAGCTCAAAGGCTCCGGCAGGACTCCCTACTCCCGCGGCGGCGACGGGCGCGCGGCGCTCGGGCCGATGCTCCGCGAATACATCATCAGCGAGGCGATGCACGCGCTCGGCATCCCGACCACCCGCAGTCTTGCAGTCGCGACGACAGGCGAGGAAGTCATCCGCCAGGAAATCCTGCCCGGCGCGGTGCTCACCCGGATCGCCGCCAGCCACATCCGCGTTGGCACTTTCCAATATGCGGCGGCTCACGAGGATCTCGACGCCTTGCGCGCGCTGGCGGACCACACGATTCAGCGGCATTTCCCGGACCTGATGGAATCCGAAACGCGCTATTTCGATTTCTTTGAAGCCGTGATGGACCGGCAGGCCGCGTTGATCGCGAAGTGGCTGCATGTCGGCTTCATTCACGGAGTAATGAATACCGACAACATGGCCCTGTCCGGAGAAACCATCGACTACGGCCCATGCGCGTTCATGGACGACTACGCTCCGGAAACCGTCTTCAGCTCGATCGACCGCCAAGGCCGCTACGCTTACGGCAACCAGCCGCAGATCGCCCGCTGGAACCTCGCCCGCCTTGCCGAAGCCCTATTGCCACTACTCCACGAGGATCAGAAAACCGCCGTCAATCTGGCAAACGAGGCGCTCGGCTCCTTCGAAGTCCGCTTCCAAGGATATTGGCTGCTAGGCATGCGCTCCAAACTCGGACTCTTCACCGTCGAAAAGGAGGACGCCGCCCTCGTTCAGGAACTGCTCGACTGGATGCACGCCAGCCACATGGATTTCACCAACACCTTCCGCGCCCTTAGCGATGAAAGCGCCGTCGCCGGGCCCGTCTTCATCGATGCCGGATTCCTAACATGGCATTCGCAATGGACCGCACGCCTCGCCCGCCAGCCGCAATCCCCGGCCGAAGCCGCTGAAAAAATGCGCGCCCACAATCCCGCCGTCATCCCCCGCAACCACAAGGTCGAGGAAGCCCTCGCAGCCGCCGTGGCCGGAGATCTGACCGTGATGCACCGTCTGCTGGAAGTGCTCTCAGATCCTTACGGGAACGCCGCGCCA
>JBDSNC010000237.1:0-6452 GCA_039915545.1 Luteolibacter sp.
CGCGGTCCGTGATTGGGGAGTTTTCATCGGCGCTGGCGCTGGATGAAAACAAGAGGCGGAATGAATTCCGCGGTCCGTGGGGAGGGTGGTTCCGGTCAGGGAATGATTTTCACGCGGTCGCCGGCCTGGGTCATGGTGAAGAGTTTGGCGGCGTTTCCTTCGGGTACGCGGATGCAGCCGTGGGAGGCGGGGTAGCCGGGGACGACGCCCTGATGGAGGCCGAAGTCGCTGCAGTTCAGCCTTTGGAAATAGGGCATGCTGGCGTGATAGATGGTCGAGGTCCAATCGCGATTTTTGTCGGTGATGACGTATTCGCCGGTGGGGGTGGAATATCCCTTGCGGCCGGTTGAGACCTTGGTGGTGAAAAGTTCGTTGCCATCGGCATCGAGCAGGCGGGCGCGTTGCTCGGATAGGGTGATGACAATCTGCCGTTCCTCGCGGTGCGGGTCTTTTCCGAGAATCAGCCGGGTCATTTTCACGTCCTTGCGGTCGATGGCGAAATTGATCGGATAGAGATTGTTGGGGCGGGTCTTCGCCTGGACTTTGGCACCGGCCTTGATCAGATACCGGGCGGTCTGGATATCGCCGCCATCCACAGCCACCATCAGCGGGGTGACGTTGCGCTCGTTCCTGAGTGACCAGCGCATGACTCCGGGACGGATGTTTTTGAGAAAATCGGGAGAAACGGGCAGGGCGAAGGGCGCGTTCGCGTTCACGCCCGAGTCGAGCAATTCCTTGACGGTGAACGGGCAACCGGTGGCGATCGCGAGGTGGAACGCGCCTTGTCCGCCGGGCAGGCGCAGGCTGGTGTCCGCGCCGCCGCGGATGAGGGTGGAGGCGATGAGGTCGCGTTGGCGGCGGATGGCGAGGCTGAGCGGAGTTTCCAGCGATGGGACGAGGGTTTTGTTCGGATCGACGCCGAGAGCCAGGAGAAGGCTGACCATGTCGATGTCGCCGTGTGAGCAGGCGATGGGCATGGCGAAACCGGCGGGGTTTCCGTAGTCGAGCAGCAGTTTGACAAAGGAGCCGTGACCGGCGAGAACGGCGGCTTCCACCATCAGCAGTCCTTCCGCTCCACGGCGCGAGGCGTCCGCGCCGTGGCGAAGCAGGAGGTGCGCGGTCTCACGATCGCGGTTTTGAAACGCCTGCCATAGCCACGAATCCAGATTTCCTTGGGCCGGTGCGGCACCCTGATTGAGGAAAAGTTCCAGCAGCGCGGTGTTTCCGCTGGCGAAGACATGGTCCAAAGGCGTGCCGGTTTTACCGGGCTGGGGCGGGTGGTTCGGGTTCGCGCCGATCTTCAGAAGGAGCGCGATGTTTCCCGTGTTTTCCTCCGCCACGGCCTTTTCCAGCAAGGTGGAGCCGTCAGGTCCGCGGGCGTTGGGGTCGGCTCCGGCAAGCGTCAGTTTTGGCACGGCGTCCAGCCAGCCTTTGCGGAAAGCGAGGTGGATGGTCGTTTCTCCGGCGGCATTCGTCGCGCCGGGATCGGCTCCCAGCTCGATGAGCGTCTCCATCAGATCGCGTCGGCCGGCCTCCATGGCCACGTGCAGGAGCGGGTTGCCGGACCGGTCCTTCGAATGCGGGTCCGCGCCGGCTTTCATCATCGCCCGGACAAAAGTCAGGCGGCCCTGGCGGATGGACCAAGGCAGGATTTTTTCGCCATCCAGCATCAGGCCGTCGGTGCGCGCGCCGGCGTTGAGGAGCTTTTCGACGATGGCCGTTTCGCCGCGCTCCACAGCGACGCCGAGGGGGCTGACTTGATCCGGCGTGGCGGCATTCACATTCGCCTTTGCGTCGAGCAGCCGGAAAACGGACGGCAAGTCGCTGTTTTCGATCGCGATTCTCACCGGCGTGCGGCCTTTTGCATCGCGCTGCTCGGTGTAGACGCCCACGTCCAGCAGCCAGCCGACCCGTTTCGCATCCTGATCGACCGCCGCCTGCACCAGCGATTTCGCCGACGGCTCGATCCCCGCTTTCGCCAGTTCCCTTAGTCCGCGCTTCTGCGGAGTGTCGCAGGAGGCGGAAAAACCGACCGCGACAAGCAGCGTGGCCGTCTGGAAAAATCGAACCGCCCGGGTTTGAGTCACAATGCGCCGGATCGTAGGCAACTGTTTTTTAAAAGCAAGTTTCCAACTTTTCCTCAAGGTGTCGGAACCGTCACTGCATCCGCATCTCCCGCCGTCTCTGCGAGGGCTTCCGATACTCCCTTGTAACTGCCGGTCAGTTGCGCGTGTGCGTCGATGACGGCGGATGATTCTCCGGGGCGCTGCTCCCCGCTGCGGTCGCCACTGCGCGAGCGGGCCGCGCGTTCCAACGTCCGGATGCCGGCCACCATTTCCTTCACGCGAGTATAGAGTTCGCGATCCTCCTTGCTCACGTATCGGTCAAGGCGGTCTACCTGGCTGCGGCAGATTTCGAAGGTCTGGGTGATTTTCTCCACCATCGCGCTGTCGAGCGAACTCTTGAGCGGATCCAGTGGAACCATCATCCATGCCATCGGCGCGACCGCCCGGCGGAGTTCGGGCACGAGCACCAGGCGCGGCACTTGGGTGGGGCGGTTGCCGGCACCTTGGATCGCCAGCATGCGGGCGGAAAAATGATAGGGAGCCTCCTGGGCGAGATCCGCGAGACGGCGGCGGATGAAGCTGTTGGCAACGTATTGGCCGACCGCCTGGGTTCCCGCCTTCGCGCGGATTTCCTGAAATTTCGCGGAAACCGTCGCGATCGGTTCTTTCGGAGCCTTGGCGGAAAGATCGAGGAGTTCCTGGAAATTCGAGGCCAGCACCACTTCGTAATCGAGGAAAAACTGCGGTTTTTCGAGCGCCAGGATCGACGGCAGATACTCCGCGGCGGCAGCGGGCAGCACGAGCCGGCCGCCGTTGCCTTTGCCGAGTGAATCGAGCTGGTCCCAGAAACCGGACGACAGTTTGAAAGCACCCTGCGAATCGACGACGCCGATGATGGTGGCGTCCGGCTCCTGCCCGGTGACTGCGGCGCTGGCGAGCACGGCGGCGGCCCCGCTGATGGACTGGCGTTTTCCAGACAACGCGGATTTTTGCAGTTCATCGCTGGTAATGACGACGTTCCAGCCGGAAGGGAGCTTACCGTGCTGTTTTTTCAGCAGGTTTTTAATGGAATTTCCGAGCTGTTGCAGGCTCCCGCCATCCGGGGCCGCGCGGACGATGACGGTGAATCCCGAAGGATCATCGGTTTCCTCGGTCGTCTTGTGAGCGGTCATCCGGAGCGGAGCGGAGGAAAGCATCCACTTCGGCGGCTCGTTGGGAGCCTCTTTTGCAGCCTTTTGCCAGATCGGAGTGCGGACCTCGGCTTTTGTCAGAAGGATTTCCGGAGCCTTCGGAGTGGATTTTTCGACCTCCGTAGCGGCTTGCACCTCAGCCTTTGGTTCAAATTCCGACACCGTTGGAACCCAGCCCGCCCAGGCTCCGTGTTCACCCGCAGTGCGGATGGCCTCGGCCCGCGGGTTTTTTGGATCCGAAAAAGCGATCACATCCGCCAGGCACGCCGACAGTGCCTTGCCCTGCTCGCCCGCCTCGGGGGTTTCCAGCCAACCGATGTATTGCCAGATTTTTGCGTGAAATTTGTCCGTCTCGGCGGGGTCCGATTTCGGGTGATGGCTACCGTTCTGCAAATCGGCGATGAGCTCGCGGGCGGCGGTGTTCGAGGGGTCCAGCGCGGTGGCCAGCGCCAGCATTTGTGCGGCGGTCCGGCGGCCGGCGGCGGTCGTGGTGTCGAGCCCGGCGGCGAGCGAGCCAAGCTGTCGCGAGAGATTTCCCATCGTCTCCGCGTCGAGCGGCACCTTGTCGCGGCGGAACGCGACCGGCCCTTCCGCCGGTGCTACGAAATCCGCGGCGGACAGCAAAGTGCCCGTGCCTAAAAGCAGTCCAGCCACCCGCCAAGCGTGAAATTTCCTCTGCATCATTCAATTCAGGTTAAATATTTCCTACGCCCCTCCACAAGCGAACATTGCAGATTCCGCCAGTTTCCGCCAGTTTCCACCCGTGACCGAAAGCCCGCCCACCCTTGAAACCCGCGAGGAAGTCATGTTCTTCGATACCGATTGCGGTGGGGTCGTCCACAACCTCGCCTACCTCCGGATGATCGAAACCTGCCGCACCCGCCTCGCCGCGCTGATGGGCATGGACCTGCGGACGATGTCGGAAACGCACGTTTTCCCCGTCGTCACCCGCACCGAGGTCGACTACAAGCGTCCGGCGAAACTCGGCGACTGGCTCACGATCCGCGGCCGGCTCCATGAAATTTCCCGCGCCCGCTTCTGGTGCGTCTTCGAAATGATTCGCGAATCCGACGGGGCCACCCTCGTCACCGCCCGCCAAGCCCTCGCCCTCGTCCAAATGCCCGAGGGAAAACCGATGCGCCTGCCCAAGGAATGGGCCGAACGCTGGGCAGGACCTCCGACCTCCGACCCCTGACCTCTGACCTCCGCCTTGACCCCACCCCTCGTCATCTGGCTGCTTTGCGACGGCAAACCGGGCCATGAAAACCAGTCGCTCGGACTGGCCGACGCGCTTGCCCGCCGGGTGCCGTGCGACGTTCACCGGATTTCCCTCACCGGGAAACACGGGCTCATCCGCCGCCTGAAATCCGCGCTCGCCGACAGCGAGAATTTCCCGAAACCGGATCTCATCATCGCCACAGGTCACGCCACCCACCCTGCGCTCATCTGGCTCGCCCGGAAGCACCGCGCCCGCAGCATCGTCATCATGAAACCGAGTTTGCCGATGAGTTGGTTCGACCTCTGCATCGCCCCGTCCCACGATTTTCCAGAGCCCCCGCAGCGCGAAAATCTCCTCATCAGTCGCGGCGCCCTCAACCGCGTGGCCCCTGCCTCCGGCGAAAAATCCGGTCAACTCATCCTCATCGGCGGCCCGTCCGGAAACCACGGCTGGGACGGCGAAAAGCTCCTCACCGCCCTCGCGCCAATCACCGCCACCGGCCACTGGCAGCTCACCGATTCCCGCCGCACGCCCGCTGGATTTCCCGATGCGATCCGCAAATCCCTGCCCGCCATCGAAATTTTTCCCCATCAGGAAACCACGCCGGACTGGCTGCCCCGAAAACTCGCCGCCGCGGCCGAAGCCTGGGTCACCGAAGACTCGGTTTCCATGATCTACGAAGCCCTCAGCTCCGGCGCGAAAGTCGGCCTGCTGCCCGTCCCCGAGCTCGGCACCTCCCGCGTCCTCCGCGGCATCGCAAAACTCGTCGATGAGGGCTTCCTCACCCGCTTTCAAGATTGGGAAAAATCCCGCACCCTCACCGCCCCGCCCGAAACCCTCCGCGAGGCCGACCGCTGCGCCGCCGAGGTGATTTCCCGCTTCAACCTCTGATTCTTTCAGCCGCAAAAAGGATAAAAAAGGGCGCAAAAATCAAATTTCATTACCCCTTTGCCTAATGATGGAATCAAGAAAGCATCCAATTCCACCCAACTTCCCTCCTCTTCTTTTTGCGTCTTCTTGATCCTTTTTGCGGCGAAAAACACCGATCGAGCCCATCAAGCCCTTCCTCCCGGAAAACGCTTTCAATTTGACGCCGCCGTGCCGCCCTCCCACGCTCTCCACCTCCGAAACCGCTTCCACGCGCTCATCCATCATGTCCACCGCAGACCTTTCCCAAGCCCCGCGCCAGACGCTGCTCTGCCTCAAGTGGGGCGACCGCTACAGCTCCGAATACGTCAACCGGACCTACGCCATGGCCATGCGGAACACCTCGCGCCCGCTGCGCGTCGTCTGCTTCACCGATGATCCGACCGGCATCCGCGAAGAGGTCGAAGTCATCCCGATGCCGGAGTTCGATCTGCCGGAGCGCATGCGTTTCCACCCGTTCCGCCGCATGTTCATCTTCATGCCGGAACTCGCCGACCTTCAGGGAAACGTGCTTCACCTTGATCTCGACCTGCTCATCACCGGCTCGATCGACGCCTTCTTCGACTACAAGCCGGAGCTTGATTTCTGCGTGTGTGAGAACTGGACGCAGATCGGCCAGGGCATCGGCAACATGTCCGTCTTCCGCTTCCGCGTCGGCGCGCTGACGAAAGTCTGGGACCGCTTCCGGCCCGATCCGATGGCGATGATGGACCTTTATCGGAACAGCCAGACCTTCGTCTGCCGCACGCTCGGCAAGGTCGAGTTCTTCCCGTCCGAATGGTGCCTGAGCTTCAAGCATTCGATGATCCCGCGCTGGCCGCTCAATTTCTTCAAAACCCCCGTCCTGCCCGAGGATACCAAGGTCATCGCCTTCACCGGCAAGCCCGACATCGACGAAGCCACCCGCGGCGAATGGCCCGTGAACAAGCCTTGGAAAAAGCTCTACAAACACGTCCGCCCCACCCCGTGGATTGCCGATCACTGGCGCTGAGCGCTCGCTCGGCCTGACGTGACACAGACATTCCTGTCTGTTCTTTCACAAGCCCTGCC
>JBDSNC010000007.1:0-19751 GCA_039915545.1 Luteolibacter sp.
TTCCTGAAGGAAATACTTGTTGGAAACGTTGGCGCGTTGCTTCCAGCGGACGATCAGGCCGCCCGGCGTGCTCTGGACCGTGGACAACGATGCGTTGGCCACGTTAGGTGAGGTTCCGAACAGGTATTCCTGAAGGTTGCTGAAACCGTCGCCATCCGGATCTCCCGTTCGGGTGCTGTCTCCCACGGTGATCTGATCGTTCCAAGTGTCGTAGGAAACCGTCGGACTGGCTGTCACCTGCAGGATTCCATCTCCTGTGATGAGCGAGGTAGGGGTGGCGCCGGATGAGTTGCCGACCCTTCCATAAGATCCAATTCCCATCCCTACGCCGCCCAGAGTCAACCCCCTGATCGTGTCCGTGCCAGTGTAATTCAGGTTGAGCGTGGCACCGGAAGTGATGGAGACATTCGCAGTGTCTGCCAGACAGGCGACGCTCATCTGGAGCTCGCCTTGCTCGACTTTGGTATCTCCGGTGTAGGTGTTGGTCTGGTGCAGCCACATCGTTCCTGCACCGGTTTTTGTCAGTGGCGAAATGACGGAATTGATGTTTCTGAGCACAGCGTTTACGTCCAAATCGACGGCGGAAGTGCCGGTGACATCGGTCACGTTGAAGGTCGTTCCAGGCAAAGCTCCCGATCCCAACGAAATATTGGCACTCGGTCCGGCCGTGGGAGTGATGATCGTGGTCGCCAGGTTGCTGTCTCCGCCGACCGTGACTGTGCCCACAAAGCACAAGCTGGTGTCGAATCCAGCGATGACAATACCGTTGCCGACTGTGACTTCAGCATGGTTCAGCGTGAGATTGGCCACGAACGCCAAACCACCACCTCTCAAGCCCGAGTTGCTGATTACAACAGATGGAGCGTAAGCTGGAATCACGGTGGATTCACCAAGGGGACCGATGCCATCGAGCGCCAGCGTCGCACCGCCTTGGGCGGTAATCACGTTAGACTGAGTCATTGCCCCACCCACACAAAACTGTCCGACGCCATTCCCGGCACCTTGTGCTTGTCCTCCTTGAGCCACCAGCGCGAGGAACCCGTCGTAAGTGGCGATCCCGGGAGATCCGACGGTGATGCCTCCGGTGAACGAATTGAACCTGTTTCTCAAGCGGACGGCATTGGAACCTTTGACCGCAACGAGCCCGTTACCCGAGATTTCCCGATCAAAGCCGACGTCACCGGTTACACCGTTGAAGTACAATTTGCCTGGGCTGTTGACCATGATGTTGGAGCTGAAGCCGCCGTTGTTAGTGGCGAAGCTGATCTTCAGAGTGCCATCATTGATCGTGGTTAGGCCGGAGTATTGGTAATCGGCGACGCCCGGAAGGTTGATGAACTCCTGGGTGCCCGGCCCGTTCTTGATCACGGAGAGCGGGCCGCCGTTCTGATCACGGATGATTCCTGCGAAACTGTGGTCGGTGGCGGCATTGATCGTCAGGCTGGCGGCACCCGGTGCCACCGTGTAGCCCGGATGGCCGATTTCATCATTTTGAACGATGGTGATTTTGTTCGCGGGAAAAGGCGCAGCGTCCAAGCCGGCGATAATCTGGTTGGTTCCGCGAAGATTCATCGTCGAGTTATAGAAGTTCCCGTTCGCAAAGGTGACCACACTGCCCGGTGCGAACTGGTTGCCCACGCCCAGGTTCATGTTCAAATAGGCGAGTCCACTGCCGTTTCCGATCAGGGCATTGCCGCCGATCGAGGTGCCGCCGGGACTCGCGGCATTGAGCGCGCCAAGAAAAATCCTGGTGGTTCCGTTCGAGGTGTTAGTCCCGGTGAGGTTCAGGATGGAAGGGCCGGTTTTGACGAGGCCGAGTCCCGGTTGGGTCAGGTTCCGGGAGAGCGTTAGGTCGTCATAGATGGTATTGAGGCCCAGGCTGGAACCCGGTTGGAAGCCGCCGAGTGACAAGTGGGTGTTCAAGTCGTCAGAGACGAATTGATCGAAGTCGCCAAAGCCGAATTCAAGGGTCGCGCCGCTGGCGACGGAGATGTTCCCGGTCGTCCAGGACGTTTCCGTGCCATGATAGAGCGACAGGCGCTGGGTGAGCTGGAGCAGCCCTCCGGAAACCGTGGTTTTCCCGGTGTAGGTGTTGTCACCCGAAAGGGAGAGGCTGCTGGCGCCTGTCTTGGTAAGTGCGCCGGTGGTCCCGGCGGCCTGGGAAATACTTCCCGCGAAACCGCTGACCGAAACGGCGTCCCCCACGGACAAGTTGGTGGTGCCTCCCGGATTTCCGAGAACGATACCTGGTGTCGCATCAAGGCTGCTGATGCTGGGGACAACAGGCGCGGCGGAGGTGAACAGGGCAATCGAACTCGTGCCGGTCATCGATAGTCCGGAATTCTGCAGTCCGTTGTTATGGGAGACGGTCAGCGTGCCGTCGCTGACGACGGAACTTCCGGTGAGGGCCGGATTCGCGGCGTTCAGGGTGATGCCGCCGGTCCCGGAGAGGGCCAGGCTGTTCGCTTCAAGAGCACCATTGAAGACGAGGCTGCCGGAGTCTGACAAACTAACACCGGTAGAGGTCTTCACCGCATTGTTGAAAGTCGCGCTGCCGGATCCCAACGAAACGATTTCGTTGCTAACGGTGAGGAGACTTCCGCCAAACGTGTACGGATGGCTGGCATCGTTGGTGAATCCCATGGAAAACGCCGTGAGCGGCGCGGGAACGTTGATGTTCCGGTTCGTCGGCGCGCTGTCGAAAGTCAGGCCGGCACCCACATTGTAAACGGCCGGAGCACCTCCGATGGTTTGTTTCCAATTGTTATCCGCGCCGTCGATCCAGCTCGAGCCGGTGCCACCGGTCCAGGTGAGAGGGGCCGAAATGGAGACCGCCGTCCCCAAGGCGATGAACTCGCGGATGCCCACGTAGCCGTTTTCCTGATTGGGGAAACTGAACTTGATGGAGGAAACACCCGTCGCCAGGAAGCCAGTGTCAGTGAAAAGCCGGATGTGGGTGGAGTTGTCGCTGCCGGTGTGGACGTACGGATAGGCGAGTGGAAGGAAGACCGACTCCGCGCCCACTTTGGAATAGCTGATGACCAGGTCCTGGTTGTCCCGTCCGCTGTTGATCCATGCGGAGTAGGTGTCGATCGATGAGAGATTGTAGCCATTGACATTCACCAGCGTGTTCAACGGAAAGCTGACCGAGGAGTCGTTGAGCGGAGTGACACTGGAACTGTTGTCGCCCGGAGCACCGAGGATGCCGTTGGTAACAGTGGACCAGTTGGGCGACGATCCCTCCCGCGTGGCCAGCGTGGATGGTGTCGCTGTGGCACCTTTCAGCAGGTTGGTGCCCGCAGGCAGTGTCCAGGCGTTGGTCTTGTTGGACTCGAGGTTGGCATAGGTCAATTGAGTGTCCGCCCGCAGGATGAATTCGCGATAGCCAACGTAGTTGTTTTCCTGGTTGTTGAAATTGAGCCTGATGGAGTGGACACCGCTCGCCAGGACGCCCGCCGACTCGACCAGGCTAGTGTGGGTGGAGTCGAGGAGAGAGCCGGGGAACGGCGTGTGGTTGCTTACCGTGGCAAGAGGAGTGAACGTCCCGGGATCAGCCATGGTGGAATACTCGATGGTGAAATCCAAGTTGTCGCGCCCGGTGTTGCCCCAGGCACCGTAGGCGTCGAAGGAGGTGATGTCGTAACCTGTTATGTTATGACCGCTCGCAAGCGAAATATCGAGAGCGTAGGTCACCGAAGTCCCGTTGGCCGGTGACACGGAATTGCCAAAGTCACCTCCGTCCTCAGCACCAAGACTGCCATCCGTCGCGGGAGCCCAACTGGTCGATGTGCCCTCACCATGATCGCCCAGAGGGGCTGAGGCGGTGACCGTGGCACCTGCAAGCAGGTTGAGTCCCGGCCGGAACGTCCACACGTTGGTTGTGCTGGCCTCGTTGAAGTTGAGCACAGAGGCTTGCACGGATGCACAGCCGAGCACTGGAGCCACACAGAACATCAGTGTCCGGGGGAAGAAGCGTAGGTAGCGGGGTTTCATGGGTATTTGGATTTTGATTTTGGATTTTTGTAACGCTGCCAAGCTGGAACCAGCCGTCACGCGCCATCCACTGCGGCAACCGTAATGGAGCCTTTGTAACTAAGGTCATTCCTGGGTTTTGTGAACCTCCTCGTTTATGGAGTATGCCACACCCGGTTGATTTCCAATCGATTGCAACTGAAAACGAGCGGGGAAATTCCGGATGACAGCTTCTTACCGGGGAATCGCGACTCATCTCCCCTCTCCGCAAGGGCGGGCAAGGAACACTCTGTTAGCAATTTCCAGAAAGAATGCCCACTCCATCAACGGGCAGGTTGACAGGAACACTTTGATAGATCCGTCTAATAAACAATCCACCATTCAATTTGATGAAAAATCTGATAACCCGCCGCCAGCTGATCCGATTCATCGGCTCCGCCCTACTCATCCCGGGCATCGTCGGATCCTCGGCCGCGCAAACCACCGATCCCGGAAGCCACGGCAATCAGGCGGCGGAGGTAATGGAACAGATCCAGAAGAATTTCTGGGATCGAAAGACAGGCCTCTACGCTGCGGCCATTGACAAGAAATCGCCCGACTTCATGTGGGGTTCCGGCGTGATGTTCTCCGCAGTGGTCGGTGCCGTGCGCCACGATCCCAAATACAAACCCGTCATGCGCAAATTTTTCGAAGGCATCGAATCCTATTGGGACAGCAAGGTAAAAATCCCGGGCTATGAAGCCGCCCCGACCGGCGGAGGAGGCAATGACAAATACTACGACGACAACGCGTGGATGGTCATCACCTTCCTCGAAGCCTACGAAATCACCGGCGAATCCCGCTACCTCAAGCGGTCCATGGAGACCCTCGACTTCGTCATGAGCGGCTGGGACGAACAAGCCGGCGGCGGCATCTGGTGGCACGTGGCACACAAGGACGGATGCAAAAACACCTGCGTGAACGCTCCGGCGGCGGTCGGGTGTTTCCACATTTCCAAATACATCGATCCGAAAGCCGCGGAAAAGCGCATCGCCGATGGAGGAAAAATCGTGAAATGGACCACCGCGACGCTGCGCGCGGACAACGGACTTTTCGGTGACGCCATCGTCGTCGCCACCGGCAGGAAGAACATGGGCACGCTGACCTACAATTCCGCGCTGATGATCCGCGCCTACCTCTCGCTCTACGCACTCACCGGCAAGGACGTCTATCTGGATGAAGCCAGACTCACCGGCAACGCCGCGGAAGGACTGCTGGACAAAGGAAGCGGGGCCTATCGGGATCCCCTCAAATGGGCGCACCTGATGGTCGAGGCGGATCTGGAACTCTACCGCTGGACGCAGGATGACAAGTTCCTCAAGCGGGCCCGGACGAACTGCGACGTGCATTACGCGGAATGGAAAAAGAGTCCCCCGCCCGATCTCATTACGAACGCCTCGCTCGCCCGCGAACTCTGGCTCATGGCCGACATGGAAACCGCAGCAGGACAGGAGTTCCGGAAAAAATCGGATCGGCTGGGAAAATAGCCGGGATCGAATGGAACCGCACGGCGGACCGCGCCGAATCACCTTGCCTGCCACGTTGGGGCTCGCTTAGAAATTGCCGCCCCGACGAAGGACGGACACCATCGGTCTCGGAAATCATCGGAACGCCCCACAAGGGCCTGTAGCTCAGCGGTTAGAGCAGGGGACTCATAATCCTTTGGTCGTGGGTTCAAACCCCACCGGGCCCACTTTCCGGATCATCGGGAAGACCGGCTGGGTCCACAGTCTATTCCGAAAATGACCGCCTGGCTTGCGGGAGTTCCCATCATGACCATTCATTGTGGTCGGTCGGTTGAAATTTGTCGGATTTTCCGACCGTTTCCTTTCTTCCGCCAAAAATACCCTACCCCCTCCACCGGGCCGTGGCGGCATTTTCCAGAATACCATGAAAACCATACCCAAAATCGCCCTGCTCGCGCTGGCCCTCGCTTCCCACCTCCACGCCGATCCGATTCCGGAGAACCTCCGCCAGAACGGCTGGTTCCTCGGTGCCCAAGCCTACACTTTCAAGGAATTCAGCGCTTTCGAGGCCATCGCCAAGACCAAGGAAGCCGGTGGCAATGTCATCGAGTTTTTCCCGGGCCAAGCTCTCAAACCCGGCTCTGCGGACAAAGTCGGCCACACGATGTCGGAAACCGCGCTGGCCGACCTCAAGGCCGAGTGCGCGCGCCAGGGAGTGCATGCCGTGAGCTACGGTGTCGTCGCGGCGAAGAATGCCGAGGAGGTCCACACCATCATGAGCTTCGCAAAAAAAATGGGGCTCTATTCGATCTGCACGGAATCGACCGAACTCGTCGCCGCTTGGGAAACCGCCGCGAAGGAGTTTGATGTCTGCGTCGCCTTCCACGAACACGGCGGATCGATGGCGAAGCCCGGCTACAAGGTCTGGAACCCGCTCTACATTCTCGGCGTCGTCGAGAGCCGCGACCACCGCCTGGGTGCCTGCGCCGATCTCGGCCACTGGTGCACCTCCAATCTGAATTCTCTGGAATGCCTGCGCATCCTCAACGGCCGGATCATCGGCGTCCACCTCAAGGACAAGGCCAGCAAGGGCGAGGCCGCCGTCGTGATCGCAGGCACCGGCGTGGTCGATGTCGCCGCTTGTATCGATGAACTGAAGAAGCAGAAGTTCGACGGCAACATCTCCGTGGAACACGAAAACGATTGGAAGGACAACGTCGGCCAGGTCCGCGCCGACCTCGATTTCGTCAAAGCCCGCGCGAAGTAATTTGCTATGGAGCGGGTCACGGCTCCGCAACGTTAGAAAATCCCCATCCGGTTCCGGCGCTTTTCGTCGGGGCCGGATTTTTCATTTCGGCGCGTCCGTTAGCGCTTTTTCTTACCGTCGGCGGCCTCGAGGTATTCGTCGACAGCGCGGAAGGTGGTTCTGCCTTTGTCGTTGGTGGAAAAGAAGAGATAGCTGCGGAGGTGGACGTCCACCGGCCAGCGGCTGGAAGTGACGAGCTTGTCACCCGAGGGATCACGCTCGCTGATGGTGACGTTGTAGTAGTTGTCATCCACGGGATTGGTAGGGTGGGATTTGACGGTTTTTCCAACTTCGAGAACAACCTCAGTGCCCCCGAGTTTGAGCACCACCGTTTTCGCGGAGCGGTTGATGATGAACATGTCTCCCGCTTTGAACGTGTCGTCGTCGAGCCTGAGAACAAAAGGGGCATATCCCGCAGGTTTTTCCGGAGCTAGCAGAATGGCGAAAGACTTGCCTTCATCGGGCAGCGTGATGGAGCAAAGCGGATCATCCTTGTCAGCGGCCTTGAGCACCACCGTGCGGGCGGGCACGACCACAGGCACGGAGAGTGTCGCGGTAGGCAGATCGATTGCGGCGGATTTTGAGTCACCCGTTTGCAGAACCACCTTCGCCTGTCCTTCGGGAACTTCGTCGGCCAAGAGGCGCAGCGTGATTCCGCTTTCCCCTTTTCCAGACGGCTTCGCCTTTTGGGCGGAAAGGGGCAGGACCAGTGCGGCGAAGAGAAGAATCGGCAGACGGAGTGACATGGGTTGCGAGGGTTTGGAGTTTTGAATGAGCCCAACCCTTCAAAGGGATCAAGCGGACGAATGACACGATCTGGAAGCCGCACCCGGAAATTTGGCAACTTTTCCGGAAGGTGCTACAGGCTATCTTGAGAACATTGGTCGGGTCAATCTATTCCACCCGGCGGGCGCCGCCATCGCGATCCGGATGATGAACCGGCTTTGGAATCAAGGTGTGGCGGGTCGACAGTAGAATATCCAACAACCGTTCAGAGTCCGCTTCCACCACCAGCATGTCATGGTGGGAATCTGTCAGAAATTCCTCGTCCCGCATGCGCGCGAGGAACTGAAGAAGCGGATCGTGAAAACCACCGACGTTCAGCAGACCCACGGGCTTGAGGTGCAGACCAAGCTGAAGCCAGGTAAAAACCTCGATGACCTCCTCCAGCGTTCCGATACCACCCGGCAGCGCCACGAACGCATCCGAGAGCTCCGCCATGCGTTGCTTCCGCTCGTGCATGGAATCGACCGCTATCAGTTCGCTGACTCCGTGATGCCCGCGCTCTTCGGCGATCATCCTGCGGGGAATGACACCGATCACTTCGCCTCCCGCAGCCAGGGCGGAATCGGCAAGCACTCCCATCAATCCGACACTACCGCCGCCATAGACAATCCCGAGCCCCCTCCGCGCGCAGGCACTGCCAAATGCCGCGGCGGCGGCGGAGTATTCAGGAGAACCGCCGAAGCTGGAGCCGGCATAGATGCAGATTCGGCGCATGATTTTTTTGTTTTCCAGCAACTCTGAGCAGTTCACCAAGGATTCATCCGTCCTCGGGGCGGGCGGGGGTGGGCAGAAGCAGTTGATAAAGCTCCACGTCCAGCCAGCGGCCGAATTTGAATCCTGCCTGTTGGATGGATCCGCAGCGGGTGAAGCCTAGGCTCGCATGCAGCGCGATGCTCGCGGAGTTCTCCGCATCGATCACGCCGATCAGGGAATGGAGGTCCTGCCCGCGGGCCAGTTCGATGAGCCGCTCCATCAGGACCCGGGCGATCCCACGTCCGCGGAATTTCGAATTCACGTAGACCGAGTGCTCGACCGTGTATTTGTAAGCTGGCCAGGCGCGGAACGAACCATAGCTGGCGAATCCCATCAGCTCGCCAGCATCGCCTTCCACACCGATCACCGGATACCGCCCCGCTTCCTTGGCGGCGAACCAGGCGACCATCATTTCGGAAGTGCGTGGCTGGTAATCATACAGCGCCGTGGAAGTGACAATGGCCTCGTTCAGGATCGCGAGAATCGCTGAAGAGTGCCGGCTGCCGCAGGTGATGATTTCCATGGGATCCGTCACAAGCACGATGAATGCCGCGTGGTCCGTCCGCTCTCCTGAAGATGTTTATTTCTTGTCCAACTCGCGGATCTTCACGTTTTGATAGAACACCTGGTTGCCGTGTTCCTGCAGCATGATGTGGCCGTCCGCCCATTCGCCGAATTCAGGAATATCCTTGTATTTGCTGGCGGCGACCCGTTCGAGAAAATCCTTGGAGCCGCGTTCGAACTCCACGGTCTTCCCGCCGTTGAGCCAGAAGGTGACGTGCCTGCCTTTTGATAGAATCCGCGCGTGGTTCCACTCGCCGATGGGCAGCACCTTCTTGTCGGCGGGCGCTGGAATCAGGTCGTAGAGCGAGCCGATGGTGCGGTCGCCGTCCTTACCGAGTTTGGCGTCCGGATGGACCTTGTCATCGAGAATCTGGAATTCCATGCCGATGGCGGAACCGACGGCCGCTGGCTTGCCGGTTTTCTTGTCGATGGGTGACAGGTTCGGCTGGACGAAGATCTTGATGCCGCTGTTGGCCCCGGTGGTGATCTTGAAATCCACGGTGAGTTCGAAATCCGAGTAGCGCTTGCGGGTGATGATGTCGCCACCGCCGGCGGCTTCCTCGCCGCCGTTTTCGAAGACACTGAGAACGCCGTCCTTGATGGTCCAGCCCTTTGCGGGAAAGCTGTCCGACTTCGGGCTGCGCCAGCCTTCGTTGGTTTTCCCATCCCATAACAGGGACCAGCCTTCGGCCTTTTCAGCATCGGTGATGGTGTTCGGGACGGCGGTCTGGGCGTGGGCCAAGGCGCTCGCGCCGAGAAGGGTGACAAGTGCCAGCGCGCCGGCGTTGATTCGGTTGAGTTTGGTTTTCATAAGGATGGGTTCGGTCGTATCATCGGGACCGGAATGTAGATTCCCCACCATACGCATCTTCGCGAGTCCAAAATTTCACGGTTTCAGGACCCATTCACCTGGCGAGGACGCGGACGAAAAGCCCGGGCTCGGCGAGCAGCACGTCCGGCACGTCCACGGTGACGGTTTCCACCGGATCGCCGCCGTCGGACGAGGTGGAGTCCGGCGTGAACGGCACCCATTCGCCGAGGGTGGTGGAATATTCACAGGCGTAGGCCAGGTTCGTTAGAGATGGCTTGCGCCGGGTGTAGCTGAAGAGACCGGTGGCTTTGTCGAGTTGCGAAACGATCGGCGAAACCGAGGAGCCGGAATCCGGGTCGAGGCCGAACGCGTATTCGTGCTGATTGGTCAGGCCGTCGAGGTCTGCATCTGCGGCGGGATCACCGTTTCCGGGGAAGGACAGCGAGTGGCCGGAAACCCACGCGCCGTAGTCGGTGACCAGCCTGATCTGGCCGGGAATCGAATAGTCCACGGAATAGCCGGCGGGTAAAGCGGGGCTGACTGCAAAGGAGCCTGTGAGGGTGCCGCTGTAGGTGGCGATGACATAATTGCCGGTAGCGCCGCCGACGGGTGGGGAAACGGCGAGGGTGGCGCCATCGATGTCGAGATTCCCGGCGACGGAGATTTTTACCCCGGTGCCCGGGCCGTCGAGGGCGCAGGTGTAGCTGCCGTCGAGAATCAGATCGTTCGCCACGGTGAGGGTGCCGGCAGGCACGATGGTGGCACCGGCGGCCACGGTGGTGGGCCCTCCGATCGAACCGAAGCCGCCGAGGGTGGCTCCGGCGGAAACGGTGACGGCCCCCGTGCCGGTGGCGGACCCGGCGGTGTTGTTGGCCAGCAGCGTGCCGGCGGCGATGGTGGTGGAGCCGTCCCAGGTATTCGCGTTCGAAAGGATCGCGGTGCCGCCGCCGGTTTTCACGACGCTGGTGATGCCGGTGGTGTCGGGGTTCGCACTGATCACACCGGAGAATATAACAGTTCCGCCCGGGACTTGGGAGAGTTCCAGCGTGTGGTTGTTCACGCCGGACACCATGTCGATATTGCCGGTGAAGGAGGAAGCCGAGGCTTGGGTTCCACCGAGGATCAAGGTGGAGGGAGCTCCGGTATCGGCGAGAGAGATGGCCTTGCCCATCAGGAAAGCGCCATCAGTTAGGATGGAGATCGCAGGATCGGCGATCCCGTTTTCGCCGACCCGCAGTGTGGTGTGCGTTCCCAACACTCCACTGGCGGCACCGGCGTCGCCCGCGATGAGCAGGGTGCCCTTGGTGACGATGGTGCGGTTCGCATAAGTATTGCCGGAATTGCTGAGACGGATACGTCCCGCACTCTGGGCGTCGGCATTGATGCGGAAAACTCCGGTAGTGTTTCCACCGGTGATCGCGCCGGTGAAATCAACCATCATGCCCGGCCGGGTGGCGGCGAGTCCGTAGTTCCGCAAGTTGTCGCTGAGTGCCCACGAGCCGCTGAAAGTCAGGGTTCCCAGGGCTCCGTTGGTGGTGTTTTGATAACGGATCAAGGTGCGCCCCGCAGCATCGGCGGTCCCGGACGAATTGACATTCCGGCTGAAGGTGAAATCCTGCGGAGTCGCGCCGGCGGCAGAGATAGTTAGAACGACGTTGCCCGCGGCGGGAGTCGTGGAGTCCCCCAGAACGATCGCGCTCGTGGAATTGCCGAACGGACCATCGACACCGCTCAGCACGCTGGCGGGAGTGACGATTTCTCCGGACTGAATGACAGTAGCCCCGGAGTAGCTGTTAGCCGCTGACAGGATTGAAACACCTCCGGCCGCCTGGACGACGGAGCCGGTGCCGGTGATCGGAGCCGGGCTGAAGTCCGTCCCCTGATTCACGCCGTCGGTGCGGTTGAAAACGAGCGTCCCGTTGTTGGTAACGGGGGAGCTGATCGAGAGCGAGCCGGTGGTGCCGCCCTTGCCCAGCTTCAGGGTTCCGGCGCTGATCGTGGTGGCGCCGGCGAAGGTGTTAGCCGCCGTGAGCACGGTCGTCCCGCTGCCGGCTTGGGTGAGCGAGCCGGTGCCGGTGATGGCGGCGGCGGTGAAATCGACGCCCTGCTCGACGGTGTCGGTCCGGTTGATCGTGAGGTTGGAATCGTTCGTCAGATTTCCGGAGGTGGAGAGCGATCCGGTGGAGCCGCCGTTGCCGAGCTGCAGGCTGCCGGCGCTGATGGTGGTGTTTCCGGTGAAGGTGTTGGCATTGCTGAGAACGAGTTTTCCGGGCCCGGTCTTGGTGAGTCCGGCGACGCCACCGGACTGTTGGAGAACTCCGGAGAAAATGACGTCCGCGGTATTGGTGACGTTGAAGGTCTGGACGGCGGCCGCGCTGGTGGACCAGACGGTGGTGAGGTTCTGCACGCCGGAGAATTCCATCTTGTGGGTACCGCCATAGGTCGTGGTGCCCGCGCCGCTGCCGGAGTGTGGGGCGGTGCCGATCACCAGGCCGGTTCCGCTGAGACCGGCGCTCAAGTCAAAGGTGATCGTTCCGGCTCCGGCGGTGCCGCTGACGGCGGTGACACGGGTGAGGTATGGCAGGTTCGCTGCGGCGGTCACCATGTCGCCGACGAGCGGCGCGGTGCCGCTGATCCAGGTGGCGGCGTTGCTGCCCGCCGTCAGCGTCACCGTCAGGTTTGCGGTCGTGTTCACGCCGGTGGCGCTGACGTGATGGATCGTGTTGGGAATGGCGTTGGCTCCCGACAGATCGACGTTGGCGGCGAGCGTCCCACCACCATCTACCAGACGGAAAGGAGCGGCACCGAGCGCGGATTTGTGACCGAGGATGATCGTGCCCGCAGCGCCGCTGAACTCCGTGCCACCGGTGTGGGTGTTCGCATTGCCGAGGGTGAGCACGCCGTCCCCTGATTTTTTCAAAAACAGCAATCCCGGGCCGCTGCCGTCGGAAACCACACCCTGGAGGGCGGCGCCGCCCGCGCCGCCGATGTTGAGGCGTCCGCCGAGCGAGGCGGTGGTGACACTCGGATAGACGCCCGCATTGAAAACCAATCCGGCGGTGGGGCTGTTGTTGGTGAAGCTCCAATCGTAGTTGGTGGTGCGGCCGGTGGGGGTGATTTGGAAATCGTTGTTGAAGGAGATGACCGGCGAGGTGGTCACCGTGGCGTTGACCGTCACCGCCTGCCCGGTGCCGCCCGCGATGAATTTCTGCCCGCCGAAGGTGAAACCGCCCACTGCGGCGCTGTCGAAAACGAGCCTGAACTGCGTCTGCGCGGTGGCGAGGTGGACGGCGGTGTTCGTGCCGTTGTTGAAAGTCGCGGTGCCGGCGGTGGGCACGGCGGCGTTCCAATTGGTGGCGGTGTTCCATTCGCCGTCCGTCGCCCCGCTCCAGATGGCGTCCACGGCGCGGGCTGAGAGGACCAGACCGGCAAGGGCGACGATGACCAAAAGGGGGACACCGACGCCCGGGCCGGACGGCGGAACGAGGTTCTTCGGGGGGCTCACGGTGCCCATACTGCGTTGTTTGGGCCGTTTCGGCAAGGTTGCCTGCGGACGATCGGAGAATTCGCACCCGGTGGACGGGCGGCGTCCGCCCCGGAATCCCGCTTGCCCCCCCGCCGCGGCGTGCCTAGTGTGCCGGCCCGATGTTTGAACGGATCCAACCCATCTGGCGCACGCCGGCAGTCCGGCTCGCCGCCGCCACGTGCCTGTTAGCAGCACTGCCCGCGCACGCCCAGGCACCGCTGCCGCCGCCACAGACGGCGCAGTTTGATCCGTCCGACGTGTATTTCCAAGGCTACCTGGCCACCCGCACCGCCGAGCAGCTCGAAGCCAGCGGCGACTTCGTGGGGGCCATGGACAAAATGCAGCACGCCACCAAGCTTTTCGAAACCGTCCACAAGTTCTACCCGGCCTGGAAACCGGAAATGCTCGCCAGCCGGACCGATAAAAACAACGAGTATCTCGTCAAACTCTATCCGAAAGCCGAGGAACAGCGGAAGAAGAAGCAAAGCGTCGTGGCCGAGCTCGAAGGCGGCGTGAAAAAACCCGGCACCTTGATCGATCCGGCAAAGGACGTCATGCCCCTCCCCCCCGGCATCCTCGAGGTGAATCCCCTCGAAAACCGCCGCCTCGAAGATGCCGAGGCTGAGGTGAAACGCCTCCGCGAGCTCAACAAAAGCACTCCCGCTCCCGATCCCGAAGCCTCGCGCAACGAATCGCGGATGAAGGACATCGCCCGCCAGCGCGATCTCGCACAGGCCCAGCTCCACGCTGCGGAAACGAATCTCGAATCGCTGCGCGCGCGCCTCGCCGCCGCTCCGGTCGAGAACGAAATGAAAGCGCTCAACCAGCGCATTTCCGGCCTCGAACAAGAACGCGAGGCAATGGGCATGGCGCTCACGCAAAGCCGCAGTTCCCACACCGAGGCCCTCGCCCGCATCGCCACGTTAGAGGCCGATCTGAAGGTCACGCAGCAGAAATACGCCGACCTCGACCGCAATCTCAAAGCCGAGCGGAACATCGCAAACGCCGTCGTCGCCGGCCAGCGCAGCCAGCTCCAGGCGCTGGAAAAACAGCTCGAACAAAAAAGCGGCGAACTCGCCAAGGCCAACGAAACCATCGGCAGCCTCGTCAAGCAGCTCGAGGAAAGCAACGCCGCCTCCACCCAGCTCCGCACCGAACGCGACGGCCTGCTCCAGGAGAAGGCCCAGATGAGCGCCTTGCTCAAGCTCAACGAAGCCGGCCGCATCCAGGACCTCATCGAGCAGAACATGGGCCTCGCCAAGAACCTCCGCGAGGCGAACGAAAAGGTCGAGCGTCTCAACATCGATAACAACGCCGCCAAGGACGACATCACCGACGCCCTGCGCGACCTCGCCATCGCCAAGTCACAGATCAACAAACTCCATCAGGAAAAGCGCGATCAGGACGCCCGGCTCGAGGAGTTGGAAAAACGCCTCAAGGGCGAGGAAGCATCGCTCGCCCAAGGCAAAGCCTCCGCCGATCCTGCGGAAGTCGAGGTCCTGCGCGACATCATCCAGCGCCAGCTCCGCGTGCAGGAACGCCGCCGCCAGGCTCGCGATCTTCTGATCGAAGCGGTCAAGGACATGGGCACCAAGGACGAGCGCATCGCCTCGGCCGTGAAACTTTTCGACACCCAGGAAATCGAGCTCACCCCCGACGAACAGCGCCTGCTCGCCGAGAAGAACGTGGACGGTGAATTCACCTCTCCCTTCGCCCAGGACCGCGCGACCGTCGGCCGTAACACTGCCGAGCTGAACAAGGACGTCACCGTTTTCGAACGCACGGCAGAGAAGGCTTTCGTTTCGGGACGGCTGCTGCCCGCGCGCGAGTTGCTGCAGATGGTCGTGGAGGAACATCCCGGCCGCATTTCCGCACTTTGCAAACTGGGGGTGATCGATCTCCGGCTGAACGACCCCGCGTCCGCCGTGGACACCTTCCGCCGCGCCGGCGAGCTGGATGCTAACAATCCTTACGCCCGCCGGATGCTGGGATTCGCCTTCATGTCGATGGGCGATCTGAAAACGGCGGAAAAGAACGTCAAGGAAGCCGTCGATCTCGCGCCGGACGACGCGAAGAGCCAGCTTCTCTACGCCACGATCTGTTATCGAATGGGCCGCATCGGCGAGGCTGAATCCCATTTCAAAGCCTCCATCACCGCCGACCCCGTTCCCAGCGAGCCTTATTTCAACCTCGCCCTCGTCTACGCCCGTTCCAAAAAACTGGATCTCGCGCGCGACTATTATAACAAAGCCCTCGAACGCGGAGCCGTGCCGGATCCCACGCTCGAAAAACGCCTCGAACAAGACCCGTGAAGAAAACCCATCCGCTTCTCCTGTTGCCCGTTCTGTTGTTAGCCGCTTGTGCTTCGGACTCGGGGACGAAAAAAACGTCATCGTCCTCCTCGTCGGACGCGGCGCGGAAGCCGCTGAGCCAGCGCATCGAGGAGAAGAACGGTTATAAAAAGGACGCCAACGGCAACTGGGTGCCGATGAACGACAAGCGCAGCTCGTTCGAGAGCAAGGGCCAGGACCCGAATTTCACCAAGGATTACAAGAAGACCGAATACAAGACCGGCGACTACACGAAGAAGTCCTGGTGGGGAAACAAGGACTACGACAGCAAACAATACGCCGGCAACACCGACGGCAGCCGTTTCCAAAAAGCCTCGGATCTCCAGGGCAAAGGCGCGCGTGAATCCGGCAGCAACGCGAAAATCCCCGATCCCTACAAGACCGGCACCTACGCCACCAACAGCGCCCGCGAGACTGGCAAGAACCCGATCGCAAAACCCTCCAACGACGGCATCGAGAACCGCCGCCAGGTGGAAATGCAGCCGGAAATCATCGACTGGAAGGAACAACGCTCGCTCAGCGTCGACCAGTCGAAGGGGATTCTGGGTCACTGACCACCTGCACCTCCGCAGCCGCGGCGGCGAGGGATTCCAGCACGAATTTTTTCAGCGTCTCCCAACGCCATGGCCTGCCTTCCAGGAAGAAGGTCTGCGAGACTAACAACCGCACCTGGGCGTATTGGGCGAGCGGGTATTCCTTCGCGAGACTCACGCTCAGCGGAGTTTCCCCCACCCCGCGGACGTGGCGCACGTCCACATCACCGGCGGCGAGCTTGTTCCGCCAGGCGGCGGCGAATTTTTCCGCCAGAAGTGCTCCGGGAGGCGTTTCCAACATCACGAGGCCGTCGGTCGAAGGATCGGTGTGGATCATGACGTGCAACAGTGCTTCGTGCCGCCGCAGGTCCTCGGCGATGCGTTGGTTCAGCGAGAGCCGGTAGGGCCGCTCGTGGCGGTCCGCGACTTTCACGCGGGTGGCTTCCGGCAGTTTCAGGGAAAACCGGCTCCACCGTTCGTCGCCATCTTTTCCGAGATCGATGAGCAGTCGGGTGACATCGCCATGCACCAGCGGCGTGCGGAATTTCATCGCGAAGCCTTGGGCCAGATTGAGTGAACCGGGTTCCCAGCCTTCCTTCGACGTCAGCACTTCCTCGGACCCGCGAAAAATTTCCCGATAAGCCTCCGGCACCGCGCAGGTCGCATAGTCACAACTGAAAAGGAATGCTGTCATTACGTTGAAATTTCACCAACCGAAAGAGAGTTGCCAAAATCCCCCGCCAACGCAACCCCTTCATTTCCGACAAACCGGACGCGGGCGGTTTTTGATCGATTCCCCAGCGAATGATTCCAATGCGGGCAAGTGGCCCGGAAGAACTCGACAAGTCCTTGGGCTTCCGCAATTTGGAAACACTGGGCACCGGTCATTTCCGGGGTCCGCCTTCGCATGAAACCTCCCTCACTCCTCACGGTCCTCGTTTCCCTCATGCTCCCCACCTCCCCACAGCTCCAGGCGAAAGATGCCGAAACACCGGCAGCGAATCTCGCGCTGGTGGCGGTGGCGTCCGGTTCCTACGGCTCGGGCGATACGGCGTTTTCCGCGATGAATGACGGCTTCGCGCCGGTGAATTCGGAGGACCGCAGCCACGGGAGTTATGGCAACTGGCCGACGCTCGACACGCAGACAGTCGAGTATGCGTGGGAGCAGCCGGTCGCCACCAACCGCATCGAGGTTTACTGGTGGAACGACCACCGCGGCATCGGATTTCCCAAAGCCTGCCGCGTGCTGTTCTGGAATGGGAAAAATTTCGAGCCGGTGAAAAATTCGGTCGGGCTCGGCGTCGAGGGCGATCGTTTCAATGTCACCACCTTCGACGAGGTGAAAACCACCCGCCTGCGCCTGGAAATCGCCCCGACCGGCAACAAGGCCGGCGCGGGAATCTCCACCGGCATCATCGAGTGGCGCGTGATCGATTCCGGAAACTCCCCTGCCTTCGCGCCGAAAGTCATCGCAGGGATCGACCGCAGCGTGGTGGTCGGCGGAAAAACCTATCTGGCTGCCACCGTCAAAGCCATCAGCGCCGACACGGCGGGCATCAAGCTCGCCTGGAGCAAGGTTTCCGGCCCCGGCGAGGTGAGTTTCCAAGATCCGCACGCGGTCACGACGACCGCAAGTTTTTCCGCACCGGGCGAATACGAACTCAAGCTCACCGCCTCAAACGGCGCCTCATCCGCCGCGGACACGCTTCACGTGAAAGCCTTCCCCGCCCCGCCCGCGAAACCGTGGGAGCCGGCCTATGTGAAGTCCTATCAGATCAACAGCCCGCTGTGGAACGAGCGGTTGAAGACGCTCGTCACCACCTGGATCCCCCAGTGCGTCGCGAGGATTTCCGATCCCGCCACCAAGGAGGGCGGCATCAACAACATCGTCGAGGCAGGCAGGAAACTCGCGGGACAACCGCACGCAAAGCACATCGGCTATCCTTTTTCCAACGCGTGGGTGCTGAACATCATCGAGTCGATGTGCGTGGCGATGGAGCTCGATCCACAGGGCGACGCGGAAATCATCAAGGCCCAGGCCTCCATGCGGAAGACGCTCGACGAGTGGATGCCCATCGTGCTCGCCGCGCAGGAGCCGGATGGATATTTCCAGACCCGTTTCACGCTCGCGGCGCATGGGGAACAACACTGGAACCCCGCCACCCGCGGCGAACACGAAGGCTACATTGCCGGCTATTTCCTTGAAATGGCGCTCGCCCACTTCGACATGACCGACCGCAAGGACCCGCGTCTCTACAACGCGGCGAAGCGTCTGGCCGACTGCTGGGTGGCGAACATCGGCCCCGCGCCGAAGAAGCCGTGGTTCGACGGCCATCAGGAAATGGAGCAGGCGCTGGTGCGCTTCGGCCGCTTCGTGAACGAAGACGAGGGCGGCGGAAAAGGAAAACCTTACATCGAGCTCGCGAAGTTCCTGTTGGACAGCCGCGCCGGTGGCGAGGAATACGACCAGTCCCACCTTCCCGTCACGCAGCAGTATCAGGTCGTCGGCCACGCCGTGCGCGCGGCCTATCAGTATTCCGCGATGTCGGACGTGGCGATGGAGACCCGCGATCCGGACTATCAGAGCGCGGTGCTCTCGGTGTGGGACAACGTGGTGAACCGGAAACTCTACCTCACCGGCGGCGTTGGCAGCGGCGAGACGTCGGAAGGCTTCGGCCCCGATTATTCACTACCGAACCAATCCTACTGCGAGTCCTGCTCGAACTGCGGCGAGCTGTTTTTCCAATACAAGATGAACCTCACGTGGCACCACGCCCGCTTCGCCGATCTCTACGAAGACACGATCTACAACGCCATCCTCGGCGACTACTCGCTCGACGGGAAGTTCTTCAACTACACCAACGCCCTCGACGACGCCGGCGTGAACGGTCCCTATCCGGAAAACAACATCGCCCGCTACACCTGGCACGTCTGCCCCTGCTGCGTCGGAAATTTCCCACGCACCCTGCTCATGCTGCCGATGTGGATGTATGCCCGCAGCGACGACGGCCTGGCGGTGAACCTCTTCGCCGGCAGCAGCGTGGACATCCGCGACGTCGCCGGGACCAACATCCGGATGATCCAGGAAACAAACCATCCGTGGGATGACAAGGTTTCTCTAACGGTGAAGCCCGAGGCTGAGAAAAACTTCGCCCTGCGCATCCGCGTGCCGCAGCGGAACGTCAGCAAACTCTACACGAACAATCCGCCATCCGCCGGACTGACAAACCTCCAGGTCAACGGTCAGCCGGTCAACCCAACCATCATCGACGGCTACGCGGTCATCACCCGCACCTGGAAGAGCGGCGACAAGGTGGCCTTCACCCTCCCGATGGAAATCCAGCGCGTCAAAGCCGATGAAAAAGTGGCCGCCGACCACGGCAAGGTCGCGCTCCGATACGGCCCGCTCATCTACAACTTCGAGAGCGTGGACCAGAACCTCGACTCGAAACTCAGCGACAAAGCCACCCTCGCCACCGCCTGGAAACCCGACCTGCTCGGCGGCGTGAAAGCCATCACTGGCACCTACGCCGACGGCAGCCCACTCCTCGCCGTGCCCAACTACTCCCGCCTCAACCGCGGCGGCCGCTCCGTCGTCTGGATGGAGGAGAAGTAAATCTCGCCGAAGCCCCGTTACCGGACAG
>JBDSNC010000053.1:0-36322 GCA_039915545.1 Luteolibacter sp.
ATCCTCTTGCTCCTGCCCGGTCCCGCCGATAAACCTCCGCCCCACCCGAAAGGGGCGTTAGCTCAGTTGGTAGAGCACTTGCATGGCATGCAAGGGGTCAGCGGTTCGAATCCGCTACGCTCCACCACTCTTTGCCTTCAAAGAGACGCATTTCGAGAGCCACCAAAGCGGCCGGAATGACAACGAAAGCGGGTACGTTTCCCTCATTCTTGCAGCTTGTCCGGCTCCGTTGCTACCGGGTGACTCTCCGCTGTTTCTGAATTCGGGATTTCCTCAGCGCTGGTCGGCTTGCCTCGCGCTGGCCGTGGTCCGCCATTGGCAAAAAGTGCCAACACACTTCGCAACTTGTCGGACAGTCCGGATTTTCGGGAAACGACTTCGGTGACTGGAGGGATCGGTTCGCCCTCGACGGCTTCTTCGGGCTGAAGCACCTCGGGCTGGAAGACATCGAAATCATATGGGCCGATCCCAAGGGTGGCGGGGAGATCGAGGCGGCTTGAAATTGCTCCGTCCAAATCAGCGACATAAAGGCGGCCGTCGTGAAAGCGTCCCAAAACACACGAAAAAGGAGGGATGCCCCCGAGCGGAAGAGTGATCTCCGATGCGGGAGATGCGCCGATCCGCCCGTGGGTGCCTGGGGGCAGATCGAATTCGATCAGCAAGTCGGGATCTTCCGACCGGATATGGATCGTGTCATTGGCCATGGAATGAAACGATAGCCGATCGGATCGCCGACGCAAGCCGGTGGACAAGGGCCAACGAAATCAGTTTCCCAGCCCCGGATGAAAACAAGACTCCGAACAGGTTGCGTTCGGGCTCAAGCGGGCCGATTCTCCCACGATGACGACCGAACCGGAATCCGCCACACCGGCCACCCCTTTGCCAGAACCACTGACCGCCCCCCAACCCGAGAGCCCGGTGAGGCGCTTCTTCCGGGACATCGAGTCGGCGGGAAATCACGAAGATGGAATGGAATTCCACGCCGCTGGGGTGGTGATCGAATCGCCCTCCGAGAACGATTCAAGCCCCCCGGAAATCACGGTTCTCTATCTGAATCCATTCAACGCCAAAGTCGAACGTCGCGGCCGCACCTTGTCGTCGGTGATCCTCTACGAGTTCCCCCAGGACGACGGTGTCTATTGGAGGCTCTGGGAACAGACCCGGGCGAAGCTCGAAAGCCTGAGGGCTGGCCAATGATCGACTCTTGAAACTTCCTTTTACAGGTGGACTGGAGATCCACCCTCCTTACGCCGATTTCCTGCGGAACATGATCGCTGCCGCTGAGAGTGTGCTGAAACTGATGATCATCAGCGGCCACACCAGCGACCACACTCGCCCGACGGAGGCGTCCTTGAGGAACACGCCTTTGACGACCTCCACGAAGTGCCGCACCGGATTCACCCACGTCAGATGCTGGAGCCATGGCGGCATGTTCTCCACCGGCGCGGTGTATCCTGATAGAAGAATCGCGGGCACCATGAAGACAAAAGCACCCAGAAACGCCTGCTGTTGTGTCTTGCTGATCGAGGAAATGAAGAGCCCCACACCCACCAGCGCCAGCGCGTAGAACAACATCCCGCCATAAAGCAGCAGCAGGTTTCCCTGAAACTCGACGTGATAGACAAACACTGCGACAATCAGGATCAGCGTGGCCTGGAAAAATCCCACGCCCACCGCCGGCACCGCCTTGCCGATCATGATCATTTCCGGCGTCAGCGGGGAGACCAGCAACTGCTCGAATGTCCCCTGCTCCCGCTCGCGCGCGACCGACAGCGCCGTCACGATCAGCGAGCCGATCGTGGTGATGATCGCCACCAGGCTCGGCAGGATGAAGTGGGTGTATTCCAGATTCGGCACGAACCAGTTCCGCACGACGATCTCGGACGGCAGCGCTTTCCCGGCGGCCGCCGCGCGCTCCTTCAGATAGACGTCGAGCACGGATTGCAGGTAGCTGTAGGCGATCTGCGAGCTGTTGGATCTGCGGCCGTCGAGCACCACCTGCACCGGCGAGGTTTCGCCATCAATGATCCTGCGCGAGAAATCCGCCGGAATGTGAACAGCTAACAATGCGTCCCGTTTTCCGATCGCCTCATCCAGCTCTGCGCCATTCCACACCGGGACGATCTTCGTGAACGCACCCGATGCCGCGAACCGCTGCATCAGCTCCACCGACGCCCGCCCGTCGTCCTCATTGAACACCGCGAGCGACGCGTTCTTCACCTCCAGCGTCGCAGCGAAGGGAAACAGCGCGGTTTGCAGGATCACCGGCATCACCAGCAGCATCCAGCCGGATCTGGTGCTCAGCAACGTCTGGAATTCTTTCACAACCAGCGCATGGATCCGCTTGAGAAAATTCATTCCATCCTCCTTCTTGTCAGTTTCGCCGTGAGGCCGATGAAGATTACGGTCGTCCCCATCAGCAGCAGGATGTCCGGCAGCAACAGATTCCACAGCGATCCCGCTTGGAAAATCGTCTGCATCGAGGAAACGAAATACCGCGCCGGAATGATGTGGGTGAACGCCCGCAGCGCCACCGGCATGCTGGAGATTTCATAGATGAATCCGGACAACATCACCGCCGGCAGGAACGCCGCGTTCAGCGCGGCCTGCGCGGCGTTGAACTGGTTCCGCATGCCCGTGGAGATCGCCAGACCAATCCCTAACACGCTCAGCAGGAAAAACGATCCCACCACCCACAGCGCGAGAATCGTCCCGCGGAACGGCACTTTCAAAACAAAGTGCGCCACCGAAACGCACAGCATCAGCGAGATCATGCCGAGCCCGTAGTAGGGCAGGATCTTGCTCAATAACAACTCCGTGCGCGTCATCGGCGAGGCCAGCAGCGCCTCCATCGTCCCCCGCTCCCACTCGCGGGCCACCACCAGCGAGGTCAGCATCGCGCCGATCACCGTCATGATCACGGTGATCGATCCCGGGATGATGAAGTTCCGGCTCTCCGCCGAAGGATTGAACCAATACCGCGGCTCCAGCGAGATCTCGCGCTTCATCTTCTCGCCGCGATCCTCCGCCCGCTCCATCTGCCACGTTTGCCAAACGCCGTTCACCGTCGCCCTCACGAACTGCGCGATGTTCGGCTCCGAGCCATCCGCGATCAGTTGCACCGGCGCGGTCTCTCCCGGCTGTTTGAGTTTTCTCGAAAAATCCTCCTGCACCACCACGAAGCCGCGGATCTGCGAATCCACCAGCGCGCGCTCCATCGCCGCCCGCGAATCATACGAATGCACCTCCAGCCACGCCGACCCAGTCAGCGCCGATGCGAAACCATTCGCCTCCGCCCCCGAGTCCTCCATCCACAGCCCGATCCGCAACCGCGCCGAGTCCAGGTTGATCCCGTAACCGAAAATGAAAAGCATCAGCACCGGCATGAAAAACGCGATCAGGATGCTGCTGGGATCGCGGAAGATCTGCAGCGTCTCCTTCCAACAAAGCGCCCGCAAGCGACGGAGTGAGATGAATTTCACTCGTCCTCCTTTCCAGTGATCAGCGCGATGAACGCTTCCTCCATCGACGGGTCCTCATTCTCGTCAGTGGCTGCGAGAGCCTTGAGTTCGTCGGGCGTGCCGTTGGCGATGAGCTGGCCGCGATAGACGAGGCCGATGTGGTCGCAGTATTCGGCTTCGTCCATGAAGTGGGTGGTGACCATGACGGTCACGCCGCGTTCGACGAGGCCGTTGATGTGGGTCCAGAACTCGCGGCGGGTGACCGGATCGACGCCGGAGGTGGGCTCGTCGAGAAACAGGATGTCCGGCTCGTGCATGACCGAGCAGGCGAGCGCGAGGCGTTGTTTGAAGCCGAGCGAGAGCGAGTCGGTTTTTGCTTTGAGAAACGGTTGGAGGTGGAAAATCTCCGCCATCTTCTGGGTCTTGCGGTGCTGTTTCGCACCGGTGAGGCCGTAGATGCCGGAGAAGAACTCCAGGTTCTGTTGGACGCTGAGGTTGCCGTAGAGCGAGAATTTCTGCGCCATGTAGCCGAGCTTCTGCCGGGCCTTGCCAGCGCTCCGGCGGAGGTCGAGACCGACGACCACCGCCCGCCCGGAGGTGGGTTTGAGCAGGCCGCACATCATCTTGAAGGTGGTGGATTTCCCCGCGCCGTTAGGACCCAGCAGTCCGTAAATCTCGCCACGGCGGACTTGGAAGGTGACTTCGTCGGTGGCGGTGAAATCGCCGAATTTTTTGGTGAGCTTGTCGGCCTCGATGACGATACTGCCATCGCCGGGAATCTCGCGGATGTGCTTCGCCAGCACGGATTCGCCGCCGGATCCGCCGCCCATACGGTCGATGAAGGCGTCTTCGAAACGTGGCTTCATCGGTGCCCATTCGGTTTCAGCGGGCGCGCCGATCTCTGATGGAGAAAATGTTTTCGCGCCCTCGCGGAACGTCAGCCGCAGATGGCGGCCTTGGATCGTGCCATCGCTGACTTCCGGACGCGACAGGGCTTTCGCGAGCAGTCGGCGTTTCTTTCCGGCAGGGTTTTTCAACTGCCAGCAGCGCCCTTCGAGCGGCGCGGTCAGGGTGGCGGGCGGGCCGGAGAAGATCAATTTCCCCTCATGCAGAAGGATCGTGGTGCCACAGAGTTCGGCCTCGTCCAGATAGGCGGTGCTCCAGACCACGGCGATGCCCTCGTCCACCAGCTTGCCGACCATGCCCCAGAGTTCCTTGCGGGAAATGGGATCGACACCCACGCCCGGCTCGTCGAGCAGGAGCAGCTTCGGCTTTCCCAACAGCGCGCAGGCCAGCCCGAGCTTTTGCTTCATGCCGCCGGAGAGCTTCCCGGCGAAGCGGCCGGTGAAGCGCTTGAGGTCGGTGAACGTGAGCAGACGCTCGAAAGTTTCCTCGCGCTCCCTGCCGATGACGTTGCGCAGGTCCGCATGCAACGTTAGATTCTCGATAACAGTCAGATCCTCATAAAGCCCGAATTTCTGCGGCATGTAGCCGAGTTCCAGATGGATCGCGGAAGCATCGGTCACCGGGTTTTTCCCGAGTGTGGAAACCGTGCCGGAGCTAGGAACCAACAAACCCGCCATGAGGCGCAGCAGCGTCGTTTTCCCCGCTCCATCAGGTCCTACCAGACCGGTGATCGCGCCAGTGCGGACCTCACCACTCACGGCGTCCAGGGCAGGCGAGGCCATGCCCTCGAAGGACTTGGTGAGCGCTTGAAAACTGACGACAACGTCCGACACGTCACTGCGGGGTGGGATCGAGCGAAACCGTGACGGGCATGCCCTGCCGCAGCGAGCCGTCCGAATCCCCGACGACGACGCGCAGCCGATAGACGAGCGTGGTGCGCAGTTGTTCGGTTTCCACGGACTTCGGGGTGAACTCCGCTTTCGGCGAAACGAAGCCGACTTTTCCGTGAAACGGTTTGTCGGGCCGGCCGTCGGTGGTGAGCAGGACTTTCGTGCCGGGCGGAACTTGGCCGAGTTCGGTTTCGTGAACGTAGGCGCGCACCCAGACAGGAGTTTCGAGCGACAGGGAAATGACGGTGGCACCGGCCTGGACGATGGCTCCGGGTTCGAGCGCGCGGGTGAGGACGATGCCGTCGGATGGGGATTTGAGGTCGGTGTCTGCGAGTTTCAAAGCAGCGGCGGCGGCTGCTGCTTTCGCTTGGGCGACAAGCGCTGCGGCAGCGGCGATTTCCTCGCTCCGGAATCCGGCTTCGAGTTGTTTCAATTTCGCCTCAGCGCCATTCACACGTTGTTTCATTTGTTCGACCATCGATTCCGCTGTTTCCAGGTCCTGCCGCGATGAGCCACCGCGGTCGACCACGCTGGCGAGCCGGTCGCGCACGTTTTCCGCGTTCTTTTCGCTGAACCGGCTTTCCGCCAGGGCCGCGCGGGCTTGCTCGATGTCTTCCACTCGGTAGCCGGCTTGTTTCAGTTGGAAATCCGCCTCGGCGGCGGCGAGATCGGCACTCGCGCGGGCGAGATCGTGTTCGTACGGCTGGCGGTCAATGCGGGCGAGGAGATCGCCGGTTTTCACAGGATCACCCTCGTCTTTGAGCACTTCCTGCAATTTCCCACTGACACGGAAACCGAGATCCACGCCCCGGATGTCGACATTTCCGTAGAGGGTGAGAGCGCCGTCCGCTTTTCGAAATCTCCCCCGGAACTGCCAGCCGATGGTCAGGGCGGCGGCCAGAATCACCAGCGCGAGAAGGAATTTTTTCATGGAAACGCTTGCCGTCGAACCGGCGGTCAGCCCGCCCGAAACCGCCTTCCGATACCATTGGAAAAGTCCGCGCGCAACCTCCGCCTGCCACGACGTTACTCCATGCGCCACAAACCACAATCGGCGCATGCCGGGGGCTTGCACCGGGCGTCCCGCGCTGGCAAAACTCGCTAATGACCGTCCGCACCCGATTCGCTCCCAGTCCGACGGGGCGGCTGCATCTCGGCCACGCCCTGGCGGCCAAGGTGGCGCACGACCTCGCGCGGAAGGCGAACGGCGTTTTCCTGCTGCGGCACGAGGACATCGACGGTCCGCGGGTGCGCGAGGAATTCTATCAAGGCATCGAGGAGGATCTGAAATGGCTGGGACTCACATGGGATGGCGAGCCGCTGCGGCAGACCTCGCGGATCGCCGTTTATGAAACCTCGCTGAACGATCTCCGCGAACGAGGCCTCGTCTATCCGTGTTTCTGCACCCGCCGGGAAATCCAGGAGGAATGGACGCGCATGGCTTCCGCGCCGCAGGGATCGGAAGGACCGGTCTATCCGGGGACCTGCCGGCGGCTCGGCGAGAGCGATCGATTGGAAAAACTTTCCTCGGGAATGCCCCACGCGTGGCGGCTCGATGCGCGGAAAGCGGCGGAAACCGCCGGTCCCCTCACCTTCCGCGATCTGCGGTTCGGAGAAATCCCCGTGGACCCGGATCTGCTGGGCGACGTCGTGCTCGCCCGCAAGGACATCGGCACGGCCTATCACCTCGCGGTGGTGGTGGACGACGCGTTCCAACAGATCACCCACGTCACACGCGGCGAGGACCTGCTGTCTTCGACCCATGTGCACCGGCTGCTGCAAGCGCTGCTGGAACTCCCGGAGCCGCTCTATCTGCATCACGAACTCGTGCTCGACGAAAAAGGGATCCGTCTGGCGAAGCGAAACGAATCACTCTCGATCGCCAGCCTGCGGGAGGCAGGGAAAAAGCCCGGAGATCTGTTAAAAGACCGGCTGCGGTGACGAAAAACAGACAGCAATCTTCACTCCGCCGCGTGGATCGAGCCATCCTTGATGATCAGCGTCCTGTCCCCCACTTTCGCGAGATTCTGATCGTGCGTCACCACCACCAGCGTGACCCCGTGCTCGGTCGCCAGATCCATCAGAATTTTCATGATCTCCGCGCTGTTTGCGGAATCCAGATTCCCCGTCGGCTCGTCTGCGAAGAGCACTTTTGGCTCATTCACGATCGCCCTTGCGATCGCCACCCGCTGCTGCTCCCCGCCTGACAGCTCCGCCGGCAGATGGTCCATACGATCGCTCAGCCCCACCCGCTCCAGCGCCTTCAGCGCCAGCTCCGTGGAATCCCTGCCCGCAATCGCCCCCGGCACCGCCACGTTCTCCAACGCCGTTAGTTCCGGCAGCAGATGGTAGTTCTGGAACACGTAGCCAATCCGTGCGTTCCGAAATCCCGCCTGCTCCTTGCGCCGCATCCCGTAGAGATCCACCCCGTCAATTTTCACGCTCCCCCGCTCCGGATGCTCCAGCCCTGCCAGCGTGTAGAGCAGCGTCGTCTTCCCCGCACCACTCGGTCCGCACAGGAAAACCCGCTCGCCCCGGCGGATGCTTAAATCAATCCCATGCAGCACCTCAATCGACTTCCGCCCGATCGTGTAGCTCCGGTGCAGGTCGATGGTCTCAATCATCACGTCGTTCATTTCAGCCACCGTGGGCCATACTCCCGCACCGTGCAAGCCCGCGAACGCACTCCGTCGGACCCTAGGAGCCCGCTATTCCGCTGCCGGGAGCCGAAGGATGGGATGGGATCAAATGGTTGGAAAGGCGCGCTGCACGAACCAGTAGCAGCCGAGAAGAACCACGATGGTGGAAAGCGCGGGGATGCCGAAACGCCCGAAACCAGGCTGTCTGCGGGCGTAAAAGAGCACGGGCAGGACCAGCGCCACTACGGCAAGCTGGCCGGCCTCCACTCCCAGATTGAAGGCGAGGAGCGGAGCCAGGACGGACTGCCCGCCTGCCCCGAGCCCGATGGATTTCAGCAATCCGGCGAAACCCAGACCGTGGACCAGGCCGAACAGGAACGTCAATCCAGCCCGCCGCTTGACTGATAAATTCCTGCTGAAATTCTCCAGCCCCACATAAATGATGGACAGGGCGATGAACGACTCGACCCAGCGCGAGGGCAGGTTCACGATGTCAAAGGTGGCGAGCGCCAGTGTGATCGAATGTGCCAGCGTGAAGGCGGTGATGATCAGCAGCATCGGCCGCAACCGCCGGCAGCCTATCAGAAGCGCGAGAAGGAACAGCAGGTGGTCGTAACCGGTGAGGATGTGTTTGATGCCGAGCTGAAAGAATTTCCAGAAACCCGGCTGCTCCACGAGCGGCGGCGCGGCGGGTGCGGCGGTGGGTTTGTCCTCCACTGCGGGAGCGGGAACGGGAGCGACGGTTACCTTCAGCGCGAGAGTGACGGACAGCGAAGGATCGTTGGAGAACAGCACTTTCCCGGCAACAGGCTCCACATCGCCGGAGAGAATCCCGTCGGACTGGTCGAAAACAGAGATCGTGCCGCTGTCGAGCGATCCCAACAGGCTCAGGAAACGCACCTTCACCACCAGCGGCCATTGCGACGGCCGCTCGTAAATGAGGACGAATGCAACGTCCTTGTTCAGCTCGAACTGACATTTGAAAGTGTCCGGCTTCATCACCATCCCCGCGACGGTGACATCCAGCAGGTCGGGTGCAGCCGCCTCCAACAAGGGTTTCGCCACCGCCCGCGCGGCCTCACCCGAATCGGCCGGGGCCTGGTCGCCGAGTATCCGCCAGGCGAGGGCGTAGGACGTCCTAACTACAATCTGCATCCTGTTGGAAAAGATGCGGACTTCCGTGGAGCTTTCGAAACCGGTGTGCGCGCTGAGCCCGCCGATCGAGCAGAACAGCACGGCGATCCCGAACAGCCATTTGAAAAGTCCGCTCATGAGGTCACCATGTCATCATCATCCATGCACCATCCAGCAAAACATCTCGCGCCGGTCATGGGTTACGGGATGAGGGCTATCCGGTAAAACATCGACTGGGCTGCCCTCGTGACCGTGTAACCAGTGTTGGTGGCCGGAGACGCAGCCGCAGGAACGGTGACGAGCAAGCCCCAGGCACCGGAAAGGGTCGCACTGGTCTGGATCTGATAGCTCTTTCCGGGAACGCTCGGCCAGGTGAGGATCGAGTGCGTGGAGTCCGGTGCCCCGATCGTGGCGGCGAAAAGCGAGGCTCCGCTGGCAGGGTTGGTGCCGGTCAGCAGTTCGACCGAATTATTCTGTCCGTCGCCATCCGGATCAACTGCTGGACCGGACGCAAGGTCGCCGAAATACTGCATTTCCCACGAATCCGGCAGTCCGTCCTCGTCGCTATCGTCGATGATGAGATCCACGCGGCCGGCCACCGAGGTGGACAGCTTCGCCGTGGTGCTGCCGGGGATACCACCTAACACAGCAGTGACGGGAGCGAGCGTTCCGGTGTAGGTGAACAAGGGATATCGACCCATCGCGGTGCCCGGCGCGAGCACGATCTGGACGGTGCCCGCGAGTGAGAGGTTGCCATTCACCGCCATCAGACCTGACGAAACTCCGGCACCCGCGTCAAACCGGATGGTGCCGGTGTTGGTGACGCCGCCGTTGACGGTGAGTGTGCCGCCCTGACTGCGGACGATGGTGCCCGCGTTCGTGACCGGGCCGGTGAGTGTGCCATTGCCGTCGAGTTCGCCATCTTCGAGGACCTGGATGTTAGCGGATTGCACGGAGCCTCCGGAAAGCGCCAGGAAAGCTGCTGCCTGCACGGAAACGCTGCTGGTGTTGGCGAGCGAGCCGGCAACGGTGAGCGTGCCGTTGGTGACGTTGGTGGCACCGCCGTAGGTGCTGGCTCCGGTGAGCGTCCAGTTTCCGATGCCCTCCTTGGTGATCGCAGTGATGCTGGGGTTCGCGCCGTTGGTGATGGATCCGGCGAAGGTGGCGTCCGTATCGCGGCCGCCGATTTGATAGACAGCAGAGTAGGCTCCGGGGGTATTGTTGTTATAAATGACACCAGCAAGCTGGGACGCGGCGTCGCCGCTGAGTTCGCCGATGACGAAGTTGTTGTCGGCATTCAGCACGGTGGACGCCTGGACATAGGGGCCGAGGTTGATGGCGGCGGTGCCGAAACCGGTGTTGCTGTTGATGCGGAAGTTGTCGACGTTCGTTCCGGTGCGGGTCCGGATCACATTGATGTTTCCGGTGAAGGCCGACCAGTCGCCGCCGACGTCGCCGCGGATGTAGTTGATCTGAAGGGTGAGCGAGCCACCGCCGGTCAGATTGCCCGTGATGCCACCGCGCTGGGAATTCCGAATTGTTCCGGTGGAACCCTGGGGCACACTGATGGCATTGGCCAGGTTTCCATAGGTGGGCGTGGTCGATCCTGTGTAACCGTTGAGGGTGAGCGTGCCGCCCTGGAGGGTGACCGTTCCGCCGCCGAGGCCGTTTTGTCCGTTAGCAGCTGTCGCACCGGCAATCACGACGGTGCCCGCTCCGATGATGCTACCGCCGGTGTAGGTATTGACCCCGCTGATGGTGACCGTTCCGGTTCCGAGTTTGGTGAGCGACGCGGTCCCCGAGAGTCCGGCGGCGGTAAAGGTGTAGGCGGCGGTGTTTTCAAATAACACCGCATCCGGACTAACTGTTCCGCTGACAACCGCAGTTTTGTTGGTCGCGGTGTCGTCAAACGTGACGTCGCCGCCATCCGAGTAGGTGGCGGATGCCGCGCCATTGAGCCAGTTGGCGGTAACGCTATCCCAGGTGGTGCTGACGTTTCCATTCCAAACCAAACTGATCACGCCGACCGGAATGGCACTGGCCGGTGCCGAGTTCAGTCCGGTGCCTCCCGCACCGGTCGCGGCGACCACGTAATAGTAGGTGGTGCCATTTCCCGCAGTGCTGTCCACATAGGTGGTCGTGGCGACACCGCTCGCGATGTTGCTGTAAGGCCCGCCCGCAACCGTGGCGCGGCCGACCACGTAGCTGGTGGCTCCTGTGGCGGCAGACCAACTGAGCGTGACTTTAGAATTTCCCGCAGTGGCGACCAGGTTCGCCGGCGCTGCGGGCGGCGTGGTGGCGCTGGCGGTGATGAACGCCGAGGTGCCGCCGCTGTTCATAGCGGCGACCTGGTAGAAGCAAGTTGTGTTAGCGGCGAGTCCGGTATTCGTGTAAGTGAGCGCGGACAAGCTGCCGAGATAAGTGTAGGGGCCGCCCGCAGCCGTCGCCCGCTGGACGACATAACCGACGGCTCCGGAAACCGCGGGCCAGTTCAGCGTGATGCCGCCCGCGTTCGCGTTTTGCTGGGCCGTCGCCGTGAGCGTCGCCGGGGCGGACGCGGGTGCGACGGCGGCGGGAGTGGTGCTGGCGGCCGTGGATTCACCGGTCGCCCCTGCCGAATTGGCGGCCGAAACCGTGTAGGAATAGAGGGAACCGTTCGTCGGCGAGGTGTCGGTGTAACTCGTGCCACTGACAGCGTTGTTCAGCGTGATGGTATTGAGAGGGATCGTGTTGGGCAGCGTGACAGAGTTTCCGCCATTCAAAGTTAGAGTGGAACGCTTGATCGTGTAGTAACTGGCATTTGGCGAAGCGGTCCAGTTCAATGTTACCGCGGCATTGCCGGGGGTAAGCACCAATCCGGTGGGCGCGGCGGGTGCCACGATGGAAGCGCCGGACGAAGGTGTGACGCCGGTGCTCGGAGTGGAATTCACGCTGGAGTTCACCGGATTCGTCGATTGGACGACATAGTAGTAGGTCGTGCCATTTACGGCGGTGTTGTCCACGTAGGTGGCATTCGTCGGACCGCTGCCGCACACGGGGCCGGTAACTCCGGTGGCGAGACTTGCGTAGCCGCTGCCGCTAACGATGGAGCGCAGGATCTTATAACTGGTGGCACCGGCAACCGCCGGCCAACTCAGGAGCACGCTGTTATTTCCTGAATAGGCGGTGACGCTTGCGGGAGCGGGCGGGACGAAATTGGTGAGTTCGAGCCGGAGGTAGTCATACATCGCGTGATTGGCAAAATAGGTGCCGCCAACCTGACGCTGTGCAATGGTGATGGTGTTGGCACCCGCTTTTAGCAAGGTCCCGGGAAAGGTCACACGCTCATCGGAAAACGCGCCGTTGATCGACTCCCGGATGGTCGAGTCGCTCCGTGAGGAAGTGGGAACAAATCCGGTGCTGGGCAGAGCGCTGGGAGTGGCGGTAACGCCCGACGTGCTGCCAAGATTGGTGCCATTTACCGTTAGGACCAACGCGGTGTAATAGTCCGATGCCAAGCCGAGAAAGAGAGACGACTGCGTGCCGGCTGCCGGGGTCGAGGCGAGATTGAAAGTGATGGTCGAGGAGCTGGAGTTCCAGGTGCCCGTGGTGCTGTTGACCACCGGCTGGGCGAAATTCCAGTCCGTTGACCAGCGGCTGGCTCCCACGGAGTAATTCAGCCCGTTCGGAAAGTCGTAGGGAAACTCCAGAAACTTCGACCACACCGGACTAGGGCTCGTCGGGCTGGGGCCGATATCCCCCACCCACCAATCCTCGCCATGCTTGAATTTCCGCCCCGTGCGGTCCGGATAGCCGATTTCAAAAACCGTCGGTCCCACGCGTGTCGGCGTCCACGTGACATTGCCGAGCGCCGTCGTCGCCCCGCCGGTGACAGTGACGCTGAAGGGTACGGCGGGCACATTGTAGAGATACGGCGGATTGCCGCCCGTCTGCGGCTGGGACATGAAGGTTCCTGTCGCACCCTGACCGAAAGCATAAAGCGTGTAATTCGACCCGGCGATCGCCGCCGGGATCGTGAAATTTCCATCCACATCGGCATGCACCCAGAACTGATAGGGTTTCATCCATTGTTGGAAATCGTAAGTGCCGGTCGATGTCACCGGCTGCCGGATGAGGCCCACCCACAGGTTCGCGGCGGTGGCATTGGGGTTGAATGAATCGTTGATGACGATTTTCCCGGTCACCTTGCCGCGATTGGCCGGGCTGGCGTAGCTCGCATGGGAAAACCAACTATAAGGCCACGCGCCTGCCGCATTCGTCGGCTGCCCGTTCGCATCGATGCCCTGCTCCGCGAGCGCCTGCGCTTTGGCATCGTTATAGAGTGCCTGCGATGCCGCCACGGTGTCCGATGCGTAGGCGGCGTTGGTCTTGGAAATGTTATTGCAATAGATGAAATAGGGACCGCACACCTTGGACCACGTTTCCCCGTCCACGAAGGTACCATCGGTGCCCATGCCGAAATGGTTGCCGTTGATCATGTTCAGGATCGTCGTACCCATGTGGCACATCAGTTCCTGTTTCAGCGGTCCGCCGTTATAGTATTCCGCGGAGGCCAGGACGTTCCACAGGCCGACGTTTTTTCCGCTCGCGCCCACGCTGCTCCAACCCCACACGCGCTGGTCGCCGAAGGAGGCGCTGTATTTATATTTATCCTCATAGCGCCCCTGATACATGCCGCTCGTCCACAGCGAACATTCCACCGGCGCGGTGGGCACGGTGGTGCTGGTGCCGCCCGTTACCTGCATGAGCTTGTTGCGGGTGTCGTCCACGCTCATCCAGTTGAAGATGCCGCCCGCGTAGATGTTATCACGGCACTCGCCCATTCCGTAGGCGAGGTTGGTGCTGTTGTGCGTCCAGATGGCGGTGACGTAAAATCCCGGCGAGCCGCGGCGCATGGAATAATGAACTTCGAACGGCATGTTCGCCTCGCTCACGGTAGACAGCGCGATTTCCGCGTAATCGCCGCCGTTCGTGCTCGGGTCAGCCACCACGGAGTAGGTGAAAGCCAATCCCTGGTTCTGGCTTTGCTCCCAATACAACTTGCCACCGTTGGAGTTTCCGGAAAGCAGGTTGAGCGTCTGCGAGGCGCCGGTATTGTTGAAGGTATAGTTGATCGTGGTGATCTGCCCGCTGGATTTCGCGCAGATGATGGAGACGATGCCGTTGCTCATCGTCGATGTGGTACTCGACGTGGCGGTACCAGTCAGCGTGATGTTTGCCCCGGTGCCGGTACCGCCGCCGGGGATGTTGGCGGAGGCAGGCAGCGCGGTCAGAAGGCCCGCCACAACAAGGGCGAATCTGAAAATAGCGGACTGGAAGATCCGTCGCATCATGGATCGATACGGATGCGATAGAACATCTGGTTTCCAACGGGAGTGACGCTGTAACTGGTGCTGGTGGCCGGAGAAACCGCCGCAGGCACCGAGGTCAGTTGGCTCCAGGAACCTGCCAGCGTCGCATTGGTTTCGATCCCGTAGCTTTTCCCGGGAACGCTCGGCCAGGTGAGCGTGAACTGGTTTCCTGACACAGGAGCGATGGTCGCGGCGAAGCGCGACGCGCCGTTGTTCGGCAAAGTGCCTGCCAGATACTCCATCGCATTGCTTTGGCCGTCGCCGTCCGGATCGTCGTTAGGACCTTTGCTGAGATTTCCGAAATTGGCGGTTTCCCACGAATCGGGCAGTCCGTCCTCGTCCGAATCATCGATGACGAGGGAAACCTGGCCGGCGACGGAGCTAGAGAGTTTGGCAGTGGTGCCACCGGGAATGCCGCTGAGGACGACATTGTCCATGCTGAGTGTTCCGCCATAGGTGAAAAGCGGATAGCGGCCGAAGCCGGTGCCGGGTGCCAGGCTGATCTGCACCGTGCCCGCCAGACTGAGATCTCCGCTAACAGCCACCAGGTCCGACAAACTCCCACCACGGAGACGGGTGAGCGACGCGCTGTCGAAGAACGCTCCGCCACTCACGCCGAGCGTCCCGGGTGTACCGCTGGAAAATCCGCGCCCGGTGAGGGTGCCGCCACAGACCAGATCCGATAGAAGATTGCCATAGCCGCTCAAGGATCCCCCACCCGCCACCGTGACGGAATCGGTGGCGATGCCGCCGTTCGTCAGGGAAAGTGCGGCACCACTTGCAACACCGACCGCGCCCGTGCTCGCGACGTTTCCGGAGATGGCAAGCGTGCCCTCGTTGACGCCCGTGCCGCCCGCCCAGGCGCTGTTTCCACTGAGCGTCCAGGTGCCTGTGCCCATTTTCACGATACTGGTGGCCGTCCCGGTGTTCTGTTCCTCGATCGTGCCTGCGAAGGTCGCGTTCGTATTGCGTCCGCCGATTCGATAGGTCAGCGCCCGCCCGCCGGTTACCCCGCCACGAAAATGCGACAGAGCCGTGCCGCTGAGTTCGCCGATATCGATCACGGTCCCGGCTCCACCGGAGAGCGTGCCGACGTAGTAGGCATAGACCTTGTCCGCTAGAACCAGCGCCGCATTCGCAAATCCAGGGTAGCCGTAATTCGTTCCCATCCGGAAATCTCCACCATCCGCATCGGTGATCACATTGATCGTTCCGGTGAACGCGCTCCAATCGTTGTAGAGCGTGGTGCGTATCCATGGCACGTAGAAATTCAGCGTGCCCGCGCCGCCGAGCGTTCCATACATGTCCACGCGGCCGTCGGCATTCAGACGGGCCGTGGATCCGCTTGGCACGACGAGGTTCGCATTGAAATCGTTATAGGTGCTGATGTCGTCGCGCATCGAAATGACGCCCGCGTTCATCGTGACGGTGCCGGTGCCGAGACCGTTCGCATTGGCCGCCTCGGTACCCAGGGCGATGGTTCCGGCATTGAGCGTAAGTCCGCCGCCGAAGGTGTTCGCACCGGATAGAGTGAGCGTGTTCGTGCCGGACTTCGTGAGGGAGCCGCCGTTGAGTCCTGCGGCGAGGGTGAACGCGCGCGTCGTGTTGTTCACCAGAGTGGAACGCGGAGTGACAGGTGTGGGAATCGCGATGGACGTCACGCTGCTGCTGTCATCGATGACCACCGCATCATTCGAGCCGAAGGTGTTGGGAGACGCGCCGGTCCAGTTGTTCGCGGTGGTGGTGTCCCAGTTCGCGCTTGTTGTGCCGGTCCAGGTGAGCGTGGCCGGATCCCCCGTGACGGTGAGACGCAGGGTGGTGCCGACAGCAGCCAGGCTGAAAGTCTGGCGGGTTCCGGTGGGCAGGTTATGGGTGAGCGTGTATCCGCCCGCGCTGATGCTGGCGGCACCGGTGACGAGATCGTAAGTCCCTGCGGCCAACGTGTTTTGCAATAACAGAAATTGGAAATTCTGCGCCCCGGCCATCGTCAGCGCACCACCACCCATCACGATCTTGTCGTTCGCTCCCGCCGGAGTGTTCGACATGTCGAAATAGAGCGTGTTGCCGTTCAGAGCGAGACCGTTGTTGACCGTCATCGTCGCTCCGGTGAACGGCGTGGTTCCGGGAGAAACAAAAGCCCCGGCGCTCGCGGTCACACCCGCGCCGAACGTGCCGCCACCCGCGAGCAACGCACCGGAGGAAACTGTCACCGGAGAGTTGGCAAGACTCCCGGAAACGATGAGCGAGCCCGCGCTAACATTCGTCGGCGCCGTGTGGGTGCTGGCTCCGGAAAGCGTGAGCGATCCAGTGCCGGATTTAATGATGCCGAGTTTATGGCTGGTGCCCGAACCGTCCGCGATGGTCCCGCCGAAGGTCGCATCCGTATTGAGCCCGCCGATGGTATAGGTGTCCGTGACGGCGAAGTTGGTGTCCCCTCCCGTCAGAAACGCGCCCGATCCAGCGTTCAACTCACCAAACGAGACACTCTGCGCACCGTTCAAATGGTGCCTCAGCGAGGCGTTCCCCATTTGGAATTTCGTCTTCGAAAAATCCAGGCTGTTCGCGCTGTTGATCCGCAGTGTCCCGGTGCTGCTCCCGGTGTTGAACGTTCCGGTGAAAGCCGCCCAGCTTCCCTGGAGGGTGAAGAGCTTGTTGGAGAAATTGAGGTTCAGTTGTGCCGCTCCGGTGATGTTGGAGCTGAGATACATGTTGGAATTACTGGTCCAGTTGAGGGTCGAGCTTCCATTGATCACCAGAGGATTGGAAAACGTCCCGCCCGCGCCCGGAAGGTTCAGCGTCGCATTTCCAAACGCCACGGTTCCCGTTCCGATGCTGTCCGTCCGGCCGGCAGCGATGGTTCCGCTGTCGAGGGTCACTCCGCTGAAACCGTTCGCCGCGTTATTATTGAAGGTCAGCGTGCCGGTGCCGCGCTTTGTCAGTGTGCCGGAACCGATCGCTCCCGTCCCGCCGAAGGTGTGGTTGCCGGTGGCGTTCACATCCATGGTCGTCGGGGATTGCGTGTCGGCAACGTTCACCGCCGGGGTGAATGATCCGCTGTCATCGAAGGTCACCCTGTCGCCGGTGCTGAACGAAGTGGCGGTGCTGTTGCGCAGCCAGTTGTTAGCCGCCGAGTCCCACGCGTTCGCCGAGCCATCGCCTTTCCATGTCAGGTCGCGGGGCAGGCCACTTTGGGAGACAAGCACCGCGAAGGTCTGCGTCCAGGCGCTGCCGGCCGAATCGGTGACGGCGAAATCAAATCGCGCGCGGCCGACGTAGTTGAGCGTGGGCGTGAATTTGGCGATCGGCCCGGTGGCGGAAACCGTCACGCCGTCCGCCAGATATTGGGTGATGGTGCCATTCGCGAGCGCTCCGACCGTGAACGACGGAGAAGTCGCGAAGCCCGACGTGAATTTCCGCAGATCGACGGTGATGCTCGTCGGCGTGCCGGTGATGTTTTTCGCCACCGTGCCGTGCGGGATGGACAGGTATTGCAGATATTCTTCCAGCCGAGTGTATCCGGAGACAGTGCCTGTTGGAAAAAACGTCGTGCCGGTGATGAGTCCCCCGCTGTTGGCGAGGACCGTGTTGTGATCCTGCGTTGCCGCGTTCCAACCGAGCGCAGCCTCGTAGTAATCCGGCATTCCGTCCTGGTCCGTATCCACCGCGGCGGCCGTGGAGGCCAGCACGCCAAAGCCGGCGGCGCTCGCACCGGTGTCGCTTTCCCGGGTGACGTGGGCACGCGTCTGCGTGGTGAGTTTGTTGAAAAGAATGGTATCCACCTCGTCGCGGATCGCTCCGGTGTAGTTCGCATCGAGCCGGAGCGCTCCCGAGTTGGAAACGATCTTCTTATAGGCGGTCAGCGGCGCATCGGCGGTGACGCCCGCGGTCGATCCGGCGATGGCCGAGGCGGACTGATAGTAGCGGAACGCGCCCGTGGCGGCCGGCGGACTCTCCGCGGCGGAATAGGCCGAACCCTCGACGATCGAGTATCCCTTGTCCGTGCCGTTGAGAATGCCGTCGCCGTTGTTGTCGGTGAGATTTCCGTTCAGATAGACGGTGAAATTCGGCAGGCCGTTGGTGGCCACGGTTCCCTTGACCATTGCCTTGGACTGCGTGTTGCCGGGAGGACAGACGAAGTAATTGTTGATGACGTTCGCCTTGTAACTCTGGACGCTGGTCGTATCGCCCATGATGAAGCCGATGTCCCAGTCGAAGGTGACGTTGTTCACCCACTCGAGCAGGCCGTTAGGCCGTGACTTGGGATTCCGCGTGTGATTGTGCGCCCAGAGGTTGTGGTGCGATGTCGCGTGATTCTGGTCCCACAGGCCGCCGCAGGAATGGCTTTCGAGACCCCAGGCGTTGAGCGAGTATTGCAGCGTCAGGTTTTCCGGCGGACTGCCGAAGCTGGACATGTTCTCGTCCGTGCTGAACTGCATCGAGACGTGGTCCAGGATCGCATTGAGGCAACCGCTGTCGAGATCGATGCAGTCCCCGCCGGATCCATACTTGCCATGACGGAAACGCAGGTGGCGGATGACCACGTCATCACCGGAGACGCGGAAGAAATTGTTATAGAAACCCACCCCGTCGCCCGGCGCGGTCTGACCGGCGATAGTCACCTTGGAGGCGGTCAGCCGCGTCCCGTTCGAGCCGCTCGGAAAACGGATGTAGCCGCTGACGTCGAAAACGATCGTCCGCCCCGCGGCAGGCACGGTTGAAATCCCCTCCACGAAGGATCCCGCGCCTGAAGGATTGAGGTTGGTGACATGATAGACATCGCCGCCCCGGCCGCCCTTGGCGTAGGCGCCGTATCCTTCGGCACCCGGGAATGCGGGGATCTGGGCCGCGACGGGGAGCAGCCCGGCGGCGAGAAAAAACAACGTGGGTTTCATGGTTCGTTGCGGAATGGGGCCGCGGGAAGTCCTTCGGAGTTGAAAAGATTGGCCCCTGCCGGGTTCTCCGCCCAAGCGTAGCGAACGTAGACGGGCTGCGGGATCGATGGACTTGAAACGACCACAGTCTCGCCATCGATCACCGCATCCGCCCAGACGAACTTCTTATCGGAACCGGCGATTGCAAATTGTTTTAAAGCGCCGTCCTTCGCCACCAGTCCGCCGCCGGTGCTGTCGAAACGGACGCGGATTTTCCCGCCCTCGACAGCGGCGTCATGAAACAGCGGACCATTGGCGACGCCCGGTTTCCCGTAGGTTCCGGTGAGAGCCAGACGGGCGAGGCGCCTGCCCACGTCGAGCTTGTTTTTCGGATGCACGTTCTTCTCATCGCCGATGTCGAGCGTGACGGCCATGCCGGTGTGGGAGATGGCAAGCGACTTCGCCTGGGCCTCGCGCATTTCGGGAAGCTGGCAGCCGGACGGCTCCGGCTGCGGCGCTTTGTTAGGAGCGAGTTGGACGAAATAGAAGGGCAGTCCGGGATTTTTCCAAAGCGAGCGCCATTCGCCGATGAGCGCCTGCTGGAGCTCCGGATAGAGACTGCGGGTGTTCATGTTCGACTCGCCCTGATACCAGATCGCGCCGCGGATGGCGTAAGGGACGACCGGTGCAATCATGCCATTGTGGAGCACGAACGGGTTGTGCTGGTCCTGGAGGGGGTCGGGATTTTTAGGCGCCTTGCCGCCGTTGGATTTGGCCAGGGCCTCGCCGTATTGCTGGAACGGTTTCGGATCATCGCGGAAGGCGATGCGCTTTTTCCCGAACGCGTCCAACAGCTCCTTGAACTGCGGATGCGCGGACATGCCTTCCTCGCTGATCCATGACTCGATCGTGCTGGCCCCGTAGGCGCAGGTGACCAGCCCCACCGGCACATCCAGTTTCTGCTGGAGTTCACGACCGAAATAGTAAGCCACCGCCGAAAAATCACCCGCTGTCTGCGGTGAGCATACCGCCCATGCCCCCTGGACATCGCGCCGGGGAAACTCGCTCATCGTCCATTCCGCCGAGAACATGCGGACTTTCGGGAAATCCGCCGCGGCCACTTCCTTCTCCCAATCCGCCGCTCCGGAAAACGACCTCTTCACCGTTTTCGCCAGGGTGAAATCCATGTTCGACTGCCCGGAGCAAAGCCAGACCTCGCCAACCATCACATCCGAGTAACTGCGGGTCGCTCCCGAGGAAACCTCCAGTGTGAACGGACCGCCCGCTGGCAGCGCGGGGAAATCGATCCGCCACTTGCCCATTTCGTCGGCGGTGGCGGCGGCGGATTTGCCCGCGAGTGTGGCCTTCACTTCCTTGCCCGGGGTGGCGGTGCCCCAGATCGGCAGCGTCATGTCGCGCTGGAGGACCATGTGATCGGAAAACACAGACGGCAGCCACAGATCCGCGGGGAAAAGCGCCTTGCCGAGATCGCAGTCCGGCAGGCCGCGGATCGCCGAGGCAAGCGCGGCGGCGTTGAACGCAGCACCGGCAGCGCAGGTGTGCGTGTGGTCGGTGCCGGCGAAGTGCGCGGCGGTTTTCTCCTGACCGAGCGATTCGTACCGATCCGCGAGCAGCTTGTTGAAATCGACGAACGGGATGTGCTCCTGTTCCGCCACCTGTTTCGCCCACAGCGCGTAGTCCTTGTCCGAGCGGCCGATCTTCCCGTCGGTCCAGATGTTGCGGGGAATCGGGGAAACCATGATCGGAGTGACACCCTTCGCCTTTGCCTCACTGGCGTATTTCCGCAGGTACCAGCCATACGAGTGCACGGTTTCCGGTTGCTGGTCGGTGCTGCGCACGATGTCCTCGGTTTCCTCGCCGATGCCCTTGATTGATGCCCTGCACTTCTCGTCGTTCGGTTTTCCCGTGTCGTTGTGGCCGAACTGCATGAGCAGGAAATCGCCGGGCTTCAGGTGCGCCATCACCGCATCCCAGCGGCCTTCGGTGAGAAAGGTGCGGCTGCTGCGCCCGCCGATCGCCCGGTTGACGACGGCGATTTTCGCCGGATCAAACTCGTTCACCAGCGGATCCCCCCACCCCATCTGGCCTTCCGTGCCGTTGCGCACGGTCGAGTCACCGATGAGATACAGCGAGGGCTTGGCCCACGAGGAAACCACCGCGGCGAAAAACGAAGCGCAGGTTATGACGAAAAGACGGAGCGACATTGACTCCAGATTCGGCGAAACACCCCGAACTGTCGCTTACCCATATGGGTTAGCGGAACCTCCGACCGGCCTGGAGACCGTCTTGAAAAGGGTGGATTCCCGCCATCACCCGGCGAGGCCGTAGGCCGGGGTCTTCAAGTGTGGGAAAACCCTGCGAATCACCGCAAATTCAATGAACTTCTGACTCCACGCCCCGCGCATGCTCCGTCTCCGCGTCGTTGTCACAAACTGACAGCTCTCTTCTTCTCTGCTCACTGCTCAGTCCGCTGCGCTTCCTTTCCTTGATCCGCTCCTTGAAGCCGTGTTGCGCCTTTTCCGTCCACGCGAGCCTGGCTCGGATGACGATCAGTTGCAGTTGTCCTTCGAAAAAACGGATCAGCGACGCCATCACCCTTTTCGCCGAATTCCTGCTTTTCACCATCACGATGAAGTCGTCGGCCTATCTCGCGAACTTGTGTCCGCGTGATTGCCTGCGCTCCGCTCCGGCCATGCAGTCGGCATTTTCCTCCTCTGGAAAATGATTTGAGGAAGGCGGCAAGCCGCTGGGGCATTCCAATTCCTTGTCGAGCGGATCGAGCACGATGTTGGCTAACAGAGGCGACAGCGGGCCACCCTGCGGCACTCCTTGAGGCTTGGCCTCGCGGGTGCCGTCCGGCAGCTCCACGCCCGCCGTTAGGAAATACCAATACCCCGGCGGGGGATGAACAGGAGCGAACGCGACGTGCCCCGCAGCGCAGCGCTCCCATCAGGCGGTCGTGGTTGAGCGTGCCGAAGAACGATTTGATGTCGCATTCCACGGCGTGGCGGCGGCCTTCCTTCCAGCTTTCCTCCATCACGGCCACCCGCTTGCCCACCACTTCAGTTACACCCACAAGCTCCGCCGCAGCCCTTGCATTTCCCCCTCCCGCCGGGAAAACTCCCTGCATGCTCAAGCAACAACGCGCCGACCACCTGCTGCGCCGACTCGACGAACTCTATCCGGAAACCCCGATCCCGCTCGATCACAAGGATCCCTACACCCTGCTCGTCGCCGTCCTGCTTTCCGCCCAATGCACCGACGTGCGCGTCAACCTCGTCACCCCCGCCCTGTTCGAACTCGCCGACAATCCGCACGGCATGATGCATGTCCCGGTCGAAAAAATCCAGGCCATCATCCGCCCCTGCGGCCTGTCCCCCCGCAAGTCTGCCGCCATTTCAGAGCTCTCCAAAATCATTGTGGAAAAACACGGCGGTGAGGTCCCGCAGGATTTCGATGCCCTCGAAGCGCTGCCCGGTGTCGGTCACAAGACAGCGTCCGTCGTCATGGCACAGGCTTTCGGCGTGCCCGCCTTCCCGGTCGACACCCACATCCACCGCCTCGCCACCCGTTGGAAACTCACTTCTGGGAAAAACGTCGTCGAAACCGAGCGCGATCTGAAAAAACTCTTCCCCCGAGCCTCGTGGAACCGCCTCCACCTTCAGATCATCTTCTACGGCCGCGAACACTGCACCGCCCGCGGCTGTGATGGGAAACGCTGCCTGCTCTGCCAGGAGCTTTTCGCGAAAACCTGAACGCCCTCCGCATGTCAAAATCCTCGCATCCGCCGCTATTTCCCGGAGGGAGGACTTTATGCTTCGCCGCGCGGCCGCAGTGGCATATTGTGTCCTATTCTCCAGCGGCTCGATGACGTGCCTTCTTCAGCGGCGACCTGCCGCCTCCGCCGCAAGGATCACTTTAGGACTTGCCGACTCCGACAAACGGGCGACTTTGAAACCTAAACCCCAAAACCTATGAGCACCGGCCCTAAACCAACCGACGAGAAAAAACTGCGCGAAACCCTCAAGGAAAATCCAGCCGACTGGGAGACCCGCAAGCAACTGGCCCACCTCCTCTACGATGAGGGAGAATTCCTTGAAGCGGCGAATGTCGTCTGGGAAACCGACGAAATTCCCAGTATCGATGTCGAGCTGGCATTCGCCGCCCGTATCCTCGCCAAGGCAGCACCGCGGAAAGCGATCCGCCTGCTCACCGCGCTGTTGGAGCACAACCAAGGCAAAGCGGTGCAGAATCTGGGACTCGCCAACGCCCTGCTCCACCACGGCATGGTGCTGCAAGCCGCCCGTTTTTACGGCGCGGCCCTCGAAGCCGATCCTTCGCTCGGAAATCCCGATCTCGAACATTTCATCCTCTGGACCGACGACGAGGAAACCCTCTGGGGAAATTTCCAAAACCGCCGCCCGATCCTCGGTGAACTCCCGTGGATGAAGCGCGACCCGCGGGAAGCAATGAAACTAACCAGTCGGATCCGCACCCACACCACTCCGGTGAAGCTGCCGAGCCTCAAAAACGCTCCCGGCGAACAGTTGAGCAACGAACTCTATCAACAGAAGGCGGAAAAAAGCGCGGACCCCAGCCCGCCGCCCGCGGTGACCATTCCGTTGGACCGTGTGGAGCCGAAAGACCGGCTCTTCGACTCCGAACTCGGCGCACCGAGTGCCCCGGTGCAGCCCGAACTGGATCTGCCCGAGCTGGCCCCCGCCACACCGAGCAAGGAACTTGCCAGACCCGATTTCGCGGCAGCGACGGCAGCCATCAAACCGCCTGCTCCGCCGGTGAAAATGACCCCGCCGCCAACCGTTCCGCTCGCTCCCGCACCACCAGCGCCCACCCGCCCCAGGGCGACATTGCCTCCGATCAAAAAGCCGGATGCGATGAAGTGACCGCTAGAAACCGCCGTTCACTATCGAATCCTACCAGCCCACGCGGTGGATCCAACCGGCCGCCTTGCTCTCCGTATCGCTGCAAACGCTGATGCGATAGCAACCGGTCCTGCCGTCCGGCGAGGTCAGTGAAAAATCTTCCGTCCGGTAGCCGGGAAAATCCGCGCCACTGCCACCATCCTCCTGATACCACTTCACCGGCTTGCCGACGATCGACGTGTGTTTCCACGATTGCTGGTGCGGTGCCGGCGCGGGAGTGGTGCCCTCCGGATCCTCATGCGGCTCCTCCCAATCCGGCGGGGTGGCCGGACTTGGCTCAATTTTCGCCAGACTCCGGATAATGACGAAATTCAAGGTCGTGCCCTGCCGGTATCTCAATTGGTAGGTGCCGTCCGCCATCACATCGACGTTGGGTTGGCTCCAATTCTTCTCGAAATACCCGCTGCGCAGCACCGGCATTTTAACTTCCGCTAGATTGGAGGAAACGACCTCCGGCCGGTAGGATGGCTGCGGCGTGGGTGCGCAGGCAGCCAGACAGAACGCAAAGGAGCAAGCGGACAAGAGGGAGAGGACTTGGGATTGCATGGAAATGTCGTTGGAGTGAACGTGGTGAAAGGAATTGATCCGTCCCTTCATGCGGAAGAACTATCGGGACATCGCTGGAATGGCAAGCAGACACCGAGATGCACGGGAAGCGGATGCCCGCCTCACTTTTGTTAGCCGGAGGACGAATTTTCGTGCCACTTGGAGACCCACCGGATAATCAACGGACATTGACCATGTCCGCAAACGAGCAACAAAACTGGTATTACGCATCGGCAGACAGTGAACGGCTGGGGCCGGTCTCGGTCAGCGAGTTGGGTTCATTGGCCAGCCAAGGGATCGTGGGGCCAAAAACCCTGGTTTGGAGCCAGGCATTCCCCGACTGGATCCCCGCCGAAAAAATAGCGCATCTCCTCAGCGCGGCGCAGGCGACAGACAGCGCGGTTTCCTCCCCTCCCACTCCCGCTGGCGAAGAGACGGCGGCACCCGTCAGCGAGTCTGTCGCGCCACCACAGGACCTCAAACCGCGGAAAGGATCGTTTGTTTTTCCGCGCATCGTCGTAGGGCTGATCAGCGCCGGTCTGCTCGGTGCGGTGACCGCCGTCGTGTTGGTGACCGTGGAACAACCGCCATGGCCGGCACTGGTAGTGTTCGTCGCGGGATCGCTGCTCGGCGTCATTTCCAGTCTCACCGCCTATCGAAAGGAACGCTATCAGATCCAGGATTCCCGCGTGATCTGTCACCGCGGCGGGCTGATGAGCGACCAGACGACCGAACTCGAGATCCGCAACATCACCCACGTGAAGCTCAAACTACCGTGGCTCCGCTACAAGTTTTTCGGCGTGGGCGATGTGCTCGTGCAGACCGCTGGAAATGCCAAGCCGGTGGTGCTGCGTGTCATTTCCGAGCCAGAGAGCGTGTATGCCGGATTGCGCGAGCGGATGCGAAAAAACGGCTACGACCTCACCCAGCGCCAGCTTCTCCATGAAGAAAAGCCCGCGCTCATCGGCATTCTTGGGGAATGCATCCGTCTGCTCCCCGGAGTCTTCATGTTGAGTATTTTCCTCCTAGGCCCCCTTCTGGACTCCCGGAAAGGAGCCAGTTCCCCCGCTCCCGAAATCGTTCTTTGGGGACTCCTCGGAATCCTGGTCTGCGTCCTCATCGCTTTTATCGTTTTGCGCTTCCTCGACTTCAGACGGCGGACCTATCGCGTCTACAATGACGTCGTCATCTACGACGAGGGATTTCTCACCCGGGAGAACGCCTTCATCCCCTACGAAAACATCGCGGACGCGAATACCAAGTGCACCTTTTTTGACCGGATCCTCGGCCTCTATGACGTGCGGATCAGTTGTCAGGGGAGCAGCTCTGATATCAAATTCCGGCGTCTCCGGCATGGAGCCGCGCTCTCCGCTGCCATCGACCAACTCGTCTTCCACGCCCGCCAAAAACAAAAACCAGCAGCCCGTTCCGCAGCGGGAGATATGGCGCTTTCTTCGCCAACCCGTCCCCGCCGCGCCGAGCCGGAGACAATCCCGATCGAGGAAACGATCGTGGGCGAGTTCCGGATGGACCCGGCACGCACGTTGGTCCCGCTTTTACTCCTGCTTCCGCTCGTTCCCATCTGGATCGCGGCGATGATCCAGTCCGGAATCAGGCTGATGTCCACGCAGTATTCCGTGCGCCACGGGTCCGTGCGGCACTCCTACCGGTTCCTCACCCTGCACGACCGTGAATTCGCCTACGACAAGATCACCGGACTGGTCATCAAACAGAACCTTTGGGACCGCATGTTCGGCACCATCACCCTCCGGTTCTGGTCGGTCGGGTCTGGAAAGCCGCTTGAATTCGCCCACCTGCGCGCCAACCAAATCAATCTCCCGGCCTTGATGCGCCAGGCCGGTATTCCAGCCGCGTCGCCGGAGCCCTACGAGGCGAAAGTATCCTTCGGAGTCCTCACCTGGCTGCGTGCCCGTCTGAAATTCCTGCCACTCCTGTTGCTCTTTGCCGCCGGGATCGTTTTCGCGGCGATGCAGATCGACGAAAGGATCTGCTATCTGCTCATCGCACACGTCCTCGTCGTCAGCATCGCCTGCATCCGCAGCAAGCTCTATCATTCCCGCCAGCGTCTGCGTTTCCACGAGCACCACGTCGAAGCGGAACAAGGCATTATCGCCAGACGCAGCTACTATGCCCGCTACAGCAACGTCAAACGCACCAAGGTCACCCGCTACCCCGGCGGTGGTGACGGAGAACTGGAAATTTTCGTGGCGGCCGAGGAAGAGGTCGGGCAGCTCGTCCAACAGCAGCAAAACAAGAACCAGCAGAAGTTGCTCAAGCACTGCTCCTTCACCACCGGGTTTCTCCCCGGCGTCCGCGACCAGGGTCTGTTGCTCGATGACATCCTCTGTGGCCGGGTCGAGCCCGCCCCACAAGCCGTCGCCGCCGAACCACTCGCAGTCCTGCTGGAAGCCCCGCGCTCGGTGGGCAATGCCCTCGTAAAGCTCGTTCTGCTCAGCATCGTCCTGTTCCCCTTGATCGCGCTGCTGCCATTCACCATCCCTTTCACCGTGATCCGCGTGAAACGCTGGCGCTACCGCATCGAAGCCGCCCGCATCGTGATGAGTTGGGGAATTTTTTACCGCAGCGAAACCAGCGTCCTCCTTGATCGCGTCGACAGCCTCAAACAAAGCCAGGGACCGTTGAACAAGCTCTTCCGTAACGGCAGCATCAGCATCATGACCGCCGGCAGCAGCAAGCCGGATCTCAACATCATCGATTCAACTGCCTACCTTGCGATGTATGAGATCATCCGCGAGCGCTCGCAGTGAGAAAGCCGGCTCGCAGGCTTCAATGATCCGCTTCAGTGTTAGATACCCGGAAACGGTGTTGCGTTGGCTTTTTGCGCCCAGCGTTGTTCGGGACTGGGGGGATTCTTGAGCAGGGGCGCGAAGTGTTTCTCCACTTCCCGCGGGTCGAGGAAGCGGACGGTGTGAGGCTGCGGGCCGACACCGGACGGAAAGTCAATTTCCGCCAATGAGAGCGGCGCGGATGCGTTGGACGGCGGTTTCTCCTCCATGCCTGAGGACGATAGCGGAAAATCCGGGGTCGTCGATTCAGATGAAGTCCCGGATTTGCGCTTTCCTTTTTTCCCGAAAGCCGCTCGTTTGGTTAAAATGGTGGAGCAAGGCAGGACGGAAAACACATGGACGCGCGGGCAGCGCTGGGTGAGCGACGGTGAACCGGAACTCGGACTGGGCATCATCCGCAAGAGCGGCGACGGACGGGTGGAAATCGCCTTCCCCGCCGCAGGCGAGACGCGGATCTACGCCACCGACACCGCGCCGCTGCGGCGGGTGAGATTTTCTCCCGGCGACCGGATCAAGGTCCACTCAGGCACCGAGATGACCGTGGAAAACGTGCGGGAGGAGAACGGCCTGCTCATCTATCAAACCGACTCCGGCGAAACAAAGGAAGCCGAGCTGTCCGACTCCATCAGCTTCAGCAAGCCGCAGGATCGGTTGTTCGGCGGGAAACTCGACGAGCCCGGCGATTTCGACCTGCGTGGCGAAGCACTGAGACGCCGCGCCGACATGCGCCGTTCACCGGTGCGCGGTCTGGCGGGAGCGCGGATGGATCTGATCCCGCACCAGCTTTTCATCGCGGACGAGGTGGCGAACCGGCCGCAGCCGCGCGTTTTGTTAGCGGACCAGGTGGGACTCGGGAAAACCATCGAAGCATGTTTGATTCTACACCGCCTGATTCTCACCGGCCGCGCCGAGCGCGTGCTGATCCTGGTGCCTGAGCCGCTGGTGCACCAGTGGTTCGTCGAACTGCTGCGGCGTTTCCAGCTTTCCTTCAGCTTGTTTGACGAAGCGCGCTGCGAGGCGATCGAGTATGGCGATCCCGAGTGCAATCCATTTCTCGACAGCCAGTGGATCCTCGCCGCAGTTGATTTCCTAGCGGAAAACGAACAGCGCGCGGCGCAGGTCCGTGAGGCAGGATGGGACGTGCTGGTGGTGGACGAAGCACATCACCTCGAATGGACTCCGGAAGCGCCCGGAGCTGCGTATGAAATCGTGAAGGCCCTCGCTGAAACCACCGAAAGCCTGCTGCTGCTCACCGCCACGCCGCAGCAGCTCGGGCCGGAGGGGCATTTCGCACGGCTGCAGTTGCTGGATCCAAGTCGTTACGCGGATCTCGCGCAATATGGTGAGGAGACGCTTCACTATGAAGAAGTGGCGGATGTCGTGGAGTCTTTGGCCGCTGAAGAACAGGCAGGAATGCCTGTGTCACGTTTGAAGGGGATCGTCGCGGGACGGCCACGGCTGGAGCAGCGTGTAGCCGATTTCGAAGTTGGAAAACCCGGCGCGCGCGAACGGCTGGCCACCGATCTGTTGGACGGATTCGGCATCGGCCGTGTCATGTTCCGCAACACGCGCGAACGACTCGGCGGATTTCCCAAACGCGAACCGAATTTCTATCCGGCAATCGACAAGGTGAAGTGGCTGCAATCCCTGCTGGAAGAACTCGGCGATGAAAAAGTCCTCGTCATCACCCGGACCCGCGAGCTGGCGGAGGAGGTGTTGGAGGAACTCACCTCGGCCACCGGCGTGCAGGGCGTGTTGTTTCACGAAGACCTCACCCTGCTCCAGCGCGACCGCAACGCCGCCTTTTTCGCCGAAGCCGGCGGCGCGCGGATCCTCGTCTGCTCGGAAATCGGCAGTGAAGGCCGCAATTTCCAGTTCGCCCGCCATCTCGTGTTGTTCGATCTACCGGGAGACGTCGATCTGCTGGAGCAGCGGATCGGACGCCTCGACCGGATCGGCCAGAAAGGCACCATCAACATCCACATCCCCTATCAGCCGGGCGGACCGGACGAAATCCTCATGCGCTGGCTCAACGAAGGGCTCGACGCCTTCCGCGCCAGCCCGCCCGGCGCTGCGGAGATCCAGCGCGAGCTGCGCTTCGATCTGGAGGAAGCGATCGGCGAGCGCGAGGGCATCGACGAGCTGATCGAAAAGACGCTCGCGAGCCGCAAGCGGATTTCCGAACGCCTCGCCCGCGGGCAGGATCGCCTGCTGGAGCGGAGTTCGCATCGTCCTGATCGCTCGGCCTGGCTGGTGGAAAAAATCCGTGAGTGGGACAACGACGCCAGCTTCGAGGACTTCCTCATGCGGCTCTTCGAATTCTCCGGACTGCACATCGAGGAACTTGGAAACCGCCGCTATTTCCTGCTGCCGGGGAACTTGAAATCCGACGCATTCCCCTCACTACCGCACGAAGGAATGACCGTGACGCTGGACCGACAGCGCGCGTTGGAACGCGAGCAGGAGGCCTTCCTCACCTGGGACCACCCGATGGTCCGCGGCGCGCTCGATCTCATGTTAGGCTCGGAGGCGGGTAACGCTTCCTTCGCCGTCTGGGACGCGGCGGGCGAGAAGATCATTCTGTTGGAAGCGTGGATCGTCGTCGAGTGCGTGGCTCCCGCGCGCCTGCACGTCGAGCGGTTCCTGCCGCAGATTCCGATCCGGGTGATGGTCGATCACAAGGGCGGCGACCACTCGGACAACGCCGCCTTCTCCCGCCCTCCGCTCCGCAAGGGCGATGCGGCCGGTCTGCTGCGGAATGAAAAAGTAAAACGGACTTTCCTGCCCGCGATGCTCGACCACGCCCGCGTCCTGGGAGCATCGAAAGGCAGCGCCGCCATCGAAGACGCCATGACGCTGATGCGCGGCGAGATGGCCCGGGAGATCACCCGGCTGCGAGATCTGGCGGAAGTGAACGACCACATCAAGCCCGAGGAAATCTCCGCGCTTGTGGACCGGGAAACGGATCTGGCAGACGCCATCAGCAACGCCCGCGTCCGCCTCGATGCGGTGCGCTTGATCTGGAAAGCGCCGCCCGCTTGAAAATTGGCAGGGACGGACTCTCCGAGCCGTCCGGTGCCTGTGAGGAGAATGGAAAGCGAATGTAAAAGCCCGGGCGTTGTTCCATTCTCCAATCATCTGCTTCTCACGCACAGGACGGCTCGGAGAGACCGTCCCTGCCATGGCATCCGCTAGGAACGCTCAACTCACTTTGATCCGCTTCGCCACCGGGATGTGCTTGTTCAGCCAGGCGAGGAAGAAGAACACACGCAGACGCCACCAGACGGCGAACGGGAGTGTGGTGCAGCCGGCGAGCACGGCGTTGATCGAGCAGACCATGCCCCAGCGGTTGTAGGGCTGGAAGAAAATCTGCGCGAAGTGGAGTTTGTAGAAATTCTCGATGAACTCCCAATAGATGGCGATGCGTTTGCGGTTGTCCTTTTCGTAGCGCTTCATGCCGGGCGTGACGGCCTTGCCGGTTTTCAACGCGTCGTGCACGGCCCGCGCGCCCTGCTGGCCGCTGGTCATGGCTAACAGGACACCGCTGGAGAACATCGGATCGATGAAACCCGACGAATCCCCCACCCTGACCACGCGCGGCGAGACCAGCGTTTCGTTCTTGTAGGAGAAATCGACGATGACGTGGAGTTCCTCCGATATTTCCGCGTTGGTGAATCGTTTCCGGATCACCGGAGTATCGGCGACAGCGTCATCGAAAACCTGCTGCGGCTTCTTTCCGAGCGCCTTGAAATCCGCAGCGTCGATGACGAGCCCGACGCTGGTCTTCTCGCCTGATAGGGGGATGAGCCAGCACCAGGATTTCTCCCTCCGCACGATCAGGATGTCTCCTTCCTCCTCGCCAGTCGGCATGTCGACTCCTGAGAAGTGACTGAAAATGGCGATCTTCTTGTGGCCGGGATAGTAGCTGCGCAGCTTCTCGTGGTTCGCGGTGAAATTGGTGAGCCCGCTGGCGTCGATCAGATAGGGAGCGGTGACTTCATGTTCCGCCCCCTCCGCCGTGCGGTATTTGATGACCACGCGTTCGTCCTCCACACGGTGCTCGAGCACGGTGCTTTCCTCGCGGACGACGGCTCCGGCCTCGCGCGAGTGGTGGAGCAGGATGTCGTCGAATTTCGCGCGCTCCACCTGCACGGCTTCCGGATATTCGGTGAACGCGCCTTTCGAGAAATCGAGCCGGTTGGCGCGCGAACCGTTGCCCATGACGAACTGGGCGGCGCGTTTTTTCGTGAACCCCGCGCTGGCGATTTTTTCCCAGACGCCGAGGTCGTCGAAAATCCTGCGGTTGTAGGGCAGCAGCGATTCGCCGATGTGGAAGCGGGGAAACTTCGCCTTTTCCAGCACCAGCACTTTCCGCCCTGCCTGGGCCAGCGTCGTGGCCGCAGTCGATCCCGCCGGACCGCCGCCGATGATGATGGTGTCCCAGGTTTCTCCGGTGGATGTCGAGGCGGCGGTGGCGGGCATGCGGCGGCACTGTGGAAGATTCCTCATTTCCGCGCAACCGCTTGTTTGACTCCGGGTATTGCTTTTCCAGCCGAGCCGTCGAATGATCGCCACAATGAATTCTGAAAATTTCCCCGAAACCGCCAGTTACGATGTCGTCGTGATCGGCGGCGCCCTTTCCGGCGCGGCCACGGCGACCCTGCTCATGCGGCAGAACCCGGGCATCCGCGTGCTGATCGTGGAAAAAACGGAGAAACTGACGCGCCGCGTCGGCGAGGCGACGGTGGAGATCAGCGGTTTCTTCATGTGCCGCGTGTTGGGGATGACGCAATATCTCAACGAGAACCATCTTGTGAAACAGGGACTGCGCTTCTGGTTCAGGAACGACGAGGTGAAGTCGCTCGGCGAGGCCAGCGAACTCGGCGCGAAATACCTTTCGCGGATTCCCTCGTTCCAACTCGACCGCGCCGCCTTCGACGAGGAAGTGCTGCGCCGCGCCGGCGAGGCGGGTGCCACTATTTTACGTCCCGCGACCGTTTCAAAAATCCAGCTCAACCCCGGCGGAGAACAGACGATGGAAGTCCGCCACGGCGAAATGCGCCAGACGGTCACCGCACGCTGGGTCGTCGACGGTTCGGGGCTCGCCGCCATGTTAGCCCGCAAGGAAGGCTGGTGGAAATCCAACACCGAGCATCCCACCGCCGCCGCCTGGTCTCGTTGGAGCGGAGTGAAGGATTGGGACAGCCGCGAACTGGCGCTGAAATTTCCCGAGTGGTCGAAGGCGGTTTATGGAATCCGCAACACCGCGACCAACCACATCATCGGCGACGGCTGGTGGAGCTGGTGGATTCCGCTCAAGGGCGGCGATGTTAGTGTCGGCGTGGTATGGGACCAGCGGCTTGTCGATTTCCCGAAAGACGGCGGCAGCATCGGCGACCGGGTGAAGGCATTCCTGATGGAGCATCCTGTTGGAAAGGAGATGCTCGTCGATGCGACCTACCATGAGGACGACCAGCTCTGGCGGAAGAACCTAGCCTACTACAGCACCACGTTCTGCGGTGATGGATTTGTGTTGGTCGGTGATGCGGCGGCCTTCATGGACCCGTTTTACAGCCCCGGCATGGACTGGATTTCTTTCACCACCAGCAGCGCCGCGAACCTGATCACGCAGCAGCGCAAAGGCATGAACACGGCGGAGACTTACGAGAAATACAACCGCGATTTTTCCGTCAGCCACCGCCGTTGGTTCACTTCGCTCTACAAGGACAAGTATGAATACATGGGCGAATACGACCTCATGAGCCTCGCCTTCAACATGGACCTCGGACTCTACTACTGGGGCGTCGTCGAAGTGCCGTTCACCATAGGGGAAACCGCGCTGCACACGCCTCCGTTCTCACCGCCGAGCGGGAAACTTTTCGCCGCGCTGATGGGCACTTACAACCGTCGTTTCGCCCAGATCGCCCGCCGCCGCCGCAAGGAAGGACGCCTCGGCGCGACCAACCGCGGCAACCGCTGCCTGATCCCCGGTTTCAAGCTGAACCGCGGCAACATGCTCACGCTTTTCCCGATGCTTGCCAGATGGCTTTCGTTAGAGCTGCGGGAAGGCTGGCGCAGTTGGGGGGATCCAAGGGAAACTCCCGCGCGGGAGATGCCAGCAGCCGAGATGGCAGCGGAGTGATTCAAACCCTTCCCGCGACCCAGTCGTGGATCAGCGTGAGTTTCGCGATGACCGGATCCGCCAGGACAAACGGATAGGGATCGGGCAGGCCCATGCTGCGGTTGAGGCCGTTGAGGAGGAGACGGACGTCACGCCATTGAGAGGCAATGTCGGCGAAGGAGCAGCCGATAGGTGGCAGGATCGTCGTCTGGTTCTGACCGTTCTGGATGATGAGACCCTCGGCGGCGGCGGTTTCCAGCGTGTCCAGGATGTGCAGGTAGTGCGCCCAGGTTTCCGCCCAGTCCTCCCAAGGATGCGAGGCGGCGTAGGCGGAGACGTGGTTCTGCTGCCAGTTGGCCGGTGGTCCGTTCTGATAGTAATTACCCAGGGCCAGGGCGTAGTCCGCACGCTCATCGCCGAAGATGTTGCGGAAGATTTCCAACTGCGGCGTGCCGCGAACGAGCCGGTCCCAGTAGTAGTGCCCGATTTCATGACGGAAATGGCCGAGCAAGGTGCGGTACATCTCGCCCATGAGCTGGCGGGCCGTCTCGCGCTTTGGATCATCGGTCTCGTCGAGATTGATGGTGATGAGACCTTCCGCATGGCCGGTGAAAACGTGGTCGTCGCCCGGCACGCCCGGCGGGGTGTCTTCGAGAAAATCAAAGGCAAGCCCATGCACGGGATTCTCCACCTTCGAGGCGACCGGCAGTCCGAGGGTGAGCAGGCTGTAAAGGAGCCGGCGCTTGGCGGTTTCCAGCTTGAGCCACGCCTGCTGGTTCGGGACTTTTGATAGATCCGGGATGGTCCGGTTCAGGCGGCAGGACGGGCAGAACTGTTCGGGAGAATCCGCGGGAACCATCCAGTTGCAGGAGCCGGCGGTCTTGAGATTCGCACAACGCCGGTATAAACCGCTGCCACCGATGCGCTGGTGCGTTTTGTCCTGCGCGGCGGGTTGGAAAGTGGCGATGGAAAGATCGGCAGCGACGAATCCGAGTTCCGCCTGACAGAAAAGGCAGCGGGAGTTTTCAAAGAACACCCGCCCGTTGCATTGGGCGCACAGGAATTTTTTCATCGTCTGGCCATATCATCGCCACTGCGGCGGCTTCCGCAAGCGATGTTTGCGACGGGGGAAATCAACGCGGTTTTTTTCCCGGCGCGGGGTTTGAGACGCTTTCTGATAGTGCATCTACCAGTGCCACCGTCGACGCGGGGACTTTCCCGCGCTGCCAGAGGACGATGAAATCCCACCGCGCCTTGTCGTCGGACACCGGCACGAACGTGACGCCGGGGTGTTTGAAACCACTGAAATAGTCGGGCAGCAGTGTGACCGCGGATTCCGATGCGACCAGCGAGAGCACGTTGGTGATGCCGTCCGGCGAGGTGAGAAAGCGCGGTTTGAAACCCGCCGCGCGGCAGAGGCCGGTGATCCATTGGTTCCGTCCCGGCATCTGGTCCTCGTCCACACCGATGAAGTCCCGGCCCTTCAGCTCTTTGATGGAAATGCACCGGCTGCCCGCCAGCGGATCGGAAACCGACAGCGCCGCGCACACGCCCAGCGAGCGGAGTTTCTTGTGATAGAAATCTCGCGCGGCCACCACGCCCTCCTGCCCGATCAGGGCGACGTCGAGTTCCCCCGCGCGCAGGGCGTCGATCTGCTCCTTCGGCGAAAGGTCGTGCAGCAGCAACCTCAGCTCGGGATGGGTCTTGCGGAGCCGCTCCAGCGCTGGAGTTAGAGCGAACTGCGCAGCCGAGATGAGATACCCCACACGCAGCTCGGAGTTCATGCCACGCGCCTGACGCCTGATGTCGGAGAGCGCGGCATGGTAGGATTCTATCACGGGGCGCATCGCCTTCACCAGTGAATGGCAGAGTCCGGTGGGTTTCACTCCGCTGCTCTCGCGCTCCAGCAGTTTTCCACCGACGTCGTTTTCCAGTGATTTCATCTGCCGGCTCAACGCCGGCTGCGTAATGCGCAAACGGACGGCGGCACGGTTGACACTGCCTTCTTCAAGCACGGTGAAAAGTGCGCTGATGCGGTCGAGCATGAACCGGATGCTATGTTGCCACGACATAACCGCAACTACCAATCGGCATTATCCGGGCCGCCACACCCGGGGCATTCTCATCGCACTCAACCACTGAGTGAAACCAACAACTACCATGAAAACAGCAGTCATCATCATCAGCGACCCGAAAGCCGGAGAAGAAGCCCTCGCCCGTGTGTTCAACGCCCTCGCTGTCGCGGCGGAAGGCAGGCAGGCCGGCGACGAGGTCGAAGTCAGCTTCATCGGCACCGGCACCCGCTGGCCGGCGGAACTCACGAAGGTCACCAGCCCGGTGAACGGACTTTATAACGAAGTCCGCGATCTCGTGGTCGGGGCGTCCTGCGCCTGTGCGGCGGTCTTCGGAGCAACCGAAAGCGTGCAGGCTTGCGGCATCGAGGAGAAGAAGGACAATGTTCTTCAAGGCACTCCGGGCCTGCTCAGCCTGCGCCGCTACCTCAGCGAAGACTGGAACGTCCTGATCTTCTGATATCCCGTGACATGGCTGCCGGTTCCCATCCCGGGCCGGCAGCCATTTCCCCCATCCCAACCTCCGAAAACCATGGCTC
>JBDSNC010000086.1:0-26157 GCA_039915545.1 Luteolibacter sp.
GATCGGGGATGTCTTTCATGTCGCCCTGATGATTGAATTCCTTGCCATAGACGCCGGAAATCGAACGGATGACCGCCTTGTAGCGGCCGAAGTGAACCTCCATCGCGTCGGAAATTTCTCCTAACGAGGCCCGGGCCTGGGCGCATTCGATAGCGAGGGCGAGCAAATTGCCATCGCCACCACCAGCGCAATCGGTGAGGGCTTTGAGCGTGGCCTGGCATTTCGCTTCGTCGCGCTCGGCACGAAGTTTCTTGAGCCGCTCGATCTGGGAGATCCTGACGGCGGTGTTGTCCACGTCGAGGATGTCGATCGGGTCCTCCTTGGCCATGCGGTATTTGTTCACGCCGACGATGGTTTCCTCCCCCGAGTCGATGCGCGCCTGGCGGCGCGCGGATGCCTCCTCGATGCGCATCTTCGGAATGCCGGCTTCGACAGCCTTCGACATGCCGCCGTATTCCGCAGCTTCCATGATGTGGGCCCACGCGCGGTGGATGAGTTCGTGGGTGAGGGATTCCAGATAGTAGGAGCCGCCCCAGGGATCGATCACGCGGCAGATGGAGGTTTCGTCCTGAAGGAAAATCTGCGTGTTGCGGGCGATGCGGGCGGAGAAATCCGTGGGAAGCGCGATGGCCTCGTCGAGCGCGTTCGTATGCAGCGACTGCGTGTGGCCGAGCGTGGCGGCCATGGCTTCGATGCAGGTGCGGGAGATGTTGTTGAACGGATCCTGCTCTGTGAGAGACCAGCCGGAGGTCTGTGAATGGGTGCGAAGTGCGAGCGACTTCGGGTTCTTTGGGTTGAAGGTTTTGACGATCTTCGCCCACAACACACGGGCGGCGCGCATTTTCGCGACTTCCATGAAGTGGTTTTTTCCCTGTGCCCAGAAGAACGAAAGGCGCGGGGCGAAGGCATCAATGTCAATGCCCGCGGCGATGCCGGTGCGGAGGTATTCCCAACCGTCGGCGAGCGTGTAGGCCATTTCGAGGTCGGCGGTGGCCCCGGCTTCCTGCATGTGATAGCCCGAGATGGAAATGGAGTTGAATTTCGGCATCTTCTGCGAGGTGAACTCGAAGATATCGGCGATGATCTTCATCGAGGGACCGGGCGGATAGATATAGGTGTTCCGCACCATGTATTCCTTGAGGATGTCGTTCTGGATGGTGCCGGCGAGTTGCTCCAGCGTCGCACCCTGTTCCAGCGCGGTGACGATGTAGAAGGCGAGGATGGGAAGCACCGCGCCGTTCATGGTCATGGAGACGGAGACCTTGTCCAGCGGGATGCTGTCGAAGAGCACCTTCATGTCGAGGATCGAGTCGATGGCGACTCCGGCCTTGCCGACATCACCGACCACGCGCGGGTGGTCCGAGTCATAACCCCGGTGGGTGGCGAGGTCGAAGGCGACGGAGAGTCCCTTTTGGCCGGCGGCGAGGTTTCTCCGATAGAAAGCGTTGGATTCCTCGGCGGTGGAGAAACCGGCATACTGGCGGATGGTCCACGGCTGGAAACAATACATCGTGGCATAGGGGCCGCGGAGGAACGGCGCGATGCCCGCCTGATATTTCAAGTGCTCCATACCCTCGATGTCCTCTTCGGTGTAGAGGGGCTTCACCGGGATTTTCTCCATGGTGTCCCAGACGATGGAACCAATTGGCTTGCCCTGTTCCTTCTCGAGCGCTTCGCACCACTGGTCGTATCCGGTCTTGGATGCTGCGGTGGTGTAGGGGATTTCTGCGAATGATGGACGGCTCATAATACTCCGGCTCCCTTCAGAAGTTGTTGGTTGAGTTCGTAGTTGTTGCTGCGGATATTGACGAAATCATCGACTCCTGCGGCGCGCCACGCGGCTTCGTTTTCGCCTGGCGCACCAGCGACTAACAAGATCGTGTCCGGTTTTGCCGCTTTGACGGCTTTGGCCAAGGCTTCGACTGTCGTCTGATAGGTTGCGTCGTCCGAAGTGATGACGGCGATGGTGGCTTTGCTGGTTGAAAGGGCTTTCACCGCTTCTTCGGCATTCGGGAAATCCCGCGCGCCATCGACGGCGAAACCTGCGGCCTCGAAAAACGAAGCGGTCCAATCCGCGCGGAGCCGGTAGCGGCCGGATGGGCCGATGTTGAGCTGAAGGATGGATGGCGCGGCACCCACTTTCACAGCGAAGGCGGCGGAGGCATCGCGAAGGGCTTCATATTCCTCCGCAGCGCGATGGGCTGGCAGTGGTGTGATCGCGAGGGTGTCCGCATGATTTGCTAGAGCGGCGGCGGTGATTTGTGAGACTGTCGCGCCATCGAGAGCGGCGGCGATCGCCTGTTCGACGCTTGCAATCGGAGCGAGCTGCACGGATGGCAGTGTGTTATTCGAATGGCAGCAGTTGCCGCATTTCGCGTCGAGTTTGGTCCCCTTGAGATTTGGATACATGTTGGACCCTACAATTTTGTCCTTGCGGCGGCGGATGTTTTGAAATTTCGCATTCCGAATCGCATCAACGGCCTGTTGGATCGTGCCGCTTTCGAGGCTGGCGAGCATGCCGCCGTTCTTTTCGATTTCCTGGAAAATGCCCCAGCTCTTCGCTGCGATCTGGTCGGTCAGCCATTCGATGTAGGTCGAGCCTCCGGCGGGGTCGATCACGCGGTCCAGTCCACATTCCTCGCGGAGGATGGTGTGGACGTTGCGGGCGACACGGCGTGAGAAATCATCGGTGTGACCGGAAATTTCATCGAATGGCCCGATGTGCAGGCTGTCCACGCCACCGATGACGGCGGCGAAGGCCTCTGCCGTGACGCGCAGCATGTTGGTGTGGGCGTCGTAGGTGGTCTTGTTCCACTTCGAGGTGCTGGCATGGATGTGCACCGGCGCGTTTTCCACTCCATATGCTTCCGCGACCTTGCTCCAAAGCCAGCGGGCGGCACGGATTTTTGAAATCTCCATGAAATAGTCCGATCCGATGGCGAGGCGGATGCGGATGTGAGGGAACACGGATGCCGGGGAAAGCCCGCGCGCTTTCATTTCCTCGATGTAACAAACGAGGGTGGCGACGATATAGCCGAGCTCCTGCGTGGCGGTGGCACCGGCATTATGATAGACATCACCCTGCACGGTGATGGTCCGCACGTGCGGCGCGTTTTCCGCGACGTATCCGGTGAGTGCGGCGATGTGGTCGAAGCGGGATTTGAGATCGACGGATGATATTCCCTTTGCGACGAGGTCTGCGAAGGGATCGTTATCGAAAGCCGCGCGGAGGGCTTTTACATCCAGTCCGCTTTTTTGTGCGGCGGCGAAAAAAATCGCGGCGACGGCGAGGCTGTCGGCACCAGAGCGCCAATAGGTGGAAATCGCGTCCACCTCCACGCCGTCGAGGGCGGTGGTCATGTCAGCGAGATTTCCTACAGAGGCGCAGTTGGTGATATTGAGCTCGCTTTGGCCACCGCTGAGGCCTTCGTGGATGAGTGAGTTGAGTTTCTGTGGCTTGCAGGCCTTGAGTTCCTGCGAGACTTCCCATCCGATCTTGAGAAATCCCTGCGAATGGCTGCCACGGACGAGCGAGGCGGCACCGGGGAAATGTTTCCGGTGCTCCAGACCGGCGATGTCCTCGCGTCGATAGATCGGCTGGATGGTGATGTCCTCGTAGGTTTTGCTGACGAGGAGTTTTTCGAACGACGCGCCTTTCAGCAGGGTTTCGGCTGCGGCATGCCACTGTTCGTAGGTGTGCTCCGGGAATTCCGAGAGCAGGCTTTGCGCTGGGTCACTCATGGTGATTGTGTGTTAAAATTTCGCGTTCCTCATGTCTCCCGTTTCGAGGAAACATTCGTGGAAGGCGAAGGCCGACCGGAACGACTGCGGGGTGTGGCCGTTCTCGGTGAGCTTGAAGTAAGTCCAGAGAAGATCCTGATAGGACGGATCCACACAGTTGCGGATGATGGTCTCCGCACGCTCGCGGGGATCCTTGCCTCGGAGGTCGGCGACGCCGTGTTCGGTGACGAGGACCTGCACAGAATGCTCGCTGTGGTCCATGTGCGAGCACATCGGGACGATGGCGGAGATGTTCCCGTCCTTGGCTGTGGACGGGCAGGTGAAGATGGAGATGTAGGCGTTCCGGGTGAAATCGCCTGAGCCGCCGATGCCGTTCATCATCTTCTGGCCGAGCACATGGGTGCTGTTGATATTGCCGAAGATGTCTGCCTCAAGTGCGGTATTGATGGAGATGATGCCGATGCGGCGCACGATCTCAGGGTTGTTGGCGATTTCCTGAGGGCGCAGCAGCAGACGGCCGCGATAGCTTTCGAGATTGTTGTAGACCCCTTGCAGCACGCGATCAGTCAGGGTGAGGGAAACTCCGCTGACGAAACTGCAGCGGTCCTCGTTGATGAGTTCGATCACCGCGTCCTGGATGACTTCCGTATACATCTGGAAGCGCGGGATTTCCGGATGGTCGCCCATGGCACCTAACACCGCATTGGCGATGTTTCCCACGCCGGACTGGATGGGCAGGAAATCCTTGGGGATGTGGCCGTTCTTGAGTTCTGCGGCGAGGAACCCGGCGACATTCTGACCGATGCGGGTGGTGATTTCCGTGACCGGAGTGAAATCCTTCACTTCGTCGGGACGGTTCGACTCGACGATGCCGACGATCTTCTTCGGATCGACCCACACGCGCTGGGTGCCGATACGGTCGTCCGCGGCGCAGATCGGGATAGGGCTGCGGTGGGGTGGTGACTTTGGTTCGTAGATGTCGTGGAAACCTAGCAGTTCTTTCGGATGGCGGCTGTTGAGTTCGATGAGGATTTTTTTCGCCTGGGTGAGGAAGGTGGGAGCGGCACCAACGCTGGTGGTGAGAAGGATTTTCCCATCAGGGGAAACGTCCGCCGCTTCGACGATGGCCCAGTCGATTCCGCCGAGGAAACCGTAGCGCACGTATTGGGGCAGCAGGGAAAGGTGCATGTCGAAGAAGTGCGTCTTGCCGGCATTGATGCTCGCACGCAGGTCCTTGTCGGACTGATAGGGCGTGCGGAACTTGATCGCGTCGGCGCGGGCGAGCTCGCCATCGAGCGACGGACCGGTGGAGGCTCCGGTGATGACGCCGACCTTGAACGCGCGCTCAGCTGCGTGTTCGGCGCGTGCTTTTTGGGCGATGGCGGTGGGGATGACCTTGGCTGCTCCGGCGGGCGTGAAGCCACTGAATCCGATCACTTCATCATGGTTGACGAAAGCGGCCGCCTCTTCGGCGGTGAGGATGGGGAATGGACTTTTCATGATTTTCAAATTCGTTTCCGGAGTGAGCGCGTGATGTCTAGCCGATCGTGTAGAGGACCTGGCCTTCGTCGACTGCGTCTCCGACTTTCACGTGGATCGCCTGGATTGTGCCGCCGGAGTTTGCGTTGATGGCGGTATACATCTTCATCGCCTCAAGCGTGATGACGAGATCGCCTTCGTTGACCTGGGCTCCGACTTGGACGTCGATCGCCTGGACGAGTCCGGCGAGCGGACTCGTGGCATCGCCCGCACCGGCGGCAGCCTTGGGTGCGGGAGCGGGTGCTGGTGCCGCGACGGCCGCTGGAGCGGGCGCTGGGACGGAGTTGCGCACGACGGGAGCCTGTGTGACAGGGGCGTCCGATTCGTCGCTCTCGATTTTTTCGACGATGACGTCGTAAACCTTGCCTGCGACGGTGATGCGGAGATGTTCCATGGATTTGATAGGTTAGCGGATTCGGTGTGAGGACAGGACTGACTGGCGTCCGGCTTTTTCCCAGGAGGTGCTCTGACGTTTGATAGAGACGATCCGGTGTGGCTGGCTGGTGAAGCAGGAAATCGCAACGGCGATGATGGCGATGATTTCCGGGCTGATTTCTTCCGGAACGTTGGGTTTTACCGTGGCTGTCGGAGGAGATGTAACGGCAGGCGCGGCGGACTGCTTGTTAGCGAATGACCGGATGCCTTTGAACACCACGCTGATGATCGCGGCGATGCCGATGAGACGCAGCATGTCATCGAAAGCGGAGCTTCCGAGATGTTCCAACAGGGCGATGACTGGCATGAGCTGCATGGGTTCGGCTTAGAGAGGGATGTTTCCGTGTTTTTTCGGCGGACGGGTCTCGTGTTTGCCCATGATGCCGCGGAAGGCGAGGGCGAGGGTGCTGCGCGAGGCGGCAGGATCAATGACGTCGGTGATCATGCCGTTGCTGGCGGCCTGATAGGGAGAGGCGAACTTCTCCGTGTAGGCGGCGCGGAGTTCCTTCTCCATCGCTTCCGGGTCCTTTGCCTCATCGAGTTCTTTTTTATAGAGCACCTTGATGGCTCCCTGCGCGCCCATGACGGCGATCTCGGCGGTGGGCCAGGCGAAGACGAAATCCGCGCCCATGTCGCTGGAGCACATGGCGAGATAGGCACCACCGTAGGCCTTGCGGCAGATGAGGGTGATTTTCGGCACGGTGCCGGAGGCCCAGGCGAAGAGCATTTTCGCGCCGTGGCGGATGATGCCGCCGCGTTCCTGGGCGAGGCCGGGCATGAAGCCGGGGACGTCCACCAGAGAAAGAACCGGGATGGAGTAAATGTTGCAGACGCGGATGAATCTCGCGGCCTTGTCGGAAGAATCGATGTCGATACAGCCGGCTTTCACCATTGGTTGGTTGGCGATGATGCCGAGGACCATGCCTTCGAGCTTGGCGAAACCGACAAGCATGTTAGGTGCGAAGTCAGGCATGATCTCGAACCAGCTTCCGGGATCCATCAGACGCTCGATGATCTTCTGCATGTCGAGCGGGGCCTTGGCATCGGCGGGAATGAGCTCGTTCATCCCCTGATCGTCGGTGAGCAGGATTTCCTCGTTCATCTTGTGCGGCGGATCGCTCAGGTTGTTCGAGGGAAGGTAGTCGAGCAGCCTTTTGGCGAGTTCGATGGCGTGCAGGTCATCGTCCGCAATGAGGTGGATGTTGCCGCTGACCTTGGCGTGGGCCTCGGCGCTGGCGAACTGGTCGAGCGAGGCTGTCTGGCCGGTGGCGGAGCGGATGACGTCGGGACCACAGATGAACATGTTGGAGTTCTTCCGCGTCATGATGATGAAGTCGGTGAGGGCGGGTGAGTAGGCCGCGCCACCGGCGCAGGGGCCGGCGATGATCGAAATCTGCGGCACGACTCCTGATAGAAGCACGTTGCGGAAGAAGATCTGACCGTAGCCGGAAAGCGCGTCGATGCCTTCCTGGATGCGGGCTCCGCCGGAATCGTTGATGCCGACGACGGGCATGCCGGCTTTTACCGCGAAGTCCAACAGATCACAGATTTTCTTGGCGTGGATGCGTCCCACCGCGCCGCCGCCGACCGTGAAGTCCTGAGCGAATGCGGCGACTTGGCGGCCGTCCACGGCACCGGTGGCGCAAACAACGCCGTCACCGGGCATCTTGCGCTTTTCGAGGCCGAAGTTGACGCAGGAGTGGTGGGCGTGCATGCCGAACTCGATATAGGTGCCGCCGTCGTAGAACGCTGCGAGGCGCTCGCGGGCGCTGAGCAGGCCTTTTTCGTGGCGCTTCTCAATGCGGTCGATGCCGCCTCCGACGAGCGCTTCCTCCCTGCGGAGTCTGAGCTCTTCCATGAGTGATGGATCGATGGGCATGGCGTTGGTCTTTCGAAGTTAGAGGGTGGGGTGGATGGGTTGGCAGAACTCGGTGAGAACGCCGAAGGTGGATTTCGGATGGAGGAAGGCGACGAGCTTCTCTCCGGCTCCTTCGAAGGGAACTTCGTGAATGAGGCGGGTGCCTTTTTCTTTGGCCCGCGAGAGCTGGCCGGTGATGTCGTCCGTGGCGAAGGCGATGTGGTGGATGCCGGGGCCGTTCTTCTCGAGGAACTTGGCGATCGGGCTGTCCTCTGAGGTGGGTTCGAGCAATTCGATATGCACGTCGCCGGCGGCGAAAAACGCAGTGCGGACCTTTTGGGATTCGACTTCCTCGCGGCCTTCGCAGGTGAGTCCGAGGACATCCTCGTAGTAGGTGATGGATTCGTCGAGGGATCTAACTGCGATCCCCAGGTGGTCGATTTTTGTGATCATCTTCTTTCCGGTGGCGGGTTCTTGAAGAGATGATCGCAGGTATTGCCCGCCTGACACCGCAGGAAGGCTCTAATTCTGCGCATATTTCGCCTCAATTCGACGAATCCGCGACGTTCGTTTGTAAAACGAATCCCGAGGCTACGAACTCCGGTCGGACTACGCGGTCACCTTGCGGATGCTGACGGCGCAGGCCTTGTAGTTCGGCTGGCGCGAGTGGGGATCGAAGCTCGGGTGGGTGAGCCGGTTGACCTCGGGGTAATGCATTGGCAGGAAGAGCTGGCCGCGCTGGACGGTGGGGGCCAGATAAACGGCGGCTTCCATCTCCCCACGGCGCGAGCGGATGGTGACGCGGCTGCCAGCCTTGAGCTGGAACTTCGCGGCGTCCTTCGGATGGATCTCCACGTAGGCACCGGATGGATAGAGTTTTTTCAGGATGTCCGATTTTCCCGTGCGGCTCTGGGTGTGCCACTGGCTGCTGGTGCCGCGTCCGGTTAGAAGGGTGAACGGATATTCGAAATCGACAGGCTCCGGAAGATCGGCGGGCGGAGAGAAGAGTATCTTCGCCTTGCCGCTGGGTGTGTAATAGACGCCGTCTTCGAAAAGACGGCGGGAGACGAGGTTGGTGATTTTCGGATTCGGATTCTGCGAGCCGGCCGGATAGGGCCACTGCACACCGCCTAACTGATCAATCATTTCGTAACCTTCGATGCCGGTGATGTCGCACGGGCGGTCCTTGGTGAGATCACGGAGGATTTTGAAAACGGACTCGGGATCGGTCCATTTTCCGAACATCCCGCCGCAGCCCCAGGCATCTGCGATGAGGCGGAGGATGCGGAAATCCGAAAGCGCCTGGCCGGGTGCCGTTCTAACTGACTTGAGGGTGCCGATGCGGCGCTCCGAGTTGATGAAGCAGCCGTTTTTCTCACCCCACCCGGCGGCAGGCAGCACGAGGTCCGCGGCGCGTGCGGACTCGGTGGTGAAATACATGTCCTGGACGACGAGGAACTCAAGTTTCTCGCGCAGGATGGCGAGCCTGCCTGAATCGATCCACGAGTGGAACGGATTGGTGGCGACGATCCAGAGGCCCTTGATTTCGCCGGATTCGGCGGCTGCGAGGATCTGGTCGTAAGCGAGCGATGGCTCGCTCGGGATATTTTCGATAGGGATGCCAAGTCCGGCGGCGACCTTTTCCCGATGCTCCGGACAGGCGAAGTCGTGGCCGCCGACAAGCGAGGTGGTGTTGGAGAAAAGACGCGAGCCCATCGCGTTGCACTGGCCGGTGATCGAACTGGGCCCGGTGCCGGGTTTGCCGATGTTGCCGGTGATCAGGCAGAGGTTGATGATGGCCTGTGCGGTCCTGACTCCTTCGTAGGACTGGTTCACGCCCATCGTCCACCACCAGGAGACACGTTTGGTGGGATCGGAAACGGCGAGTGCCAGCGCCTCGATGGTTTCCACGGACTGGCCCGTTCTATCAGCCGTGGCGGCGGGTGAGTAGTTTTTGACGAATTCGGCGAATTCCCCGATGCCTTCCGTCCTCTCGATGGAGGCGGCGTCCACACGGCCGTCGCGGAGGATGCAGTGGGCGAGGGCGTAGAGCAGGGCGAGGTCGCCCTTTGGCTTGAGCGCGATGTGCTGGCTGGCGGCCTGTGCGGTTTCCGTGGCGCGGGGATCGATGACGATGATCTTCGGGTTGCGGGGATTGCGCATGACGCGCTGCCAGAGGATGGGATGGGCGATGCAGAGGTTGGCTCCTATCAGGACGATCACGTCGGATTCCTCGAAGTCCGAATAACAGGCAGGCGGCGAGTCGAAACCGAACGACTGCTTGTAGGCGGTGACGGCGGTGGCCATGCACTGGCGGGTGTTCGCATCGCAGTGGAGGAAGCCCATGCCGAACTTGAAAAGGCAGCCGAGAAACGCCATTTCCTCGAAGGGAATCTGACCGGTGGAGAGGAATGCGACGGATTCGCGGCCGTGCTTCGCCTGGATCGCCTTGAGCCGCGTGGTGAAGGTGTCGAGGGCGGTGGGCCAGTCGGTGGGGACGAGTATTCCCGAAGCATCGCGCAGCAGCGGGACGGTCGCGCGGTCCGGCGAGTCCAGCGGATCGAGCGCCTGCCAGCCTTTCGGACAGGCCATGCCGAGGTTGACCGGGTAGCCGGCCTGCGGGCTGAGGTTGATGGCCTCGCCATTTTCATCGAGGTGAAGCTTGAGCTGGCAGCCGGTGGCGCAGTAACCGCAGATCGAGGTGGTGGTGGAGCTGGGTTTCAGGCGCGACGGGATTTTTCCCAAACCGAAATGCCCCGGTTCCTGCACCAGATCGCGGGTGAGGGGACCGGTGTGTTGTTTGAGAAAACGGGTGAGCATCGTGAGGGATTGGTGAAAATGGTGCGGGTGATGGGTAGCACTTTTCGTGCGAGATGCCGAGACCCATTGCGCTCGCAGCCCGGAGATTTCTCATGAAGGAAATGAAATCCGCTAATCACGCCTTTCTCAGCGTCAGATGGACGATCTCGGCGGGTGCGCAAGTCCTCAATGGAAACCAGTTTCCGACGCCGTTGCTGACGACCAGCGAGCGCGTGCCTTTTTGATAGAGTCCCGACCAGTATTTGAACATCACCGGTCCCACTCCCAGCTCCTGGCCGATCATCAACTGCCCGCCATGCGTGTGGCCCGCCAGAGTAAGCGGCAGGCCGTGCTTTGCAGCGGCGTCGAAGGCGTGCGGGTGATGGGCCAGCAGCAGCGGAAACGCGGCCGGATCGCGCAGTTTTGCGACCGCATTCACCCTGGCAACCATATCGGCAACGTGGTGATCCCAAGTGATACCCATGATCTGCACCGCGTGGCCGCGAATTTGGACTGTCTCGGCTTCGTTGCGCAGCAGCGTGATGCCGCTTTCCCGGACGCGCCGGACGAATTGCTCGGGATCGTCGAAAAGATCGTGATTGCCCTCGATCATGAACAGGCCGGAGCGCGGGTCCATGCCTTTGACCATCTCCAGCGCGGAGGGCAAATCATCGAGCGAGTTGTCGATCAGATCGCCGGTGAGCAGGACCAGATCGGCTTCGAGGCGGTTGGTGGCATCGGTGATGTCGCGCAGCATCCGGCCTCGCGTGAATTTCCCCACATGTGTGTCCGAAACCTGCGCAATGCGGATGCCGTCGAGTGCTTCCGGCAGATCCGGCAGAGAAACTGTCATTTCGCGGATGCGGAATCTCCGCGTCTGGGGCAGGCAAATGCCGGTCGCGCCGAAGGTGGCGAGCACTGGCAGTGCGATGGCCGCCGTGCCGAGCAACTGACGGCGTGTGATGTTTCCGGGAGCGGGCTCCAGCTCGGAAACGGGTTTCTTTTTCCGCAACCTCTTCCCGAGCGACCAGAACGCCCATCCGGTCATCATCGGCAGTCCCACCAACGGCAGGAAAATGATCCCCCACAGCAGCACCAGCGCATACAGGCTGGGCGGAATCGGCACCGAAAAGCCGTTATTTCTGGCAATCAGGATCCAAGTGAATCCGCCTAGCAGCACCGTCAGCAGTATTCCGAAAAGCACCCTCCAGAAGCCGGGCACCTTCATCGCTTTGAGTCTCCGGTCGGCCCAGATCCACCAGGCGAGAGAAAAGAACGGGATCGCAAAAACGATGAATTTGAAAAGCCACATGAGTTCGAACTGCCGCGATCCTAACCTCGAACCGCCGCTTGTCCACTGGCGGAAATTTCAACCCGTGACTGGCCGGCACAGCACGAACGGCGACACCACCAGAGCCTCAAACAGAATCTCGGACGGCTTCTCCCATTGCGCGGCGTGGAGTTCGCTGATCTTCACGACATCTCCCTTTTTCAGCCACGCATTCACCCGTTCGGATTCGTTTTCCGCGATGGCCGCGCCCACTTCCTCCAGCTTCAGATCCGGATCGACGAAAAACAATCCACCTCGCTCATAATGCGGGCGCAAATAGGCCCACGTTACCGTTCCTGTGTAGTTCGCCAGTTTTTCCGGCGTGCTGGAATCGGGAAGAATCATGGATGAAAACCCAGCAAATCAATGCGCCATCGGGCTCTCTCCGGAGGCGTCTCCGAGGTGGGAGAGGTTTTCTGGCAGGAAGCGTTTGAAGCGGGTCTTGTCGATCGCCTTCATGTAGGCTTCTTCCGGGGAAATCATGCCTTCGCGGAGCTTCGACCAGATCGACTCGTCCATGAACTGCATGCCTTCGTTCTTACCACCGGTGATGACGTCGTAGAGCTTCTGGGTGGCACCTTCACGGATGATGGCGGCGACGGCGGGGGTGGCGAACATGATTTCGTGCACGGCGGTCCGGCCGGGTTTGTCGACGCGCTTGCAAAGAAGCTGGGCGACCACGCCGCGGAGCGAGGCGGCGAGCATGGTGCGGACCTGCGATTGCTGGTCTGCGGGGAAAACGTCGATGATCCGGTCGACGGTCTTGCGGGCGTTGTTAGTGTGCAGCGTGCCAAAGACGAGGAGACCGGTTTCCGCAGCGGTGAGGGCGAGCGAGATGGTTTCCAGGTCGCGCATTTCTCCGACGAGCACGATGTCCGAATCCTCACGCAGGGCGGCGCGCAGGCCGTCGGCGAAGGAGGGCGTTTGAATGGGAACCTCGCGCTGGGTGATGATGGAGCGCTTGTTGCTGTGGACGAACTCGATGGGTTCCTCGACCGTGATGATGTGGCGGTTGAAGTTGATGTTGATGTAGTCCAGCAGCGCGGCGAGCGTGGTGGATTTCCCTGAGCCGGTGGGACCGGTGACGAGCACCAGGCCGGAGCGCATGTGGCCGAATTCCTTGACGACGTTCGGCACGCCGAGGCTTTCGAGCGAGGCGATTTCGGTGGGGATCAAACGGAAAACCGCGCCGAGGCCGTTCTGCTGTTTGAGGTAGTTGCAACGGAAACGCGAGTCCTCGTCCATCTCGTAGGCGAAGTCGAGGTCGCCGGAATCGAGGTAGCGCTGGAAGGCGGCAGGGTCACAGATTTCTGCGAGAAGCGCCTTGAAAGATGCCCCCTCGAGGCGTTCTTGGTCGGGAATTTCCCTGACCGCACCGTGGACACGGATTTTCGGGTGCTGGCCTTCGGATAAATGGAGGTCGGATCCCTTGGTGGAGATCAGGTAGCGGAAAAGTTCGTCAATCTTGGCCATGCGGAAAAGAGAAGGAGAGTTTTGATAGGGTTTGCAAAATTTAAAACGACGGCCTGCTTCAGGATTCGAGGAAGGCCCTCATCTGGTTCTTGTCATCCGCACGGTAGAGTAGGTCGTCGCGGGAGATGATGCCTTGGACGTAGAGGCGGCGGAGCGACTCGTCCATGGTGATCATGCCGACGTTCTTACCCGTCTGCATGACGCCCGGAAGCATGAAGGTCTTGCCTTCACGAATACAGTTGGAAACGGCGGGTGTGTTGACGAGCAGTTCGAGCGCGAGCACCCGGCCGTTGCCATCCGCGCGGGGGACGAGCTGCTGGGAGAGGATGCCGCGGAGGGATTCGGAAACCATGATGCGGATCTGGTCGCGTTGGTCAGTCGGGAAAACGTCGAGCACCCGGTCCAGCGTCCGCGGGGCGTTGCCGGTGTGGAGCGTGCCGAGCACCAAGTGACCCGTTTCCGCTGCGGTCAGGGCGAGTTGGATGGTTTCAAGGTCGCGCATTTCACCGACCATGATGACGTCCGGGTCCTCCCGCAGGGCTCCGCGCAGGGCTTTGGCAAAGGACTCTGTATGGGTGTGCACCTCGCGTTGGTTGACGTGGCAGCCTTTCGATTCGAAGACGTATTCGATCGGGTCTTCCAGCGTGAGAATGTGGTCCTCGCGGTCGCGGTTGATGAAATCAACGAGGGCGGCAAGAGTGGTGGATTTACCGGAACCGACGGAACCGGTGATGAGGACGAGGCCGTTCTGATAGCGGGTGAGCGGCAGGATGTGTTCCAGCGGCAGACCGATGTCCTCGAGGGATTTGATCTTGGTGTTGATGATCCGGAACACCATGTCGTAGCCGAGGCGCTGCTTGACGACGGAGGCTCGGTAACGGCCATTGCCCGTGGAGTAGGCGAAGTCGATGTCGCCTTGTTTTTGAAGGCGGTCCCATTCCATATCGCCGAGGAACGAGCGCGCCAGGCGGGCGGTGTCTTCAGCAGTCAGCGGCTGGTGGTCCGGCCAGATCGGGGCGAGAGTGCCGAAGCGTCTCCACGCGGGCGGATAGGCGGTCGGCAGGTGAAGATCGGAGCAATCGTATTCACGGCCGAGTTGGAGATATTGATCGACGTGATCAAGAACAACATGCGGTTCAGACATAAGGTGGGTTTAGATGGAATGGGGTGATTGGGAACGGGAGTCCGCCGGCGGATTCGAAGAAGTGGAGGAGAATCTGCCGACAAGATGGTGTTTCACTTGGTTGGTGAGCCAGACTTTTGCCAATGGGCGCACGGCGGTCAAGGTGAGACCGAGCAGGACGGTGGGCAAGCCACGACGTTTTTCCGGCTTGGCGGTTTTTCCGCCGCGGAAAAAAAGCAGGCTGGCGGCGAGTCCGGACGCCAGCGAGCCCATCAGCCAGCCGGTCGGATGCTTCCTGAGCGAGGCCCGCAACCGGGCGGGGACGTCGAAACGCTGTCTCACCGCGAGTGCCTCGTCTCCCAGGCAGGAGCGGGCGGCCTCGCTGAGGCGGATCAATCGTTGGATTTCCGGGTCTGTTTGAAGTTTTCGATCCATTCGCGGTCTTTTTGAAATTCGGCGCGGGTGATGGGGAATGCGGGTGCTCCCGATGGTTTTGCCAGTTTGGCCAGCACCAGTCCCACCAACAGGTGAAGAAGGGCGAAACCGACGGCCACCCACGACCACGGCTTACCGATAGCCTCTGATAGAATTGCGACCAGTCCTGCGATCAGCAGCGCCCACGCAAAAACCACCGCACAGACGGCGGTAATCAGATAGGCGATCCGCCGCGCGCCTTCTCCGGCGGCTTCCTTCGACTCCAGTTGGATAAGGGAGACGCGTGAGGCGATCAGCGCCATCAGGGCCTCCCGCCAGTTCGACGGGAGACCTTGAGATTGGTTTTCAACGACGCTCCGGGGTCCACCGGATGGCGTGGGATCAGCGTCAGATGACGGATTCATGAAACTGCTGGGAAACTCACCTGACAGGGCCGGCAGGATGTCTCATCGGCGCACGATGAGACCGATCAGGAAACCGACGCCGAGCGCGCTGAGCACGCATTTGGTGGGGTTTTCGCGGATGTAGTCCTCGGCGGTGACGTGGATCTCCTTTGCCTTCACTCGGGTATCCTCCCATTGCTCGGTGGCGGATTCGCGGAGGTGCTGCGCCTTGTCGGTGGCAGCGGCTTTGAACTGTGAGGCTTTCTCGGTGGCGGTTGCCTTGAATTGGATGGCCTTCTCGGTGGCCGTTTCGCGGAACTGCTGGGCAGTCTCAACGGCGCGGTCCTTGAGGGCGGAGGCCTTCACCTCAGCGGTTTGCACGAATTCACGGGCCTTTTCGCCAGCGGCGGTGCGGAGATCGTTCGCCGCTTGGGCGACGGATGGGGTTTGCGTGAAACCGGCTTCCGGATCGAGGCTGTTAGGTGTGGAGAATGGATTGGACATGGCTTTTGGCTTTCAGTTGCGGACGGGTCCCCATGACCTCGTCTTGTGGGAAGATTAGTGGCACTTCTTCGGCCGGGGTGCAAGGCGTGTCTTGAAAAATGGCAAATAGTTGCTACTCGGCCACGACCTTCGCGCGTGGCGGCGCTAGCAGAAGCTGGTTCTGGTCGGCGGGTGGTGTGGTGAACCTCACGTTCTCCCATTTCGTGTCCTTCAGCGGGCCTGTTCCGCGGAACTGGAAAAGGCCGTAAAACGGGCGCAACGGAAGGGTGATCAGACCTAGCAGTCCGCGCGCGTTCATCCGCATGGTCATGTCCACGGTGCGGTCGTTGAGGTTGACCATACCGTCGCCGGTGAAGTTGAGCGAGGTGGTGGATGTCTGGAAGTCGTTGCTGCTGAGTATGCCTTTGTTGATGTTGAAGGTGAAGAACGCGCTTTTCGCCTGTTGGAAACCGGCCTTGCCGTCGTTCAGCACCCCGCCGACGAGGCCGGAGAGCGGACCGAACATCGGCACGGAAAACAGCTCCGCTTGCTCCACGGCCATCAAGCCCTCGCCTTCCATGGTCTCCACCTTGTTGTCATTCATTGAAAAATTGATCCGGCCGGTGAGGTTTCCGCCGCCCTTCATCTGGAATCCGTAGGTGGAGGTCAGTTCCGGCAGCGAGAGTTTCGTCCAGCTCATCTCGCCCTCCATCCGGCCCTTGCCGGTGAAGTCGAAGCGCGCCGCCACCGGTCCGCCGAAGCCGGACAGCTCCAGATCGTTGATCAGGACCCGCTCGCCGCGGATGCCGAGCTTCGCCCGCGGGTGGTCGAGTGTGAGATTTTCGCCCAAAAACACGTAATCGGCGGCATTTTCCGAGCTGAAGGCAATATCCAACGAAGTCCTTCCCTGCGGCGTGACGTCCACCACGCCGCTGCCTTTCATCTCCGGCGGTGTGTGGAAACGATACTGCTCCAGACCGTCCGCGACTTTCGGGGCGAACAGACGCACCAGCGGCGCGGTCCAGAACTGCCCGGTCACACCCTCGACCTGAACGACCTTGTCCTCCGCATCGAAACGGATGCGGGCGATTTTCACCGGGCCCTGTTTCGGCCCGTTGAAGGCTTCCCGCAGCGGGTAGTTGTCATAATTGAACACCACGGAGCCTTCGTAGAAATCCAGTTCGTGGTGGTTGAGGGAGAATTTAGCGTCGGCGTGGTTCACCGGCACACCGCGGTAGTTGATATTCTTGGAGTTTCCGCTTCCAGTGAAGGCCCAAGCGGTCTTGTCCTCGGTATCGAAGCTGCCTTCCAGATGGACATCCACTGCAGCGCCCTTTCGTTCAGAAAAATCCCTCAACACACCCGCCATCGGATGCGGATCGAGAAAAAACGGTCGGTAAACCGAGATTGGCAGCGTCGTGAAAACCTCAAACCGCACCAGCGGCAGTTGGATCATCGCCTTTCCGTGAGCCTCGCCGTCCGGTCGCGCGATATGCAGGTCCCTGAGGAACAACTGCTTGTCCCGCCAGGAAAACGAACTTTCCACCACGTCGAACGGCATGCCTCGCAGCTTGATCGCCTCACACCGGGCGTGGCCCGTCATGCGGATCTGGGGCACGTTGTCCGCGCCGAGTTGGAAATCCCCCTCGGCTTCCAGGATTTGTTTTCCCATGATTTCCACCTCCTTCACGGACGGCAGCCCGGCCCACGCCTTCAGCAGTTCCGGCACCTCCAGCGAGGACGCCACATCGAAGCGGCCCTCTTTCGCGTCGATGTTGTAGTCGATATGACCCTCGAAGGTTCCCCGCGAGTCGGTCGCGCGGAGTGAGGAAATCGTCAGAATGTCGCCCGCCAGATCCGCTTCGATGGCGACATCGTCGAGGACGTGGTAGTTCTTTTCCATCCCGCGTGCGTGCAGCGAGAGCTTGGCGATGATCGACGAGCGTTGGTTGGCGTCACCTTCCACGTGCATTTCGACGCTAGGTGGATGTTTTTTGTCGAATCTCCAGAGTTTCAATTCATTGATGATCTGTGCGATGAGCGCGCGGCGTTTGCCGACGTTCGACTCGTCCTGCGGTTTCCGCCCCTCCTGCTGGTAGCCGATCATCTGGGCGTCCAGCTTCACCTCGATCCCGGCGATTTTTCCCTCCGCTCCGCGAATTTCAAGGCGGCGGCTGCCCGGCATGAAGATGGTGCCGTTCACATCGGTGATCTCCAGCGTCTCCGAGTGGGGATTTTTCGGATCCACCGGCATGCTCAGCCGGGCGTCCACCAGATCGATTTTCGTCAGGTGGAAAACTCCGCGGGCCAGGCGGGTTTTATCGAAATCCAACGTCACACGCTCCAGCCGGGAAAGCTCGTGCACATGCTCCTGATCCGAGAAAAAACGCACGTCCGACGCCACCACTCCACGCAGCGGGATGTAACTCAGCCCGCCGATTTTGATATAAGCGCCCTGTTTGCTGATTTCACGCTCGATCACCGCCCGCCACGCTTCCGGCAGACCCGTGCGGTTCGCCCACCACAGGAGTCCGCACGCTCCCAGCACTGCTGAGACGATCAGCAGGAAAAAGAACGAACGGAGGTTCCGGGCGAGGTGGAATCGATACATGCGCGGCAGTCCGGCGAAGTTATCCCGCGTCTTTTTGAAAAGCAACTCAGGGCACCAATCCGGCCTCGCGGAAGGAAAAATAAGGCAGCCGGCCCTCTGCCCCGCGGCCGATGATCAGGTGGTCGAGCATTTCGATCTGCATGAACTTCGCCGCATCCACCAGTTTCCGCGTCACCATTTCGTCCGCCCGGCTCGGGCTGGGATCGCCGGACGGGTGGTTGTGGATGAGGATGAAGCTGAATCCGCCACGGGTGATGACCGGACGGAAAATCTCCCGGGGATGCGCGCTGGATTCGTTCACCGTGCCGACCGAAACCACCTCGGTCCCGATGTGCCGCAGCCGCGTGTCCAGCACCGCCACGACCACCTGTTCCTTCGCCAGATGGCCCATCTGCGGGCCGAAAAACTCGTAAATCAACTGCGGTGTATCGAGCGGCCGGCTCTGGAGCTGCTCGCGGGCGACCCGCGATCCGAGTTCAAAAGCGGCGGCCAGTTTCGACGCTTTCGCCAGCCCGAGGCCCTTTTCCTTCGCCAGTTGGGAAACGGACATGCCGCCGAGAGCGCCCATGCTGCCGTATTTCTGAATCAGATTCCGGCCGATCTGGATCGCGCTCAGCCCCTTCATCCCGGTGGAAATGAAAAGTGCCATCAGCTCGTCGTTTCCCAGCGCACCGGGCCCCAGCAGCGCAAGTTTTTCCCTTGGCCGCTGGTCGTAGGGCATGTCCTGGATGCGTGAGCCGGTCGTTTCCCGATCCGCATCCGTCAAAGTTGATTCGCTGAACATTTGAACACTCTAATGATTCCGCCGGGCTTGGCAAGCATTCGAAACAATCCGGCTGGAAAATTTTCTACAGAGTCTTACCCTCACGCCATGGGATGGGTGCTTTTCTTCGACGGTGATTGCGCGTTTTGCTCGAAGTCGGTGCGTCAGGTAGTCCGCTTCGACAAGCTCGGGAAGGTCTCCTTTGCCTCGCTGCAGGGCGAACTTTCCCGGCAAATGGGATTCACCCAATACGCAGCGCAGGAAGGCGGCACCATGGTGCTTGTCCGCGAGTCCGACGGGAAAATCTTCACCCACAGCGACGGTCCGATCGAACTCACCCGCATCTTCGGCGGCTGGTGGCGGCTCCTCACGCTCGCCCGTTTCATCCCCAAACCGCTGCGCGACATGGCCTACCGCTGGATCGCCCGCAATCGTTACCGGTTCATGGGAAAGACCGACTCGTGCTCGCTACCGGACCCGACATTGCTGCAAAGGATGAAGGAGTAAAACATTGATCTATGAATCACTTGCGGGAAAAATGCCAATCTCGGCAGCCCCGGGCGCTATCTCTGCAACTCGAGTGGTCTTGTTTTCAGGTCGGAAGTCAATCTGGTCATCGCCGGAGGAAATCTCTGCAGCGTGGAAGTCAATCTCTGCAGGCTGGAACCCAATCTCTGCACAGTTGGTGGTAAGTTTTCACGCCGGAAGCCAATCTTTGCGCGCCGGAAGTCAATCTCTGCAAGCTGGAGGGATACCTCTGTAGGCCGGAAGCAATGGTGTGACGGCTTGGCGGGCGCATTTTTTCCGCTGGCGGAGATGGATTCACTGGGCGGACGGGATCATTTCCGAGGATTTCCAAAAGTGAGGGAGCAGGCGGGGAATCTACGGCAATAGAACCTTGAAATGCTGGAAACGGCGTGCATCCTCGCCGCCCGCCCATGGCAGGACCTACTTTCCAAGCACTTCCCGGTTTCCGCGACTTCACTCCCCGTGAATGCGCGGTCCGCAATTATTTGTTCGATACGTGGCGCTCCGTCGCCCGCCGTTGTGGCTACGTTGAATACGAAACTCCGATTCTGGAGGACACCGGGCTCTATTTGAAAAAGTCCGGCGGCGAGCTTTCTTCGCAGCTTTTCCGTTTTGAAGATCAAGGCGGGCGCGATGTGACGCTCCGTCCGGAAGTCACCGCGTCGCTGGCGCGGATCGTGGCGCAGCACCAGCGGGATTTTCCGAAACCGCTCAAGTGGTTCGAAATCGGCCAGTGTTTCCGCTACGAAAAACCGCAAAAGGGCAGGGGACGCGAGTTCCATCAGTTCAACGTGGACATCCTCGGCGAGGGCGGCCCGGCCGCTGATGCGGAACTGATTTCCCTCGCGATCGAGACGATGCTCGCGTTCGGCTTTGTCGCGGGTGATTTCGTCGTCCGCATTTCCGACCGCAAGGCGTGGATCGATTTCGCGGAGGCGAACGGTATCCCTGAAGAACGCATTCCTGATTTCCTTGGCATCATCGACAAGATCGAGCGCGAGAAACCCGATGTGCTGGAGCAAAAGCTCGCTGCCTTTTCCCTAACTCCCGACGGCGTCCGCGCCTTCATCGCGGATCCTGCCAATGCCTCTGCGGCCTACCTTGCCATCCGCGAGGATCTCGCCGCGCGTGGTTTCGCGGAATTCGTCGAACTGGATCTCTCCATCGTCCGCGGCCTCGCTTATTATACCGGCGTGGTTTTCGAAGTGTTCGATGCGAAGAAATCCATGCGCGCCGTCGCTGGTGGCGGCCGCTACGACACGCTCATCTCCACCATTTCCGACGGTGCAACCGACATGCCTGCCACCGGATTCGCGATGGGCGACTACGTCATCCGCAACCTCATCGAGGAAACGACGCACACTGCGATGCAGATGGAAGTTTGGCTCCAGCGCAACGCCGCGGCTTGCGACATTTACGTCGTCGTTGCCGATGAAACGAAGCGCGCCGAGTCACTGCGCCTCGTCACCAACCTCCGCCGCAACGGCATCTCCGCCGATCTTCCGATGGGCTGCCCGAAAGTGGCCAAACAATTTCAAAGCGCCGAGAAATCCGGTGCCCGCTTCGCCCTCGTCGTCGGGGCCGAGTATCCCGAACTCAAGCTCAAGATCCTCGCCAGCCGCACCGAAGAATCAGGCAACGCCGCAACCGCCATCGACTGGCTAACCGACCGCCTGCTCCAACCCGACGGTCCGCTCCTCGCTTGAAGAATTCAACCACAGATTAACAGGATGGACGCAGATGGAAGAGATGGGATTCATGTGATGGAAACCGAGAGAATTATCGGTTGTACCTTTGCTGTTCTTAATTCTTTGGGGCACGGGTTTCATGAGAAGCCTTATGAGGAGGCATTGGTTGTGGATTTTCGATATCATGGAATTCCTTATGCCCAACAGGCTCGCTACCCTATCCATTATCGCGACGCGAGAGTCGGCGAATACATTCCAGATCTCGTCGTTTTCGGCAAAGTCATCGTCGATGCGAAAACGATCGACCGTATCACCGATCATGAAGTTGGCCGCATGCTGAACTACCTGCGAGCGACAGGACTTCAGGTAGGTCTCATTTTGAATTTCAAACACGCAAAACTCCAGTTCCGTCGGGTAACCCTCACTCCACCCGAAGCCCCACCTCTTCACTCTTAATCCCATCTCTTCCATCTGTGTTCATCCCGTCCATCTGTGGTTGAAATACTCTTAATTCATTCTCCCATGCGCACTCATCATTGCAACGAACTCCGCGAATCCCACATCGGTCAAACCGTCCAGCTCATCGGTTGGGTCAATTCCGCCCGTGACCAGGGTGGCGTGATTTTCATCGACCTCCGCGATCGCGAGGGCGTGACCCAGTGTGTGTTCCGCGGCGAGGCTTCGCAGGAAGCCAGTGACCTTTCCCACAAGCTGCGTGTTGAGGATGTCGTGCAGATCACCGGCACCGTCGAGGCCCGTTTGAAGACCGACGAGGTGGACACCACCAACGACAAGCTCGACACCGGCCGGATCGAAATTGTCGCGACCGAGCTCAACATCGTCAACAAGGCGGACGTGCTTCCGTTCCAGCTCGACAAGGAGCTCTCCAACGAAGACCTGCGGATGAAATACCGCTACCTCGACCTGCGCCGCCCGCGCATGAGCAAGAACATCCGCCAGCGCAGCGTGATCACTTCCGCCGCCCGCCGCTATCTCGATGAGTCCGGGTTCTTTGAAATCGAAACGCCGATTCTGTCGAACCCGACACCGGAAGGCGCGCGCGATTTCCTCGTTCCATCGCGTCTCAACCCGGGCCGTTTCTACGCGCTGCCGCAAGCTCCGCAGCAATACAAGCAGCTGCTGATGGTGGCCGGCTTGGAGAAGTATTTCCAAATCGCCCGTTGCTTCCGGGACGAGGACCTTCGCGCTGATAGGCAGCCGGAGTTCACACAGATCGACATCGAGGCCAGTTTCGTGACGCAGGAAGACATCATCAAGCTGGTGGAAGGTTTGTTAGCCAGTATGTTCAAGTCCGGTCTTGGCATCGATGTGCCAAGCCCGTTTCCACGTATGACTTATCGCGACGCGGAGGACATCTACGGCTCCGACAAGCCGGACACCCGTTTCGAGATGAAAATCACCGATCTCGGCGACGTCTTCGCAGCCACCGAGTTCAAGATCTTCCGCGGCACGCTCGACGGCGGCGGCGTCGTTAGAGCGATCAACGCGAAAGGTTTCGCCGGCATCACCACCGGCCAGATGAACCGCCTCAACGAGATCGCGGTGCAAGCCGGCCTGCCGGTGAAGAACCTCGCGTTCATCAAGCTGGAAAACGGCGAATACAAGAGCCCGCTCTGGAAAATTTTCACTGACTCCGAAAAAGCAGCCGTCATCGCAAAGCTCGATCTGGCAGATGGCGACATCGTCTTCTTCGCCGCCGGTTCGCGCGAGAGCGTCAGCACCATCCTCGGCCGCGTCCGCACCGAATGTGCCGTGATGATGGATCTCAACAACGACCCGACGAAATTCAACTTCCTGTGGGTCGTCGATTTCCCGCTGCTCGCCCACGACGAGGAATCCGGCCACTGGGCCGCCGTCCACCACCCTTTCACGCGCCCTCATCCGGAGGACATCGACAAGCTTGACGCCGGCGACTACGCGAACGTCAGGGCCGTCGCCTACGACGTCGTCCTCAACGGTTATGAACTCGGCGGTGGCTCCATCCGGATTCACGAAAAGGACCTCCAGTCCAAAATGTTCAGCGTGCTCGGCGTCGGCCCGGAAGAACAACAGATCAAGTTCGGTCACTTGCTCGACGCATTCCGCTTCGGCGCGCCACCGCACGGTGGTCTCGCGCTCGGCCTCGACCGCATCGCGATGCTCGTCGCCGGTGAGGACAGCATCCGCGAAGTGATCGCTTTCCCGAAAAACAACAAGGGAGCCGACCTCATGGCCCAAAGCCCATGCCAGATCGAGCACAAGCTGCTGCGCGAGGTTTACGTCCAATCCACCTACAAGGACCCGAAACTCGCCGCTGAGGCGAAGGCCGAAGCAAAAGCCTGACCGATCCATCGATTCCAAAGAAAAACTCCGCCGTGCAATGCATGGCGGAGTTTTTTCGTTCTGCGATCAGCAAAAAAAAGAAGCGGCCCGATCGATTATCCCCGGGAAAAACCCAAAAACCCAAAGGGACGTTCAATCGGACCGCCTAGCGTCTTGCGACGCGCGGAAAATAAGCAGGCTCTCGGATTGTGGTCAACTGATTTCCAAACTTTTCCCGAATTTTTTCCAAGCACTGCGGACGACTCAATTCGTGCGTTGAAAATCAGAGGAATCGTTCACAAATCCCGATTTTTCTCCTAGCCCGCATCGCATTCAGAACTACTCTGGCCACGTCATCCGCAACGGCCCCAAAGCCGGAAATTTTCCTCAAAACGCATCGCATTCCCCATGAACCTGACACTCAAAGTATGGCGGCAGTCCGGGCCGAAAGCCCAGGGCAAGATTGAAACCTACGATGCGAAAAGCATCCCCGCCGAGGCTTCATTCCTCGAAATGCTCGATATCGTCAACGAGGAGCTCATTCACAAGGGACAGGAACCCATCCATTTCGACCACGACTGCCGCGAGGGCATCTGCGGCACCTGCTCGCTCACCATCAACGGCGTGCCCCACAGCAAGGAGCGCGGGATCACGACCTGCCAGGTCCACATGCGGAAATTCAAGGACGGCGACACCATCTGGATCGAACCGTTCCGCGCCAATCCTTTCCCGGTCATCCGTGACCTCATCGTCGACCGTGAGGCCTTCGACCGCATCGTCGCTGCCGGCGGCTACGTCGATGTCCGCACCGGCTCCAGCGTGGATGCGAACTCAGTGCCGATCTCCAAGGAGGACGCGGACACCGCGTTCGACGCCGCTGCCTGCATCGGCTGTGGTGCTTGTGTGGCTGCTTGTAAAAACTCCTCCGCGATGCTCTTCGTTTCCGCCAAGGTTTCCCACCTCGGCCACCTGCCGCAGGGCCAGCCGGAGCGTCACAAGCGCGTGCTCGCCATGGTCCGCCAGATGGATTCGGAAGGATTCGGAAACTGCACGAACCAATACGAGTGCGAGGCCGCCTGTCCGAAGGAAATCAGCGTCGATCACATCGCCCGCATGAACCGCGACTACGCGGTGGCCGTGCTCCACGAGCAACTCGTCTGATTGCGCGGAACGAAAGTTGGGAATAGAATGGGCTGTGGTTGCTCTGGCAATCAGAACAACCAACCAATCCCGACATGATCACCACCCACCGGATTTCGTTTCTCATTTTCACCCTCGCTCTTGCTTCCTGCTCCGCCGAGGATAAGAAGAAGGTCGCCATGGAAGTCCGCACCGAAATTCCCGCCGAGCCCGCCGGAAAGGTCGAAAAGACCGACGCCGAGTGGAAAAAGCAGCTCACTCCCGAGCAATACGCCATCCTCCGCCAGTCCGCCACCGAGCGGCCTAACGGAGAAGTTTACAAGGAGTTCAAGCATCAGGGGAAAGGCAGCTACCATTGCGCCGGCTGCAACGCGCTGCTCTTTACCTCCGACCAGAAGTTCGACTCCGGCTGTGGCTGGCCGTCGTTCTATGATCCGGCCAAGGCGGAGAATGTCACGATCAAGAAGGACATCAGCATGGGGATGACCCGCATCGAGGTCACCTGCGCGAAATGCGGCGGCCACCTCGGCCACGTCTTCGAAGGCGAGGGTTTCAACACCCCTACCGACAAGCGCTACTGCATCAACGGCGGCGGCTTGGTGTTCGTTCCCGGCAAGGAAGCTGCACCGGCGAAGGACGCGCCGCCCGCCAAGTGATCAGGCGGCGGTGAGTTTCGCTGTCGTGTGTTTCACCGCACCGGAATCAGTGGTAGTTAGGAATCTGTCGTGAATGAGTCTCTCGAGGATTGCCTCGGCTTGTCCGTCCCTGAGCTTTTTCTCGAAGAAATTCTTGATATACGAAATAAGGGTTTTCCTTTTACCAGGACGGCTTTTGATCGCGATCTTTCCCAGAATTTTTCTTACCCTCGCCGAACGGGTGTTGGTGTCAGCCAAGGGAGCGATTGTCACCGGAGTCGCCTGTTTCGCCACCACAGCAGGCCCTGTCGGGCATTCGTGCCGGTGGGCGTCGAAGCGCTGCGATCTCAAATGGGCGATGAGGGAGTCGTAGCCATGATCGTTGGAAACGATGTGGAATCCGGCGTGTGGATCTTCCACTGTCCTGCGTCCGACGAGGAAGGAGAGGATGAAATCGAGTGCGTTTTTCCCGTGGACCGTGCTCTTGGCATAGCTGGGGATGATTCCGTAACAGGCGAGGTTTTTCGACAGCGGCAGCGACAGGCTCTTCTGGGTTCTACCAGTGACCAGGATTACTTGGATCGGCTTCATTTCCAGAAGCGTCTTCGGAACATCCGTCACGTTTTCACAATCCACGAAGACATATTGGGTCCGTGGTGCCTGCCCATTGTTCTCAACGCCTGTATTCATCTTTTTGGTGATATCCTGTTATCCGATAACAGAACCACCGGCTGGACGAAACCGCATTGTTGAACAGAGCCGCTGAGCGGCGATTCCTTGATCCGACGTTGAAAGGGGTGACGCGAGCCGTTACTCTGATCACGCATATGAAAAAAAGATAACCGCACTCGCATCGGCTCCTTGGTATCAA
>JBDSNC010000105.1:0-46971 GCA_039915545.1 Luteolibacter sp.
CGGCTGTAGAAACAACCGGTGGACAGGCTGATGTTCCCTAACGACCGCTTGCTGAAACCCGCCGGGATGCAGCTCATCACCCGCGCCCTGCTTGCCGAGGGCTGGCACCCGCGCCACATCGCCGGGCTCATCCGCTCGAAGTTCGAGAACCCGGCCCACGGCTGGGGCGTGAACTGGAACGAGTATGAGGCCGGCACCCGCGCGGATTTCTACGTCCGCCTCTTCGCCGGCCTGTTGGCCACCCACGTCGACGAGCTGGTGGACTTCAACTGCATGTCCACCCGGGAAAAAGGCTTCTGCCCCGGCCCAGCGGCCGGCGGGTGCGGGCTCACCCGCTATCATGATATTCTTCTAACCCATCCACCGAACCCATGACACCTTGGAACATCAGCCTGTCCACCGGTTGTTTCTACAGCCGCCCCATCTTCGATGTGCTCGACGAGATCCGCGACAGCGGGTTCGAATCCATCGAGGTCTGCTCGTTTCCCGCCCATCTGGACTATCATAACAAGGACGATGTGGCGCGTGCCGGCGAGAAACTGCGCTCGCTCGGCATCCGGCCGGTGTCCTTCCACGCCCCCTTCGCCGACAAGATCGACATCACCGACCTCGATCCCGCCGTGCGGGCCGCCGCCGTGCACGAACTCGTCGCCGCCTGTGATGCCGCCGCCGTCATGGGCGTGAAAAACATGGTGCTCCACCCCGGCCCGGAACGCGAAGGCCGCCCGCCCGAGTCCGAGTTCCTGGACCGCATGAAAAACGCCGCCCAGTCCCTCAACATCGTCGCCGAGCGCTGTTGCAAGCAGGGCGTCCACCTCGTTCTGGAAAACATGCTGCCGCACCTGCTTTTCGGCCACATCAACGACATGCTCTATCTGTTGGGCAGCATCAGGAACTGCGAGGTCGGCGCCTGTCTCGATACCGGCCACGCTTTCCTCGCCCGCGAGCTCGGCACTGTCATCCACAAGCTCTCCGGCCACCTCCACCTCGTCCACGTCAATGACAACCGCGGCGACCGCGACGAACACCTTGCTCCCGGCGAAGGCCACATCGACTGGGCGTGGTTCGTCTACGAGCTGCGCCGCTATCACTTCTCCGGCACCCTCGTGCTCGAGCTTTCCTCCCGCCCGAACGAATCCACCGGCGACATGCTCCAACGCGCCCGCTGGGCGAGGGACTATCTCGTCAATCTCATGAACAAGCTGGATTGATGAGGGGCGGTCTCCGGTCGATCACGTTTCTTTGTAGCGTGGTCCGCACGGTCTGCTGTGCGATTTTCCCGCAACCAAATAACCGCACAGAGGACTGTGCGGACCACTTTTGTCATTGGCCCTCACTTCACCACCAGCCGACTCTGCGCCATGATCCTGCGCGTCGGCAGGTGGCGGGCTGTGCAAAGTCAGTGACCACCGGTGACGGGGCCTGCTGCATCTTCCGCGGTTTCATCCGCCCGTGCGCCGAAGAAGCCGAAGAACATCAGATAGAGGTAGCCGACGAGGACGATGCCGAGTGAGAGGCGCACGCCCACACTGTCCATCAGCGCTCCCTGGATGAGCGGCATGATCGCACCGCCGACGATCATCATGACCAGCAGCGAACTGCCCTGGCTCTTGTCCTTGCCGAGGCCGCGGATGGAGAGGCTGAAGATGTTGGACCACATGATCGAGTTGAACAGGCCGATGCCGATGATCGACCACAGGGCGAACTCACCTTTCGTGCCCATCGAGAATGCGGTGAGCGCGGCCGCGACCACGGCGAAGAGGCCCACCATGCGGCCGGGATTCGAGCGGCCGAGGCTGAAGAAGACGAAGCTCAGGGCGACGAGGCCGAGGTAGGGAATGATGTCTTTGGGATTGATGTAGTGGCCGTTGGTCAGGTGTTCCTTGAAGGTGGCGTTGGCGAAAATCACCGCGGTGGCACCGATGGCGGCGAGCACCATGAAACCGGCTTTTTTCGAATCGCGGATGCCGCTCAGCGAGATCGCGCCCATCAGACGGCCGATCATGGTGCCTCCCCAATAGAATGATAGGTAGTGGGCGGAGCTGTTTTCCGAAAGTCCCATGACGTCCTTGTCCGCCAGGTAGTTGATCAGGATGCTGCCGACGGTGACCTCGCTGCCGACGTAGAAGAAGATCGCCAGCCAGCCCCAGACGAAATGCTTGTGGCGGAAGGCTTTGACCCCGGCCTCGACCTTGCCCTGCTGGGTGAAACCGGGGAGCGCGATGCATTTGAAAGCGATGGCGAGTGCGAAGAAGGCGATGCCGAGCCCGACATACGGGGCTTTCACGGAAGCGACACCGCCGCCGCTGCCGTAGACGTTCGAGCCGAACAGCAGGATGCCGCCGATGAGCGGCGCGATCACGTAGCCAAGCGAGTTGAGTCCTTGGGACAGGTTCAGCCGCGAGGGGGCGGTTTCCTCAGGGCCGAGAATGGTGACGTAGGGATTTGCGGCGATCTGAATGATGGTCACTCCGGCACCGAGAACGATTAGGGCACCGAGGAAAAGTGGATAGAGTTTTGTTTCCGCCGCCGGATAAAAGAGCAGGCAGCCGATGCCGGCGACGACGAGTCCGAGGACGAGCCCGTTTTTGTAGCCGATCCTGTTGATCGGATCGCCCTTGGCGGCGGAGATGAGGAAATAGACGAGGGAAACGAGAAAGTAGGCACCGAAGAAGGCGAATTGCACGAAGTTCGCCTGGAACTGGTTGAGCGCGAAGTCCGCCTTGAACTTGGGGATGAGCAGGTCGTTCATGCAGGTGATGAAGCCCCACATGAAAAATAGCGCGGTGACGGAAATGAAGGCGAAGCGGTTGTTGGTCGGGGCGGGCTGGATGGTCATCGGGTTTTGGTGAGGAAAACTGAGGAAACAAACCGTCGGGCGGAGATCGATCGGTTGACGGAAGCTGGTGCGATCCGACCTCGCAAGGCTGGCCGTTCCAGGCGCAAAATGTAACTGGCCAATTGGCTATATTGACCATTGATGGCGGCGCGGGGATGGTCGGGAGTATTCGGAAAATCCATCTTGCGGGCTTTCCAACGCTGCTTTGTTCCGACCAACCCATCTTCTCCAGTTGATGAATTCATTCCATCGAGGCCTCACGAGGAATCCGTCCCTACGCCGCAAGCGGTTCCGGGGCGACAGATCCGCGGGTTTTGTTCTGATCGTGACCCTGATGTTGATGATCCTTTTGACCATCATTGCCTTGGGATTGCTTTCGCTCTCGTCGGTTTCCCTCCGCGCGGGCGGCCAGGGGCAGGCCACTGCGATGGCCCGGGCAAACGCACGACTGGCACTCCAACTCGCCATCGGAGCCCTCCAGACGGAAACGGGTCCGGACCAGCGGGTGACCGCCACCGCCGACCAGATCTCTGACGGGACAAGTGGCGACAAAACCGCCGCCGACGCCAAGCGCCGCAACTGGACCGGCGTCTATCGGGCATGGCTGGATAGCGAAACCACGCGGCCGGAGCCCACGTTCCGTTCGTGGCTGGTGTCCGGAACGGCCTCGGAAATCCACACGAAGGATTTTGCCAAATCCAGCACTGCCCTTGGCGAACTGGTCCAACTGGTCGGCCCCGGTAGTGTCGGCAGCCTGCCCAACACCAATGGCGAAGTCACCGCACCATTGGTGACCTGCAAGGCCAGCGGCGGACTGGGTTCCCGCTACGCCTGGTGGGTCGGTGACCAAGGAGTGAAGGCGGCGATGGCAACTCCGGCAAGCACCGCAACAAATGATGTGGCATCGACCCGTGGCACCCTGCAATCGGCCCCGCGCAACGCGACCGAAGTGGCGGCGACGTCGGACGGCAACATTCCGTTCGAAAACCTGGCTTTCGACGATCCGCGCCTCGGGTTGCTGACCGGCTGGAAACAAGGGGAGCTGCTCGCATCGACTCCGGCCACCCCGAAGCCGCTGTTTCATGATCTGGCAGCGCATTCCGTCGGTCTTCTAACCAACGTCCGCAGCGGTGGTTTCCGCCAGGATCTGTCATTCTATCTGGAGAAACCGCAGGCGGATGCTCCCAGGAAGGCGCTATACACCGTCGGCGGGGCGGGCGGAATCAATGAGTCCGAACTGTGGCTCTATTACAATCTCTGGAAGGAACTCAAGACCGGTGGTTCGAACGCCTACACCACCGGCGGGTCGATCGGCGGCAACACTCCCTATCTCCAGGTGGAGGCCAAGAGGGCGGACATGCTCAAGGACCCGGAGCAACTCTACAAACAACCGACGATCACTTCCTTTCAGACAATGCTCTCGTTTTACGCACATCCGGTCACGGTCGCCGGGAAAGTCGTCAACCGGCTGTCCGTGGTGATGGATCCGATTTTAACTCTGTGGAATCCACTCGACGTTCCAGTGGTGGTCACCCCGGCCTACAACTCCATCAAGTTCTGTCAGATCCCATATAACGTTACCATCAAACGTCCTTCCGGTAACATGACCGTCAGTCTCTGCAGCATCCTGGGTGGAAGTGATGGCGGCTGGCAGTATCTCACGCTGCTCGTCGGGAAAACCGTTCCGATCGTGATGAAACCGGGCGAAGTGCTGATGGTGTCGCAAGGGGCGAATACGGCTATTACTTCCTACAAGGCGGGACTCAACTTCATCAACGCCCAGGCGGGTTGGAATTTCGGCGGCGGTATCGCGTTCGATGTCAAAACCAAGGACGAGAAGGGAGTCGAGACCTACGTCGATTCGGCAACCAACGAAACATTCACTTACGAGATCAAACCGAATTCGATCACGTCCTATGGAAGCCGGGATTGGATCCTGACTGGAAACGGGGTCTATTACAAGGACGCCAGCGGTGCCGAGTCGTTCGACGTCGGCGGCCAGTCGATCGACCAGATTGATGGTCTGCCCAAGACCCGTCTCAAGGCGACCGACCGGCTTGATTTTTTTGACAAGATCAAACCCGGGGACACCCGTCCGCTGACGTTCCAACAGATCAATGGCAGGAAGGAACCGTTCATGCGTTTTTCCTTCGCTGCCAAGACGGAGACTGATTCCGAGCGTCCGTGCCGTTTCCTCAGCCGCTTCAATCCGAAGGCGCTGACTAACGACCTCCAGACACTCACCCCCGACGAGCTGGAGACGCTGCCGTTCGAGGTCCACATCGAAGCCCTCAACGACTTCAGGAAAATCGCGGTGAACGCGGCCGGCGATTCCTTCTTCGGCGGAGGCACCTCGGCGCAGACCGGGAACAGCACGATCACCACCCACTCGATTCCCCGCGAGCCACTTAATTCGCTGGCATCCTTCCAGGATTCGTGTGCGAACGGGTTAACACCATTGTCCTCGATCGCCAACGTGCACATGCTGCCGCAGATCAGTCACGCGATCGGCAATTCGATGGCGAGTCCGGTGATTCCGAAGGACCAAACCTCGTCGAGTCTCGAAGGGCCCCGGCCGCTGGCTGACCATTCCTATCTCGCCAACCAGGCGCTGTGGGACGCTTGGTTTCTATCAAGCGTCGCGCCCCAGACCGCGCCGACCTATTCGAGCAAGCGCGAACAGGTCAAGGTCGCCCGCGATTTCCTGGGGCAGATCAAGCCGCTCCCGAACAGCCGCTACCTGCCCGCACTGCGAGGTGAGACTGCCGATGACGTGATCGGGAAACTGTTCTCAAGTGCCGCAGCCAACCCCAATGCCCATCTGCTGATGGCGTCCTATCTGGTGGCGGACGGGATGTTCAACATCAACTCCACGTCGGTCGAAGCATGGAGAACGGTGTTGTCCGGGCTGAAGGACAAGAAGGTGGTGACACGCAATGGCACCACCGGATTGGAATCCATCCAGCCGGCGGAAGGTGTCCCCGTCCAGTCGCTGTTCGCACCGGAAAACCAGATTGCGAAAGGCGCGGACCTTGACGACGTGGTGAACAGCGCGCAATGGGTCGGCCGCCGGGTTATGACCGACGCGGAGATCACCGAGCTGGCAAAAGCGGTCGTGAAGGAAGTCCGCAAGCGCGGTCCGTTCATCAGTCTGGCGGATTTCATCAACCGCCGCCCGGGCAGCGACAAGGCGCTCGCCCGCAGTGGAGCGATCCAGAGCGCGCTGGATTCCAAAGAAGTTTCTATCAATTCCGCTTTCAACGACGGAGCGCGCTCAATATCGGTCGCCGGTCCCGGCCGTGGCTTTGCGTTTCCAGAAGCCGAGGACGGTGCTTCCGCCTATGGCATCCCGGGCGTGGTGAAACAGGCTGATATTCTGAATCCCATCGCTCCGTATCTCTCCGCCCGTTCGGACACCTTCCTGATCCGCGCCTATGGCGACAGCCTCGATGCCAATGGCAAGGTGGTCGCAAGGGCGTGGTGCGAGGCTGAAATCCAGCGGGACGCGACTTTTGTCGATCCGTCAGATCTTCCTGAAACCGCAACTGCCCTCCTGAAACCCGTCAACAAGACCTTCGGCCGCCACTATCGGATTGTCTCATTCCGATGGTTGAACGCAGGCGAAGTTTGAGCCCACCATTCAAACCCATGATCCGATTGTTATTGTTAGCCGTGTGCTTCCTTCCATCCGCCCTGTTCGCACAGGCTGCGGTTTCCCGGGATCTGGAAATCCGGTTCCTTGCGGAGCGCAGCCCGAAGGATATCGGGAAAGTGGTCATGGCGATCGAGGAAAAGCGTTCGGAGGCATTCGATCTGCCATCGAACTATCTCTCGATTCCCTACAATCCACCCGCCCGCACGTTCAGCCTGCGTACGACCACACCGGATGTCCCGCTTGCGACCATCGTGTTGCCGGAAGACGGCAAGGCGTTTGTGGTGATTCTGGTGCCGGCGAAAGAAGGAGGCTTCAAGCCAATCGTGATCCGTTCAGACGACACGGGTTTCCGGCAGGGCGATGTTTATTTCTACAACCACTGCCCGAAGCTCGTTCTCGGCTATGTGGGGACCGCGAAATTCTCGCTGGAGCCGGCGAAAGGCCTGGTGCTCCACCCAGGCGGCGCGCGTTCGGAGAACTTTTATGACGTCGGTTTCGGCGTGCGTGAGGAAAAGGGCGACCGGATCCTGAGCAACACCCGCTGGCCGGTGGACGACAAGGTGCGCTCGTATGTGTTCTTTTTCGTGAATCCGGTGACGGGCCGGATCGACTTCCGCGCGGTCGAGGAATTCATTCCGCCGGTGGTGAAAGCAGAGCAGCAGTGATCCCGTTTCAAATCCCGATGCGACTTCTTTCCCTGTTCACCACACTCATTCTTGCTGTCACTGCTCAGGCTGCTGACGAGTATGCGGCAGCCACATTCACCGGCGCGCGCGGCGTGCTGACCTATCGAATTCTATCGCCTGCGAAGATCGAGCCCGGAGTGAGGTATCCGTTGGTGATTTTCCTCCATGGCGCGGGCGAGAGAGGGGATGACAACACCAGCCAGCTCCGTCATGGCGGCGCGTTGTTTTCGAATCCGGAGAACAGGGAGAAATATCCCGCATTTGTCATTTTTCCCCAGTGTCCCAACGGCAAGCGCTGGGTGGAGGTGGACTGGGGAGATGCGAATCCCCATCAGCAACCGAAGGAGCCCGGTGATCCGATGTCGTCGGTGATCGAGCTGGTGCCCTCGTTGATGAAATCGCTGCCCGTCGATCGCTCCCGCGTCTATGTGATGGGAATGTCCATGGGAGGCTTCGGCACCTGGGATCTCGCCGCCCGCCATCCGGAATGGTTCGCCGCAGCCGTGCCGATCTGCGGCGGTGCCGACAACTCCACCGCGCCGCTGCTGGCGAAATTGCCGATCTGGACTTTCCACGGCGATCAGGACCCCACGATTCACGTCGAACGCACCCGCTCGATGGTCGAGGCGCTGAATAAAGCGGGCGGGAGTCCGAAATACACCGAACTTCCCGGGATTCAGCACAACGCCTGGAATTCCGCTTTCGCCGATCCGGGGTTGCTTCCCTGGTTGTTCGCGCAAAAGCGTCCCTGACGGGGCGGGCGATGCGTTCTCCAGTTTTATGAAATCCCATACCCTCTCCGTGAGATGCTCACGAATTCCCTATCGACATCTTTCGTGTGTGTTAGGTTTGTCATTTGTCACGATCCTCAACGCCGGACCGCTTGCGAAGCAATCCGATGCGGGCGCAAGGAAGGAGATCTATCACGAGGGTTGGATTGATTTCAACAAGGACGGCAGCAAGGATGTTTTCGAGGATTCCACCCAGCCGAGGGACAAGCGGGTGGAGGATCTTCTTGCGCGGATGAACGTCGACGAGAAGACCTGCCAGCTTGCGACCCTCTATGGCTACCGGCGGGTGCTCAAGGATCCGTTGCCCACGCCGGATTGGAAAAACCAGATCTGGAAGGACGGCATCGCCAACATCGATGAAATGCACAACGGTGTCGCGGGATCCGGCAATGCGGACAATCCGCACATCGCCACTCCGGAGGCGACGGTCCGCGCGCTGAATGAAATCCAACGCTGGTTCATCGAGGAAACCCGGCTGGGGATTCCGGTGGAATACACCAACGAAGGCGTGCGTGGGGCGAATTACCGCAAGTCCGTGAATTTTCCCGCGAACATCTCGCTCGGAGCGACATGGAACCGCGAGCTGGTTCATCACGTCGGCGATGTGGTGGCCCGTGAGTCGAAGGCCATCGGCTATCGCAACGTTTACGCCCCTCTGCTGGACCTTGCCCGCGATCCGAGGTGGGGGCGGGTGGTGGAATGCTATGGCGAGGATCCCTATCTGGTCGGCGAACTGGGCATTGAAATGACACGTGCCATCCAGTCCCACGGGCTGGTCTCCACCGCCAAACACTTCGCCGTTTACAGCGAACCGAAGGGCGGACGCGATGGCGATGTCCGGACCGATCCCCACGTCGGTCCGCGCGAAATGGAAATGCTCCACCTGCGTCCGTGGGAGCGCATCGTGCGCGAGGCGGGATTGTTAGGCGTGATGAGTTCCTATAACGACTACGACGGAGTTCCGATCTCCGGCAGTTCCGATTTTCTCATCGACCGCCTGCGCAAGCGGTGGGGATTCAGCGGCTACGTGATTTCGGACAGCGAGGCGGTGGAATTCCTTTACAGCAAGCATCACGTGGCGGCCACGCCCGACGAGGCGGCGGCGATGTTCCTGCGTGAGGGCGGCTCGGTCCGCACGACGTTCAAGGCACCGGAGACCTTCATTCTTCCGGTCCGCCGTCAGATCGCCGCGGGAAAACTTTCCATGGATGTCATCGACGCTCGTGTGCGCGACGTGCTGCGCGTGAAGTTCATCGAAGGGTTGTTCGACAGCCCCTACATCAATCCGGAAACAGCGAACAAGGAAATCGGCGCACCGGAGTCCAAGGCCCTCGCCTTGCAGGCCGCCCGTGAATCACTCGTGCTTCTGAAAAACGAGAAGCACACACTTCCGCTAGGCAGGAACCTCAAACGCGTGCTCGTCTGCGGTCCGACGGCGAAGATGAAGGAGACCTCGTTCGACCGTTATGGCTCGAACGGTGGTGAAGTGGTTTCACCGCTCGAAGGCATCGAGAAGCTGCTGAAAAAATCCGGCACCGAGGTGATCTACGCCCAGGGCTGCGAAGTGACGGATCCGCGCTGGCCCGCATCCGAACTGTTTCCCGAACCTCCGACACCGGCGGAGTCCTCCCGGCTCACCGAAGCCGTGGAGAAGGCGAAGGACGCCGACGCGGTGATTGTTTTCCTGGGAGATTCCAATGCCACGATCGGCGAGTCGAAAAGCCGCACCAGCCTGGATCTTCCCGGCTATCAGAATGATCTCGTCCGCGCCCTCGTGAAAACCGGGAAGCCTGTCGCCGCCGTGCTGCTGATAGGAAAACCAGCCTCCATCAACCTGATCCAACGCGACGTTCCCGCGATTCTCAACGCCGGGATTCCCGGCGAAGCAGGCGGCACCGCCATCGCGGAAGCGCTGTTCGGCGACTACAACCCCGGTGGCCGGCTGCCTGTGACGTTTCCCAAGACCGTCGGCCAGATTCCCTTCAATTTTCCCTTCAAGCCCGGCAGCCAGGCTTCGCAATCGAAGACGGTTGATCCAAACGGATTCGGCGACAGCATGGCCGAAGGCGCGTTGTATCCGTTCGGTTTCGGATTGTCCTACACGACTTTTGAATACAGCGGAATGGTGGTCACCCCTGCGGAAATTCCGACCACCGGTGAAGTGTCAGTTTCCTGCACGATCAAAAACACCGGAGATCGCCCCGGCGACGAGGTGGCCCAACTTTATTTCCATCAGGAGACATCAAGCGTCACCACCTATGTGCGGAATCTCTGTGGATTCGAACGCGTTAGCATCGCGCCGGGTGAGTCGAAGGTGGTGAGATTCAAGCTGCCTGCCTCCGCTCTGGAACTGATCGACCGTAAGGGCAAACGGGTGGTGGAGCCCGGCGCATTCTCGCTCACCATCGGCAGCTCCTCGGAAGACGCCCGGCTGACCGGGGGATTCGAAGTCACCCCGGCTGCGAAATAAGGACTCTAAATCTGGCCGTTTGGGTATATTGACCCGAGGTGGCAAACAGGCGACCTTCAGGCGTAGTCAACCACTGCAAACCCATGAAACCCTCAATTTTCGAAAACCCGTTGAATTGTGATTCGCGCCGCCAGGGGATGAGCCGTGGCTTTACCCTTGTGGAGGTCCTCATCGTCATTTCCATCATCGCTGTTCTGGCCCTGGTCGTCACTTCGATTGCCAAGAAAGTCCGCGGATCCGCGAGTTCGGCGGTGTGTGTGAACCAGATGAAACAGATCGGCAACGCATTGCTGATGTTCACCCAGGAAAACCAAGGCCGGCTCCCGACGTCTCCTAGCTCTGGGGCTCCGTTCGTAGGCCAGGGGCCTTGGTATAACAGAGATGACCGAAACCTACAGAATCACATCGGGCAATATCTTGGGTCGCCCGAATCGACCACTTGGTCCAACAATGCATCGCAGATGACCTACGATCCGAGCTTCGCGTGGCCCGCATTGCTTTCCAACGGTCAGCCGGGCAGTAAAAGTATTGTCCTCTGCACTTCGGTCCAGATTAAAGGTGCGAATGGGGCTGTCAGCACCGGTTCGCCTTGGGCCGGTTCGAAGCCTCCTGGAGGTGCCTATGTGGGCCGCAAACTGGACGACATAGAAGATCCGAGGAGCCAGCAGGCGTTCACCGAAGTCGACCAGAAGAACACGAATGCCGGTTGGAAAAATCTCGTGCCGCCCGGTCCAATCCACGGCACCTATCGAAACACTCTCTTCTTCGATTTGCATGTGGATCGCGTTCCCGTGACGCCTTGAGATGGGTGAAATCCCTGGAGGTTTTGCGGAACGGTCGACTGGATGGCGTGGGAGGGGATTCGGGGAATTCCCGAAAGAGTTCCGCGCGGCCACTTTTATCATCAAATCATGACCCGACATCTCAGAATTCTCGCCCTCGTTTTCCTTGGATCGGCAGCCGGAGGCGTTTTCTCTTCCGCTCCCGCCCAAGCGCAGTCAGAAAAATTCATCACCCTGAGGTCTCCGTCGTTTCATCATGGAACAAACCTGTGGAAGATGTGTCGGGAAAAGGACGCTGCTGATGGAGCCGCCTTGTCGCGAGCGGGTTTTGACACCAACGGATGGTTGAATGCCATCGTGCCCGGGACGGTGCTCAACAGCCTGGTGGCCGACGGCATCTATCCGGAGCCCTATTTCGGGTTGAACAACGCACATGAGAAAAACCTGATCCCGGACATCTCGGAAGCGGGGTTGGATTTCTACACCTATTGGTTCCGCACCGAGTTCAATGTGCCCGGTGAATTCGCAGGGAAACAGATTTGGCTGCAATTCGATGGAGTCGATCAGAAGGCGGATATCTGGTTGAATGGCAAACGTTTGGGGGAACTCGCCGGAATGTTCCAACGGGGTGTTTTCAACGCCACCGATTTGGTCCACGCTGACGGACCGAACGCGCTCGCCGTGCTGGTCCGCCCCGTGGAGCACCCCGGTGGTTTCAAACAGAAGGAAAAGACCGTCCGCGCCGCTGGGGAGAACCGCAATGGCGGCGACGGCGAAATCGGCCGCAACACGACGATGCTCATGTCTGTGGGCTGGGACTTCACCTTCACCGACGGCATCCGCGACCGGAACACCGGGATCTGGCGCGATGTGAAATTGTTCGCGACCGGTCCGGTGGCGCTTCGCCATCCTTACGTGAAATCCGACCTGGCGTTTCCCGCACTGGCTCCGGCCCGCGAGACGATCAGCGTGGACGTGGTGAATGCCACTGACAAACCCCAGTCCGGCATCCTCAAGGCGGTGGTGGAGAATACGGAGATTTTGATAGAAAAGGCGGTTTCTCTCAAAGCGGGCGAGACCCAGGTCGTGAGACTGACGCCGGAGGAATTCAAATCATTGGTCATCGCCAAACCGCGCTTGTGGTGGCCGCTCAACAAGGGCGAGCAGTTTCTCCACACATTGAAGTTGGAATTCGTCCAGGGTGGTTTGGTTTCCGACCGGGCACAAACCCGCTTTGGAATCCGCGATGTGCGGACCAATCGCGACACGCCGGACAAGAGCCGGCAGTTCATCGTGAACGGCAGACGACTGTTCCTCCACGGCACCAACTGGGTGCCCGAGGCGATGTGCCGGAACTCTGATGAGCGCACGGCGGCGGAGCTTCGTTACACCCGGCAGTCCGGAGTGAATTTCATCCGCCAGTGGGGTGGGGGAATCACCGAGTCTGATTTGTTTTTCGATCTCTGCGATGAATACGGCATCCTTGTTTGGACCGAGTTCTGGCAGACCGGCGATACCAAACTCCCGGAAGATCCGGAGCTTCATCGTTCCAACGTAAGGGATACGATCCTCCGCATCCGCAACCATCCGAGCCAGTGTTTCTATGTTTCCGCCAACGAGCGGGATGAAAAAACAATCGTCCCTATCAAGGATATCGTGACGGACCTCCAGAGCGGTTCCGATTATCTGGAGGCTTCCGAAATCGGCGGGATTCACGATGGGAGTCCCTATATCTCGGAGAACCCGATGTTCCACTATGAAGACACAGCCTCCCAGCGTGGCAGCCGGATCAACGGGCTTTGTCCCGAGTATGGTTGTCCGATCCTTCCAACCGTCGATTGTCTGCGCGAGATGATGGATGAGAAGGATCTGTGGCCGATCAACAAGCCGGTGTGGGATTACCTCGATGGCGGAGGATTTCACAAGATGACGAGCAACTTCGACCGGGGCGTGCGGTTCTACGGACCGAGTTCCGATATCGAGGATTATGTGAAGAAAGCGCAGGCATTTGGAGCGCTCTCTTTCCGCTCCATCTGGGAGTGTTGGAATGCGAACAAGTTCGACTATGGCGACCGTTTTTCCACAGGTCTTCTCTTCTGGTATCACAACAGCCCGAACCGCCAGGTCTGCGCCCGCTTGTATGATTGGTCGCTGGAACCGACGGCGGCACTTTATTTCACACAAGACGCCCATGAGCCGCTGCATGCACAGATGGATTTCATCAAGAACACCATCGCGGTGAACAACGAGTATCCCCGTGAATTCAGTGGCACTCTGACCGCGCGGGTTCTGGATTTCAACATGAAGGAGGTGTTCCGGAAAAGCGTGCCGGTAAAGGTGGGAGCCGAAGCGGTTGCTAACAATCTGATAAGCGTGGAGTTTCCTGAAAAAATCACCCCTGTGCATTTCATCAAACTCGAACTCACGAACGCACGCAACGAGCCGATCTCGGATACGTTTTACTGGCGTGCCGACAAACCCTACACCAAAGGCCGCACTTGGACCGGACCGCAGTTGGAAGGATTCGAGGATCTTGTAAAACTTCCCAGGATCAAGCCTGCGAGCCAGGTGAAATGGAGTCGTGAAGGCGAAGAGACCATCGCGACGGTCAGTGTGAAAAACACCTCGCCGTCACTCGCGTTCATGGTCTGGCTGCGCCTGCAGCATGCGGATACGCGCAAGCCGGTGAGGCCCGCGTTTTACGACGACAACTACTTCTCGATGCTACCCGGTGAATCACGCGTAATCCGCATCGCTTTTTCTAGCAAGTCAGTCGATCCCGCTCAGGTGCAATTGATTGTCGACGGTTGGAATATCGATCCGCAGATCCATCGCCCGTGACGCTCAGCCGACCGAGTACAGACCTCCGGCATAATAATCCAATCCAGGCCATGCGTTCAAAGGAAGTGGATGGGGTTGATATGGGGCCTATCCACCCGGGGATGAGGGCGTGGTGAGTGGCAGGATGGACGAGCGCCCATCCGGCAACAGCGGTCGTTGATTTCAGTGCCTTCCACTGTCAACCTACGCGTTTAATATCGGGGAAACTTGATTTCAGGCTTCTCATGACAGTCAAAATCGATTAATTGTTTAACCTTGTGAGGCGAATTCAGCGTCTGACAGTTCCTTTTTCTCCTTGGAAAACATCTCCTCCACCGGACCAAGCGACCGGCTGGAACGCATCCTCCGCCCCTTATGAAACCCGCCAAACTCCTGCTCATCACCTCCGTGATGCTTGCCGCGCCGTCCGCGCGGGCGGCCAACATCATCGATTCCATTTACGGCGTCGGTGCGGGTAGTTTTGAACTTCCTGGCTTCACTGGGCCGACATTCGCGACGTATGCCTCCGGATCCACGGCGATCACGGGATGGACGGTGAATACAGTGAACATCGACTGGGTGAAAAACAGCGTCTGGAATGCCTCCAACGGCAGCTATTCTCTCGATATGAACGGCACCCCGGGCGGACCCGGTGGAATTCAAACGGTCATCACGACGACAATCGGTTCCACCTACCGTGTCTCTTTCGACATCGCCGGTTACCTGACCGCCGGCAGCAATACCAATCCGAAGGTCATGAAAACCGTGGCCGCGGGGATTACGACCATTCACTATCTGACGGCCACGCAGAGCTACACCCAACCGTTTGCACTGCCGCTGGCGGTGACTTGGTCCACACGCACCTTCGATTTTGTCGCCACCTCCACTTCGAGCACCGTCTCATTCGTGTCGCTGGTGGCGGGCGACGGCTCAGCGATGTTGCTCGACAATGTTTCGATTGAGGCAGTGCCCGAACCCGGTGCTACCGCGCTTGTCGGAGCTGGAGCTTTTTGTCTTATCCTGCGCCGCCGGAGACAGATCCCACCTTCGCTGGCGTTGTGAGGGTGAGAGTGGTTTGCGAAAATCCGACTGCCCGCCTTTTTCCATTTTCATGAAAATTTGTCCCTACTGCGCCGAAGAAATCCAGGATGAGGCGATCAAGTGCAGGTATTGCCACGAGTTTCTCGATGAAACGAAGCGGCCGGTGAACCCCTACCTGCCGCCCGCGATGCCAGCGGCTTCGGGAAGCCAGTTGCCGTGGTATTTCAAGACGTCGTTCATCGTGCTGACGTTCCTGACTGTGCCGCCGTTCGCGCTGCCGTCGGTCTGGTTGCATCCGAAACTGCATTGGATATGGAAAATCGTGATCACGGCGGCGGTGGTTGGGTTCTGCTGGGTCAGCTACGTCGCATTCACGGGATTCGTCCACCAGCTCGACGAGGCGACGAAAATGCTCAACGACTTCAAGCCCTGAGGGCTGATTTTTTCTGGATGGACCGCGCCGTCTCCCATTAGCATCCCTCTATGCGTTCGATGGATGAATGGCTGGGTTCCGAGGAGACTGGCGAGGCGTTTTCCCACTGCATCAGTTGCCGTCTGCCTCTGTCGGAGATCGCCGCGCCGTGGCTGGTGAACAAGGAGTTCCATCGCGATGAATGCGTGCTGGAATACGCGATCTGCCAGCCGTGTCGCGATCAAGTGACCGAGCGGCTTTCGGAAGACTCGAAGGAAACCGTGCGGAAATTCCTCGAACAGCAGATCGACTGGGACGAGAGGGTAAAAGAGTTCATGTTGGCGCATGACGCGACCGAGCGTTTCACAGCCTGCATCTCCTGCCGCACGCCGCGCGGGGAGCTGGATGGATTCGGCATCTCCGCGCTGTTTGACTCAGGTGGGACTCTCGTCACCGGGCCGCTGCCGCTGCTGATCTGCCGGGGCTGCATCGGGCGGATGACGGAATCGATCTCCGAAGCGAGCCGCCTGGTCTGGAGGAAATTTCTCGAAGACCATTTCACCGGACCGCCGAATGACTCGGGGTTTCCGGGGCTGCTGTGAATCAGCCGTGGGCCAGCGCTTCCTCGAAGGCGGCGATGATTTCCTCGATCGGCTCGAGGCCGCAGGAGACGCGCAGGAGATTGGCAGGGACGCCGCAGCCTTCCGCCCATTCCAACTCGGTGTAGTGCGCGAGCAGGGTGTAGGGACAGACGAGGGTGAAATAGGTGCCGAAGCTCGGGCCCTTGCTCACGCGCAGGGCGTCATAGACTTTCGGGGTCTTCTTGGGAGCTTTCAGGACGAAGGAAAGCAGTCCGCCGTAGCCGCCACCCTTGCGCATGACGTCTTCATAGTGCTCGCGGTTCACCAGCGAGGGATGCCAGACTTCCGCGACGGCGGGATGCTCCGAAAGCCATTTCGCGAGGGCCAGGCCGTTCGCGTTCACGGATTTCATGCGCTTTGAGTAGCCCTTGAGATTGGAAAGCAGAACCTCGGCATCGCCGATGTAGAGCGGGGCGCTTTCGGTGGAGTCGGCCTTCAACGACTGGCGCAGGGCGTTCGCCACCGGTGAGTCGGCGCGGACGGAGGCCATGCCGGCCATCACGTCGCCTTCTCCGGAAATCCATTTTGTCAGGCTGCCGGTGACCACGTCAGCGTAACGAAGCGCATCAACATTCAAAGGTCCTGTCGCCGAATCATCGACGATGAGTGGTGTGCCGCTCTCGGCGCAGGCCTTGGCCACGCGCTTGAGATCAATGGTGCGGAGCAGGGGATTGCTTGGGACTTCGGTGAATACCCCGGCGAACTCACCGGTGCGGATCCGCATCAGCGCTTCGTCGAAGGACTCGCCGACCGCTTCGTTCAGGTAAACGACGCCGTGACCGAAATGCTCCTGCACTTTCAGACAATCCACGTAAGGAAACTCGATCTGCAGCGTCTTTTTTCCATCGTGCAGGCCCGGCAGCGCGCGCAGGACCGAGGAAATCGCCGCCATGCCGCTGGCGAAAATGAAAGTGTCCTCCGGTGCCGCTCCGGTGTATTTTGCGAGCGACCGGGCGATCAGATGTGACTTCGATCCCTCGCGCAGGTTGCCATCGAGGAAATCCTGCGCTTGGCGACTGCTCACCACCTCGCCCGTCAGGCGCCAGTAAAAATCCGCCGCCTGTTTTGCCTTCGCCGGCACGATCAGCACCTGAAGTCCATGAAGACTCGTGATCCGCACCGCGGTTTCCGCGTGGCGTTCCACCCAACGGTGGGCGCGCTGCACCGAGGCGCGGGTCGGCAGGACGATCACTTCCTCTTGCTCGCTGGCGACTTCCGCCTTGGCTTGCGCGAACAAGCGCTCGACCATCGGATGCTTGAAAAACCGGGGATAGCCCGTCTGCATCCGCTTCGTGACCTTGTCGCGACCCTCCTCATAGCCGACAATGGAATCCCATGTCGGCAGGCAAACCGAGCACGCGTGAGGGGAATCCGGGAGTGGAACCCCCAGATCCTCATCCTGCCATGCCGGGTTGGCTGATAGGTTACGCGTCACCCCCCCTCCATGCCCCGCCGGGGGACTAAGGGCAAGCCGGATCAGCTAGGTTTTGTGAACAAATTCGCCCGAGCGTGGCAATTCAAGCAACCACGGGCGATTTCCCCCGCACTGTGCCATTGCGGCGGCCTCCCTTCATGCTAGCGTCCCGCGCATGGAACCTTCCGATCTCACTGTGGACTCGCCGATGGGCCTGATCCTCGAAACCCTACCCGGCGCGCGGCGTGCGATCTTCGCCCGCTACCACTTGGGTGGCTGCCAGAGCTGCGCCTTTTCCAATGAGGAAACCCTCGCGGAGCTGTGCAAACGCAGCGAAATCCCGGTGGACGAAGTTCTCGAACACCTCCTCGCCAGCCACGTCCACGACTCCGCGATGTGGATGGAACCCGCCGCGGCCAAGGAGAGTCTTGGCGAGCTGCGGCTTATCGACCTCCGCACCCGCGAGGAGCACGAGGCGGTCGTCATTCCCGGATCCGAATTCTTCACCCAGGAACTCCAGCAACAGCTCTTCGCCGGACCTTCCGAAACGAAAATCCTGCTCTACGACCACAGCGGCCGCAACTCGCTGGATCAGGTTGCCTGGTTCCGTGGTCACGGCTTGAATGAAACCTACGCCCTGCGCGGCGGCATCGACGCCTGGAGCCAGGAAATCGATCCGAAAATCCAGCGCTACCGGCTGGAAATGGAACTATAAAGAACGTTCCGGAAAATCGCTCTTCCAGCGGGCGAGCATCGCGCGGATTTCCGCAGCTTCGCGAGTGGGGCTGAGTTCCCAGATGAGCGGGCAGTTTTCAGGGAAAAATTTCAGAAGCGGGCCGTAGTCGAGAGTGCCGGTGAAGGGGACGCGGTGGTCGCGTGCGGGCCATTGCACGTCGTGGACGTGGCCGCCGATGAGGTGCGGCGCGATTTTCTCCAACCACTCGATGTGATCCAGCAGCCCGAGATTGTGCTTCAACTGGACGTGGCCGAAATCATGCCAGTAGCCGACCCATGGATTGTCGGCGAAATGAGTCTGGAGGGCGATCATCTCGCGCTCGGTGGGCATGTCCTCGAAGCGGGAGCGCGACTCGATGGCGAGCTTCACGCCGACCTCCGCCGCCCGGTCTGCGATGATGGCGAGTGCTTCGATGGCCCGGTGCAGATAGAGCGGACCGAGTTTCTCGCGCTTTTTCACGAACGCGATTTTCGCCTTCACATAGGCGGGATCGTGCTGGCCGCCTTCGGAAACGGTGGTTGTGAGGGCCTTGGTGAATTTTTTCGGATTCAGGGGCACCGATCCCATGTGCAGCACGAGGTATTCTGCCTGGAACTCGGCGGCGAGATTGAGCGTGCGCAGGGTCATGTCCAACGCCCGCTGCCGTTCGAACGGGCGGTGCGAGGTGAACTCGTAGGCGTCCGGAGCGTCGATCATCACCTCGACGGGCGAGGGGAAATAGTTGTGCACCCCGGAGCAGCGGAAAAGCCCGCGCTCGTAGGCTTTCTTGATGCCCGGCAGCTTGGCGATGGTCATGCCGTGCGACAGCTCGATGTGGGTGAAACCGAGATCGACGATTTCCTCGATCATCGTTTCACCGTCCGAGTGACGGCTGTTGTTCCAGCATGAAGAAAAGGCGAGCATCGGGAAAAGGCGTGAAAAGCTGATGCCTTTCTAAATGCGAACCGCGTGCTGTTCCAATCAAAATTCCGCTAGAATGCGCAATCAGAGGCGGTTGAGCACTTCGGCCTTCTTGCTGGCGAATTCCTCGGGAGTCAGGACGCCCGCATCGCGGAGCTGGCCGAGTTTTTCGAGCAGGGTGACGAGATCGGACGATCCCTGGTTGTTGTTCTGCTGCGGCGGCGGATTGAAGGACGGCGCGGGTTGGTAAGCCGGTGCGGGGGCCGGAGGTGCGGCGAAATTCACCGGATTTCCCTGTTGCAGACCGGGGCCGGACACCAGCGGCAGGCTGAGGGTGGAAACCGTGCCGTATTGGCTCGAGAAGGTGAGCGAGGTGTTGCCACCCTGTTGCTGGCTGACGCCGCTGATGTTGTGGTCCATCGTGTCGAAGACGGTCACCTGGCCATCGCGCTGGACGGCGAGGCGGCGGGCCTGCGGGAAAAACGCGTAGCGGATGTTGTTCTGTCCGCCGCTGCTGGACGGACTGCCGAAGTTGCCGGGCCACCAGTTGTTGCCGCCGGTGCCTTGCGGCAGGGGTTGGAAGACCTGGTTGTTGGCGAGGATGTTCGAGAGTTCGCCGCAGAGGTTGTTCACGGTGGCTTTGAGGCCGTGGTTGAACATGTCGCTCACCATCGTCATGCCGCCGCGCATCCATTGGCCGCTGCCGAGTTCCGGGCAACTGAACTGGGCCATCGTGCCGCCGCCGTTGTTGACCGAGACGAGCATGTTGACGGCGGAGTTATAGCTGAGGCCGTAACGACGGGAGATGTCGTTGACGAGATTCTGTCCCTGGGGAGTGAGCTGCTGCATGGTGATGGATGTGGTGGGGTCAGAAGATTTCAAATGATCGCTCGGGCGATGGGGGCGCGGAACTTCGCACGGAGGAGGTGTTGAAACAACCTATTTCCCGTGAGCAAAGCGTTTGTTCAGGGCGGATTCGGACCAAGTCGTTGATCCTGATGCGTTGGTATCCCCCGGTTTTTTCAACATCGCCTCAGCGGGACGGGTAGAGGGTCGCGTCCACGGTCGGACCCTTGAGGAATTTCACCGCTCCGGAACCGTCATCGTATTCGAGTTTCACGGAGAAACGGTGGCGGGCGATGACGGGGGACCCGATGCGGAGGAAAAAGCGGTCGCCCTCGCCAGCCTGGATGTATTGGGAGAGATCGCAGGTGACAGTGTAGTTTTCACCGCTTTCGTGGAGCTGGACGATGTAGAGCGGCTCCGGGTCTTTCGGCGCGGCGGCGGGCTTTGAGGGAGGTGTGGCGGCGAGGGGGATTTCAAAAGTGAGATCGTTCACGCGCCCGAAGAGAGTCTCCTCGATGCCCGGACGCAGCGCCCGGGGCAGGGGAAATTCGAAGCTGCCGTTTTTGCCTTTTTTCGCTGTGGCAGGAGCGGGGAGTTTCGAACGATCGATGCTGTCCTCCGGTCCTGCGATGCCGAGACTGATGGAAGGCGCGGATTCATCGCCACCTAGCGGGTGGACTGCGAAAATGCCAGGCAGTCGGGTGCCGTCGGCGAGCCACACGGGTTTGTTTTCCGGCTGGCTGGAGGAAACTTCGAGCACGGCACGCTGGAAAAACGCGGTGGTGGTGCCGCTGTTGAGGAGTTTCAAATCGAGTTCGACGGTGGGGATGGTGAGCCAGTTTTCATCTGATGAGGGAGAGACAACGGTGAGTTTCCCGGGAGCTGGAGCGGAGGCTGGATCGATGGTTAGGACTCCATCCGATTCGGACGCCTGATAGCGTGGTGAGTTTCCAGATGAAAAATGACTGGCGATGGCGCCGTTTCCGGCACCGGCGAGTGAGGCTGTCAGCGTGATGCCCGGAGAGGCGGCTGCCGGCGTGTTGGTCGGGTTTGATGGAGCGGAATGTTGGGAACTCTTCCACGCGAAAAACCCACCCGCAGCGGCGAGCACCACGGCTCCGGCGATGACGGCCGGTGTTCTGTTGGGTTTTGCCCTGGGCGGTGGAGACGGTGTTTTTTCAGGGATGTATTCGACTTCTCCGATGAGTCCCTTCACCGAGCGCGCGAGATGGGCGATGTGGGCGTCCATCGGCGGTTGGATCGCGTCGAGCCAGTGGCAGGAGGCGAGGAAAAACTCCAGCCCCGGAGACATCGGCGTGTCCTCGATGCGGAAGGGGATGATCGGCTTGCTGTTGTGCATCGCCCGCTCGGCCTCGCGGATCACGGCTTGGGAAACGTTCGTAGCTCCGGAAAAAACCAGCACCATCACCTTGCAGCCGGCGATCGCATGCACGATGGACTCACCGTAATTCTGTCCCGGCAGCACGTCGCGCGGGGCGATCCAACAGCGCAGTTTCTCCGCTTCCAGACCGGCGCAGATCGCGTCCGCTACCGGCTTGTTGCTCGAGGAATAGCTGATGAAAACATCGTGGGCCATGGGTCACTCTGCGGGTGCTTCGGCCTTGGCCTTGAGAGCGGATTCGGCGGCGCGCGGCAGCAGGCCGGCGAGTTTTACTTTGCCGCCGTCGATCGATTTTCCGTCGGTGGTGATGAGGTTGATAGAAAACTCGTGGCGGCTGGTTTCGGGAAGGCCGAGAGTGACATCGAAGCGGGCGATGCCGCCGGGTTTCACGATGTGGGAAACAGGCACCTGCAACGTGTAATCCTTGCCCTCGCGCGAGAGCATCGCCTCGTATTTTCCGGAAACCGGGCCCGGCGCACCGAGGCCGTCCGGCGGGATCACCAGCACCGGGCAGATCACCGCCAGCTTCATGCTTTTGGATTCTGTGCCATCGAGCCATGAGACGGTCATCCATCCGTGCATCCAGCAACTGATGTTAGGCTGGTCCGATTCGTCCTTACCCTTCCAGAACGGCCCGCAGCCTTTTTCCGCCATAGCGAAAATTTTCTCAGACAGCTTGCCGTGTTTTTCCTGGAGTCCGGTGTAGTCCGCGTTCTTCTCCAGCGCTTCGAAATCGGTGGTGGCCTCTTCCAGCGCCCGGGTCTTCAACTCGGTCTCACGATATTCCTTCGCCGCCGCCACGAGTTCGGGGGAAACGCCTTTTTTCTCCAGCTCCTCGTTCAGGCCGAGATCGGCGCTTTTTGTGATGCGCTGGAGCGTGCGCTTGAAGGGCAACTCGCCGGTGGGTTTGCCTTTAGGCTCCTTCGAAACGAGATCGAACTCGAAGGCTGCCGATTCGATTTTTCCCCAGCCCTCATTGAAAAGCACCACTCGCTGCACTTCATCGTATCCGCCGAAAATCAGCGGCAGCGGCTCGGGATCCGGCTTGCTCTCGGCGATTTTCAAATCGACGCGTGAAATGTGCAGCGCGGCTTTGCTGTTGTTCACCACCCGCACGTCGATGGCGGGGAAAAACACGTCGTAGTCCGGCCCGCCGAAAGTCACTGGTCCGATCGGTCCGCCGGCTTTGAGCTCGGCCATGTAGTCCTTGTCCTTTTCTCCGTGGGTGAGCTTCGGGAAAATGTTCAGCACGCCATCCGCCGTTTCGCCGCGGTAACCGATTTTCGGAAAAGCGCCTTCCGGCTCCTCGTCGCCTTCCGCGAGTTTCGGCTTCGCGTTTGAAACCGCGAGTTTCACACCGACGCCGGGGATCTGCTCCGCGCCGGAGGTTTCGAGAGTGGCGAGAAAGACGGATCCGGCGATGCAGGTGAACAGGGAGACTTTCATGCGGGGGGAATTTGTTAGCTAGGGTGTTCGAAGCAGACGGGAGCCTAGCTTTCGGCCCGGTGGTGCCAAGGATTCTTTTGGCGGTGGATGGGAAACAAAAAAACCGCCCCCTCGGAAGGGGACGGTTTCTTGTTTGGTGTTATGGCTTGTTGGATCGCTTTGGAAATTTCGTCCGATCGGCTCTTGAGACGCCCGCTCCACCTGGGTCAGGAAGAGCGGGGGTCACAAGCATGGATCAGATTCGGAACTGCCAGAGCGCGTCGACTTCGCGGTCGCGCCATGCGGGACGGCGTGACATCGGATCCTGGAGCGTGCGGATCGCCTTGCGGCCACCGGTGCTGATGAAGGTCTCGCAGTCGATTGTGACGACGTCGAGGCCCATGTAATACGTTCCGTGAAGGGTCACGACGGACTCCTCACCGAAGGTTTCAGCCAGATGTTCCTTCAGCAACTGCGCTTCCTTCCTTCCCAAAAACAGGAAGGCGGGAGTTTCTCCATGATCGCACTTGGAGCGAATGAGTTCGGATACCGCCTCGCCGTCCCAGGAGTCTTCAAAAGACAACTCGGACGGCACGGTAGATAAGTCCGGATACGGTGCATGATGTTCTTTAATGTTCATAGTCGTTTGTATGGGTGTCGTTTCTTGGTCAGCAGACCCCGTGCCAGCACCCGGTTGCTAGGGCGATTTCGCTTGCGGCAGAAGGCTTTGACAGGGGTGTTTAGTTAGTTTTTCGCCGCGGGCTCCGTCTCCGTAAGCAGAGCATTGCCAATGGGTCGAACTACTTAAGCATCCTGAAACATCATCCGTTTTCAGGCAAATTCCCCATGGTGACTTTTTTGCTACATTCCCGAAAAATAGCTGGGGATTCGGGTAAAATCCGGTCGTTTGGAGGATGGAAACGGCCGTTTTCAGGGAAATTTCCAGAGTCCCGAAGGGCAGGTTTTTCGCGTGGTTGGTGGATTAGCTTTGCTTTTGATGTCACTTTTTGCGATTTCGCCCCCAAGGGATTGTTAAGTTTTCCGTATTATCGGCAGGCCTTGTAATCCCCAGACTGTCGCGAATGGCCTCGGAAAAACTCAACATCGCCCGTCTGACCTGGCAGCGCTTCCGCATTGCTCTGAAGACACTTGTGACGTCGGAGGCCGGTCCCAAGGCGGTCGCCCTGTCCAGCTCGCTGGTGATCTGCATGATCGCGATCAACGGCCTCAACGTGCTCAACAGCTACGTTGGCCGCGATTTCATGTCGTCGATCGAGCACAAGAACATCCACGGTTTCAAGTACCAGGCGATGCTCTACATCCTCGTTTTCGGCGCTTCCACGGTAGGCGCGGTGCTCTACCGCTTCACTGAGGAACGGCTGGGAATCCTCTGGCGCGAGCAGCTCACCCGCCGCCTGACGGACATCTACATGAGCGACCGGACTTACTACCGGCTCGATTCCGCGGCCGGTGTGGCCAATCCGGACCAGCGCATCACCGATGACGTCCGGGCCTTCACGACCACCACGCTTTCCTTCATCCTGTTGATCTTCAACGGCACGCTGACCGCCGTTTCGTTCTCCGGAGTCTTATGGACGATCAGCCCGCAGCTCTTCGGCGTGGCAGTGGGCTACGCGGTCTGCGGCTCGCTGCTGACTATTTTTCTCGGAAAACCCCTGATCCGCCTGAACTACAACCAACTGGACATGGAGGCGAACTTCCGCTCCGACCTCATCCACATCCGGGAAAACTCCGAGTCCATCGCCTTGGCGCATCGCGAGGGACGCTTCAAGGCCCGCCTGAACAAGCGGCTCGACGCGCTTACCACGAATTTCCGCCGCCTCATCCGGATCAATCGGAATCTCGGTTTTTTCACGACGGGCTACAACTACATGATCCAGATCATTCCGGCTCTGCTTGTCGCGCCATTGTTCATCAAGGGCAGCGTGCTGGAATTCGGGGTGATCACGCAATCGACGATGGCGTTCGCCACGCTGCTCGGGGCTTTCTCGTTGATCGTCACGCAGTTCCAGTCGATTTCCACCTTCACCGCCGTCACCGCGCGGCTTTACAAGCTTACGGATGCGATGGAAAGAGCCCACAATGCCAAGACCTGTGACCTCGATATCGGGGAAACGGCGGAAAGCCTTCGCTATGAGGACGTGACACTTTATTCTTCGGACAAGTCCCGCCTGCTCGTCTCCGAGCTGAACGTGGAAATCCAGCGGGGATCGCGCTGGCTGATCACCTGCAACGACGACGCGCCGAAGGTCGCGCTGTTCCGCGCCACCGCCGGCGTCTGGGAATGTGGCGGCGGGCGGATCAGCCGGCCCGGACTGGACGACATTCTATTCCTGCCGGAGCGCCCTTATCTCCCACCGGGCACGCTCCGTGACGTACTCCTGCGGACTGGCAAGGAAACCAGCACCGATGACGCGGAGATCATGGCGGTTCTGAAAAACCTCGGCCTCGAGGATATCGTCACCCGCGCCGGAGGGCTGGGAGTCGATCAGGATTGGGACGACCTGCTCTCGATCGGCGAGCAACACATGCTCTCGGTCTCGCGGATCTTCCTCGCGAAGCCCGTCTTCGTTTTCCTCGACCGCCCGGGCAGCTCGCTCCCGAAAAACCAGATCTCCAGCATCCTCGACCTGCTTTCCGAACAGAACATCGGCGTGGTCATTCTATCGAAAAACGGCGAGTCGCGCCTGCGCTACGACGGCCGTCTGGAAATCGAAGCGGAAGGCGTCTGGCGGGTCAGCCATGAGGAGGTCCACGAACACCAGAGCGAGCTGAACGATCTGAGTTGCTAGGAAATCCTGTTCACTCCGCCGCAAGCCGCCGGAGATCGAGCGGACCATTGAACATGGCAAGCGTGCCGTCCTTGTCGCGGGGCCATTCCCCGGCGGGCCGGTCGCGGTAGAGTTCCACGCCGTTTCCATCCGGATCATGCAGATAGAGCGCCTCGCTCACGCCGTGGTCGGCCGCGCCGTCGAGCGGGATGCCGGCGGCCTGCAGACGGCGGAGCGCGTCGCCGAGCGTCGGGCGGTCCGGATAGAGGATGGCGACGTGATAGAGCCCGGTAGTGCCGCGGGCGGGCGGCTTGCCACCGAGGCTTTCCCAGGTGTTGAGCGCGATGTGGTGGTGATAGCCTCCCGCTGATAGGAATGCCGCGGTGTCTCCAAAGCGCTGGGTGACCTCGAAGCCGAGCACGTCCCGATAGAAATGCAGCGCTCGCTCCAGATCGGCGACCTTGAGATGCACGTGGCCGATGCTGACGGCGCGATTGATGGCGGGTGACGGCGTGTTCATATGCTGAAACCCTAGCCGGTTTTCCAGAGTCCGTCCCATGCCATCTCCTTGGGCTGTGACTGCGCCCGCGGCATGGCGGGAGTTTCCACTTGCATCGGCGGGCGGATTGGAAAACGGATTGTCATGGAAAGGATCACCCGCACGTTTTTTGAAATGGATCCGCTGACCTGCTCCCGCGGGTTGATCGGCGCGGTGCTGGTCTGGAAAGGATGTGAAGGGAGGATTGTCGAGACAGAGGCCTACGATACGGTGGGCGATCCGGCGAGCCACACCTGGACGCGCCCCAGCAGCCGGGTTTTTGTGGAAACCCACGCGGCCGGCGACGCCTACGTTTACCTGAACTACGGTGCCCACTGGTTGTTCAATATTCTGGTGAAAGGGCCTGAGAGGTCCGGGTTTGTCCTGTTCCGCGCGATCGAACCGGTGGCTGGCTTGGAACTGATGCGCGCGAGGAGGGGAGCGATGAAGGATTCCCAACTCGGTGCCGGTCCGGGGAAACTGACCCGTGCCCTCGGCATCGACGGCAGCAGTCACGGCGTGGATTTCCTCGATTCCGCCGATTGCGCTCTCTTCCGCGGCCCGGCGGTAACGGTCATCACGGGTCCGAGAATCGGCATTTCGCGGGCGGCGGACCGGCCGTGGCGGTTTGGCGATCCCTCGTCACCGTCGCTGAGCCGCCGCTTCTAATCGCTAGCCCGCAACGCATGTCAAATGTGGCTTGCCTTTCTTTACCCCGCCGGGGTAGCTACCGTTCCCCATCCCCTGAATTTCCCTGAAAACGATTGGTAATGAAAGAAATTGAGTCCGAGTTTGTTTTCGCGGTGACGAACGTGGGCTCGGAAATCGCGCTCAAGACGGAGGTCGAGGCAGCGCGCCTCGGTTGGCGTTTGAGCTATCAACACAAGGGCTTTGTGACCTTCAAGGCGTCGGCTGGAAAACGACCTTTCTCACTCGCCTCGCTTGATCGTCCGCTGGGTTGCGCCCGCCGCTTATGCCTTTCCCTTGGGAAATCAGAGACCCGCGAGGAGGCGGAAAACCGGATCAAACAGCACCCTGCCTATTTGGGAGGCACCATCCATCAGGTCCATTACGCCAACCGCCGGATCGAAAGAGTCCCGGGTCCGCTGGAGGAACGGCCGGAACCCGGTGACTGCATCGGGACCGTGGTGGCACTGGGAGATTCGGAATTCTGGGCCGGTCTGCACCTGCACACGCCCATGCTCAGTCCGGATCCCGGCGGCGATTCCGGCATCGTCATGCCGGAAGACTCTCCATCGCGCGCCTGGCTGAAGCTGGAGGAGGCTGTGCGGTTTTTCGAATTGGAACTGACGCCCCGTGACATTGTCGTGGAGCTCGGCTGCGCGCCGGGTGGAGTGGTTCTCGCCCTCCTGCGCCGGCAGATTTCGGTGATCGGCGTGGATCCCGCGAAAATGGCGGATGTCGTGATGGCCTCGGCGGTGCTGGACCGGCTGCTCGTCCCCTTGGACAAGGCGTGGTTCTATCACTGCTGCAGGCCGGCCGCGCTGGCAGGCAAGAAGGACCTCGGCGCGGGCGTCACCTGGTTCATGTCGGACATGAACCAGTCCCCGGCGGTGGTCATGAAGGAATGCGCCCGCTTTTGCCGCATGGCCCCCACCATCCGGGGCGTGCTGGTTACCTTGAAGCTCACTGACATGTCGCAGGTGGCGGAGAAAAAGGAATGGTTCCGCGTGCTGCGCGACCTCGATTTCAAAACGATCCGCCTCCAGCAGTTCAGCGTGCACCACCGCGAAATCGCACTGCTCGCCCTGAAGTGACAATCCGCTTCCGTTTGGCGGAAGTGCGCCTAGCATCGCAGTCCATGAAGCCGCTGCTCCACCTCGCCGCCCTGATGTTTTCCGTCCTGCCCGTACTCGGAGACGAGCATCCATGGGTGCCGCTTTTCAACGGCAAGAACCTCGACGGCTGGACTCCGAAAATCTCAGGCCACGCGTCGGGAGAGAATTTCGCCGACACCTTCCAGGTCGCGGACGGCATGATCAAGGTCTCCTACGACGGCTATCAGAAATTCAACCAGCAATACGGCCACCTTTTCACCAACATCGCCTATTCGCGCTACATCCTGCGGATGGAATACCGCTTTACCGGGAAAATGATGGCGGACGCCCCGAACTACGTGAACCTCAACAGCGGCGTGATGATCCACGCGCAGTCGCCGCAGAGCATGGGGCTCAACCAGGGATTTCCCGCCAGCCTCGAAGTCCAGTTCCTCGCGGACGAGGGAAAAGGCAAGCGCTCCACGGCCAACGTCTGCTCGCCCGGCACTAACCTCGAATTGGAAGGCAAGCTCGTCACCCAGCACATCGTCGAGTCCACCGCACCCACGTTTCCGGCTGAGGAATGGGTGCATGTCGAGGTCGAGGTTAACGGCAGCGAGCAGGTCATCCACCGCATCAATGGCGTGGAAGTGCTGCGCTATCAGAAACCCCAGCTTGATCCCCGTGACGAAATGGCGCCTGCGACGAGTCTCCTGAACGCCGGAGCTCCGAAAATTTTGTCCTACGGCTACATCGCCCTCCAGGCCGAGGGCCAGCCCGTGTGGTTCCGCAATATCGAGCTGAAATCGCTGGAAAACCCTTGATACGCAAAAACGGACGGCAGCGCGCTTTGGCACCACCGTCCGTTGTTAGCATGATGGATCAGGCGACCTGGATCTGCCGCGGTTTCGCTTCCTCGCGGATCGGCACTTGCAGGGTGAGCACGCCGTTTTCAAACGAAGCGCTCGTTCTGGTGCCATCCAGCCTTGCTGCCAGACGGACGTTCAGTCCGTAGCGGCGGGGGCTGTTGGATTCACGATGGGTCTTCCAGTTTTCAGGAAGCTCCTCGCCGCGATCCGCTTCGAGGGTGAGGTTGGACTGATGGAGCGTGAGCTTCAGATCCTCCTTGCGGACACCAGGCAGGGCGACTTGCAGGCGGACGCCGTTTTCATCCTCATGGGTGCGGAGTCGCGGGCGTTGCACGGTTTGGTTCACGTCGTTGGAGGCGGTTGATGGGGTGGGGCAATTGCAGGAATTCATAGGATCGGATTGGTTTCGAATTATTGGATGTTGATGGTGACGGGTTCGGGAACGACCGGAGTTCTCTTCGCGAGGCGGACTTCGAGCACGCCGTTTTCAAGGCGGGCGACGATGCCGGTCGGATCGACGGACTCGCCGAGTTTCCACTGGCGTTCCAGTTTTCCGCCGAACGGGCGGTCAGCCGGAGTTTCCGCAGTCAGATTGAGTGTGCTGTCGGCGACGGTCAGCGCGACGTCCTCCTTGGCGAAGCCCGGGAGATCCAGACGCAGGATCCACGAGTCGTCGGACTCATGAAACGCCTCGCGCAGTCCGCGGAAGACGTCGGAATTTTGGACGCCGCGGTCGAAGAGACGGTCGAGTTCGTTGACCCAGGAAATGTCAGGTTGGTATCTTTGGATGAAGTTCATGGTAGTGGATGGTTTGATTCGAGGGGACCTTCGCAGGAATCGTGCGAGGTTGCTTATCAGGAGTGTAAGGTTCTGAAAATCAATGGAATGTAGGGATTGTTGAGATTGGCGAAGGAATCTCTGGCGTTCCGGAAATGGGATTCCTTGTCGCACTTGGGACGATTTGGCCGGGTCAATCTGACGCGAGTGGAGGTGGATTTGTTTTGTCGTCGTCCGCGCCGCCGTTAGTCTGGCGGCGATGGCATTGGCAAAACTCCGGATCGCGATCGTCGGCTGCGGCACGGCGGGTCCGGCGGCGGCGGTTTTATTGCGAAGGCAGCGGCACGAGGTGGTGCTTTTCGAACGCGCGCCCGAGTGCAAGGCGGTGGGGGCAGGTTTCCTGCTCCAGCCGTCCGGGATGGCCGTGCTGGAGGAACTCGGCATCATGGATGGCGTGCTCGCCCACGCAGCGAAGGTGGATTGCCTCCACGTGCTCGATGCCGATGGCAGCACGCTTCTCGATCTGAAATACCGTGAGCTGGGGCAGGGGAGCTTCGGTGCGGGACTGCACCGCCCGGTGCTTTTGAAATACCTCATCGATGCCATGCACATCGCCGCCGTCGAGATCCGCTGGGGCTGCGAAATCGACAGCGTTTCCAAATCTCCGTCCGGCTGGACCCTTACCGCGACCGATGGAAACTCCTGGCACGGCTTCGATCTCCTCATCGTCGCCGACGGTGCGCGCTCCAAACTCCGCGACCTCGCGGGAACCGGTGGCGTCAACCGCGGCTATCCGTGGGGCGCGCATTGGTTCATCGGCAAAAACGACGGCGTTTTCCCCGAGAACGAGCTTTATCAGGTCGTCGACGGCACCCGCAGGCTCGGCGGATTTCTCGCTACCGGCCGCGATCTGGACGGCACCGATCCGCTTGTCAGCCTGTTCTGGAGCATCCGGATCGAAGACGATGCCGCGTGGCGCGCCCGGCCGCTGGAGGAGTGGAAAAATGAAATCCTCGCCCTTTGCCCGAAATCCGCAGGGCTGCTCTCACAAATTACGAGCTGGGACCAGGTCCTCACCGCCCGCTATGGCGACGTCCGGATGCGCCGCTGGTATGGCGATGGAGTCGTCGTCCTCGGCGATGCCGCGCACGCCATGAGCCCGCAGCTCGGCCAAGGCGTCAATCTCGCCCTTGCCGACGCCTCCTGCCTTGCCGACTGCATCGCCCGCCATCCGCTCGGACAGGCGCTGGCGAGATACCAACGCCGCCGCTGGCTCGCACTCCGCTACTACGCCCTCGCCACCCGCTGGCTCACCCCGTGGTTCCAGTCCGACCACGAATGGCTCACGCCCTTGAGAAAATCCTTTTTCCTCACCGCCCGCCTCATCCGCCCGGCGCGATTGTTCATGACGCTCTCCATGGCCGGCCAGATCGGCACCTGGCGGTGTAAGCCAGGGAATGTCAGCGTTCCCGGGGACGGGGCGGTGGAGTGAGATTATTTTCGATTTGCTGGAATGTTTTCCCTTGTCAAACCCAGCCCCCCTCCTCATACATCCGCCCCCGTGCAAACGGGAATGGGTAGATGCCCGAGTGGCTAAAGGGGGCAGACTGTAAATCTGCTAGCGAAAGCTTACGTTGGTTCGAATCCATCTCTACCCACCATTCTTAAAATGAACAACTTAGGAGGCCGCAAGGCCTCCTTTTTTGTTGGGTTGCTCGGAAGCTCCGAGCCACTTTCGAGCCACTTTTGAATTTCCGTTGCTAAGAACCGGGGGAGGATTTTGCCCACAGTTTCACGGGCATCAAACTTCGGCGCCCGTCCACACGGTCGAGAACATTTTTCATCATTCATATCCGTTCCTCCTGGCGGATGAGCTACCTAGAAGCTGATCACTGCGCCACGGGTATTCCCTTTGTCGAATTCCGAATCTTCGGCGGCTTGGGGATTGGTTCCAAAGAGGTATTCCTCGAGGTTCGTGTATGGATTTTGGATTCAATGACCGGCCTGTATTTTCGTTTACCCATCAACACTGGCGTTGCTTTATGGAGGCTTTACGGATGCATGTAGTCAGGTCCGCGGTGCCTGCGAATGAACAGGCACGATCCCAAAGTAGTGCATGCGAGTAGCAGGGGGGCGGTTCGCAGGGGGCGACGTATCGGAGTGATCCATCGAGCCCGCCGTGCGTAGGGGTGGATCTCCCGTGGGACGGCGTGCACGGCATTTTCACCCAATTCCGGGAGGCGGAGGGGGGAGAAACACGCACAGGATCGATGGCGGAATGACGCGGAATCAGAGATACCCTCCATCCAACCGCAGGGACGTTGCTTCGGAAAAAATCATCTGACGGGTCATGCCCGGCCTTCTGGCAACCGTCGTGCCGGAGGCCGCAGGATTCGGGATTAAGGCAGGGTTTCCTCAGTTCGGTGCAGACGGGCACGAATGATTCGAGCTATGGATCCTTCTCCGTCACCGGCACTTCCCTCACCTGGTCCGCAGTTTCCGAACCCACGAGCGAGTTCGCGGTGCTGCCGGTCGCTGCCGGGGACACGGAGGTGCCTGAAATGCCGGGGTTCGTTTCACTTCCCCATGTTGACGAATTCCTCATTGCTGAGGACGCCATCCTGGTTCTTGTCGAATTTCGTGAAGCGCCTCCCGCCATCGGCTTGGTCCGCTTGCACGGACATGAACTCTTCTTTCGAGATCCTGCCGTCCTTGTTGGTGTCCCGTTGTTGGAAAAGTTTCTCCCGCCCAGATTGCGGCTTGTTTTGAGTGTTCGGAGCGTTTTGGAGGGCGGACGCGCCACTGCCCACACCCCACAGGGGCCTGACGTTCTGCGTCTGCCATTTCTCCAACAGAACGGTGAGTCGCCTGACGTCGTCGGGACGTTGGGCGGCGAGGTCGTTTTTCTCGCCGATGTCAGCGGTTAGATCGAAGAGTTGTGGCGTGCTGTTTTTCGTCACCACCAGTTTCAGGCCTCCGTTGGAAACCGCCTTGTTAGGCCCGAAATCCCAGTAGAGCGTGTCGTGTGCCGCGTTCTTGGATTTGCCCTCCAGAACCGGGAGCATGTCCTTGCTGTCGAGCGGATGGGCGGTTTCGGGCGTCGTGCCGGCGAGCGCGCAGGCGGTGGCGAAGACGTCAAGCGAGGTGACCGGGAGGTCGCACACGCTGCCCGCCGGGATATGGTCGGGATAGGTTGCAAAGAAGGGCACGCGGATGCCGCCCTCATACACAGTGCCCTTGTAATCGCGCAGCGGGGTGTTGTCGTAGTAGGGGTGATTGGCTCCGCCGTTGTCCGAGAAAAACACGATGAAGGTGTCCTTGTCGGCGCCGGTTTCCTTGAGCGCGGCACGCACTTTCCCGATGGCGCTGTCCATCGAGGTGATCTGGGCGGCGTAGGTGCGGCGTTCCTTGCCTTGCAGGGTTTCCGGCATCGCATCGACCAGCGGCTGAGGGGCCTGGGTCGGCGTGTGCGGCGCGTTGAATGCCAGATAGAGAAAGAAGGGCTGCTCAGGGCGATTGGCTTGCGATTCGCGGATGACGCGTACGGCGTCGTCACCGAAGGCATCGGTGAGATAGCCGGGGACTTTTTCGCCGACCGGACCATTGCGTTCGAGGCGGGCTTTGTATTGACTGTCGCCCACCGCCCGCTCGTCAGGGTTGTTGACGAAGTAATCGTGGCCGCCGGTGATGATTCCGAAAAATTCCTGGAAGCCGCGTTCGTACGGGCGGCACCCGTCCTGCTGCCCCAGATGCCATTTTCCGATCATTGCCGTGTGGTAGCCGGCTTTGGCGAGCACTTGCGGCAAGAGCGTCTCGTCGGTGGGGGTGTGGGCGATCGGATTGGCGGCTTCCTGTACGATGTTGTTGTGGTGGCCGAATCTTTCCTGATAGCGGCCGGTTAGGAGTCCGGCGCGCGACGGGCTGCACACCGGGGCCGTGACGTAACCGCGGGTGCAGCGCACGCCTTCCCTGGCCATGCCGTCGAGGTGGGGCGTGGGGATGTCCCTGGAGCCCTGGAAACCGGCGTCGGCATATCCTTGGTCGTCGGAAACGATGACGATGATGTTGGGTTTTCTGGCCGGTGCGGCGGATGCGGAGACCATGCCGGAGGCGCAGGCGATGCAGATGGTGAGGATGCGTTGTTTCATGAATTCAAATGGTTCTGGAAACTGGTGGGTTTTTGGCCGTCCGGGAAAGCGAGGGAATGGCGGCCGGGTGGATGATGACGGCGATGGCGTTCTGTATGGCGAAGTGGGAAGTGTAGTGCCGACAGGAGGGCGAGGGAATGGGCTATTCTGCCAAGGTTACGGCGGTCACATCCTCCAGCTTCGTGAGGCGCGCGACGTGTGGTGGAGGGGTATCACACGCTCTTTGTATTCATCTTTCATCGCTCTGTCGTCGGAGAGGTTTCGTCACGGCGGTTTGGCGGGGAAGGGGTATGATCGGCGCTTTCGATGACTGGGGATGTTGAATGCGTGGGCACCGTCGCCAGCGCCGGGGAATGGGTATCGGGTGCGGGATGTTTCCGCCCGTGGCGCTCGCCGGCTGCCCGGGATCCCACGCAAGGTGGGGCGGACCTTCAAGCGTGCCTCCGTCTCCGGGCTAGCAGTCTTGCGCGATTTTTGGTAAGACTGGTTTTGGCTGATGATAGTTGCCTGCCTGGTTGCCGGGGGTGGGTAGTTTTGCCCACTTCCAGCGATATGAAGATGGTAATAATTTCTCATTATTCCACCCGGCTTCGATTCCCCACCGCCGGGTGATTTTCACAATCCACCGATCCCATCCCCAGAACACCTTGCTATCGCAAACCCATGAAACCACGTTATCTCACCTCGCTTTTCCTTGCCGCCTTCGCCGCCCAATCCGCCTCGGCGGCCATCTACCAATGGGACACCAACGGCAGCGTCGCCAATCTCGGCGGGGCCGGCACTTGGGATACCACCTCGGCCAACTGGGACCTGACCACCGTTGACCTGGACGATGGAACCGATGCCACCACCGCCTACACATTCACCTCCGCAGACACCGCCAAGTTCGGCGGCACTGGCGGCACTGTGACGTTTGGCACTCCTGTGGACCTCCTCGGCATCAATATTACCGCAGCCGGCTATACGATGGATTTTGGCGCGAATGCCGTCAATATCGGTAGCGGCGGATATGCTACGTTTAATACATCCTCAGGCACCAACCTCACGACCGTTGCAGGGACAGTTACGAATACCGGAGCTTTGGCCGTGAAGGCCCGGAATACCTTCACCCTCAATTCGGGGGCGAATTGGACCCAGTCGGGTGCGTTGACAATTCAAGCAAGTAACGGGGGCAACTCTCCCGTTCTGAATGTGAACACGGACGCCACCTTCAAATATACGAACGCCACGACGGCGATCAACCTTTCCAATTCAACCTCAACCGGCACGGCTTCCGGGACACTGAACATCGCAGGTGGCAAATTCGAAACCGGAAAAGCATTTAACAACAGCGGCGGCACCAGCACCGGTTCTGCAAACCTGGTGCTTTCCAACGGCGGGACGCTCAAATTGACCGCCAATATCGCGGCTCTGGCAACCATTTCCGGCTCCTCCAGCCAAATCAAGATCCAGTCCGGGACCGGCGGAGGTATTCTCGATACCAACGGGTTTTCGACAGAGATCACACAAGGGATCAGCGGGGCGGGTTCCCTGACCAAGCAGGGGACTGGCACTTTGACTCTCAGTGGCGCGAACACCTACATCGACATCACCACGGTCAGCGGCGGCACGCTGGACTTCCTCCAAGCCGCTTCGTTTTACAACAACACCATCGATGCCACCACCTCCGCGAACCTGACAGTCGCCAGCGGCGCCACCGCCGGATTCAGTTTGGGCGGAGGCATCGACTTCACCGAGGCGAATATCACCACCCTGCTTGCGGCCAGCAATGGCACTGTCGGTTTCAAGACGGGATCCAGTCTGGGAATCGACACCACGAATGCGGGCGGCACTTACGCCCTCGGCCTCGCGATTGGCAACCCCAACGGCAATGTGATCGGCCTTAGCAAGCTCGGCACGGGCACCCTGGCCATCAGCCAAGCGAACACCTACACCGGCGGTACGACGATCAATACAGGCGAGGTCACGGTTTCCGGTGATCAAAGCGCCGCCAACGGCTCGTGGATCCTCCGCGGTGGCCCCACTTTCAACACCACCGCCACCGCCGTCACCTTCAACAGCGGCTCCACGATCGCCATCGCCTCCGGCAAGACCGTCCAACTCGGCAACAACGGCGCTGCGGGAGGATTCCAGCACCAAGCCCTCACCGCGAACGGCACCGTCACCAATGCCGGTACCTTGTTTGCCGGTCGGGGCGGCGATCTCAACGTCGGCGGTGCCTGGACCCAGAACGGTGCCGCCACTGTGGCATCCCAAGGAGGCATCGCCGCCTCCCTGACCGTGGCCAGTGGAGGCCAGTTCACCTACACCTCCGCCACTAATTTCCTGCTGAGCAGCAGCGGCTCTTCCAACGTATTGACCAAGCTCACCATCGATGGCGGTGTCATGACCACCGGAGCAAAGTTCCACAATGCCAATGCAACGCCGGCCACCGGAACATCCTCGGATATTGTCCTCTCCAGCGGCGGAACCCTCAAGCTCTCTGCAAACGTCGCCGACCTCTTCACCACTGCGGGTGCCACCACCAGCTTCCAACTCGGAACCGGCGGCGGCATCGTTGACACCAACGGATCCACCACCGCCTTGAACCTGCCGATCACCGGTGCCGGCGGTCTCACCAAGGTGGGCGGCGGTACGCTCACTACCACCGGAGCCAACACCTACACCGGCAACACCACTGTCACCGGCGGCACTCTATCGGTCGCTGGTCCGAACTTGGATGATACATCATCGGTTTCTATCGCCTCCAGTGCCAAACTGGATCTGAACTACTCCGGCACCGACACCGTTACCTCGCTCATCATCAACGGCGTCACCATGCCGATCGGCGTCTATGGGGCCGCCGGTGCCGGTGTCACCATCGACACCGCGCACTTCTCCGGCACCGGTACGCTAACGGTCACGACAGGCCCGGCGACAGCAACCTTCGCCACATGGGCCTCCGGGCTCGGCCTCAGCGGTAGTGCCAATGCGGACTTCGATAAGGACGGAATTTCCGACGCCACCGAATACGTGCTCGGCACCAATCCCAAGGTCGCCAGCAGCACCGGAATCACCGGTCAAACGTCAGGCAACAACCTGATTTTCACTTTCATCCGTGTCGATTCCTCCAAGACGGCGGACATCACCCTGACGGTGGAGTCAGGCACCACTTTGGCCACTTGGCCGCAGGTCTTCCAGATCAAGGACACCACCGCGCTCTCGAGCCCCGGCGTTGTGATCACTGACAACGGCGCGACCGACACCGTGACGGTTACCATCCCGACGGGCGGCGCTGCCAAGCAATTCTCCCGCCTCAAGACCTTGGTCAGCGGTTCCTGATCCGTTTCACACCCCAAATAAAGAACACCTATGAAAATTCATTTACAATCCCGGAACCGGTCCGCAGGACGTGGATTCACCCTGGTGGAGCTGTTGGTGGTCATCACGATCATCATCGCCCTCGCCGCGGTCGTCATGACCGTTACCCGCAAGGTCAAGGAAAAGGCCCAAGCCTCCAAGCATCTGTCGGACCTCCGGCAGTCCGGTGCCATGCTGCTAGGGGTCGCCAGCGAAAAAAACGGCCGATGCTCGTATTTCGCGGGCGGCGCCGGAAATTACGAATTCTGCGCCTATTTCATTCTTTCGAATGCACTGGATTTGAAAGCCGCAAAACCCTATTCGGAGCCGTTGGTGGAGCTCATGCATTGGGACTTCGAGAAGCTTCCTCCCGCTCTGCCACATTGGAACTGCCGTGCCGTGAACTTCCAGACCGTAATCTATCCGGATGGCACGCAGACCAAATGGACCCAGGAGAGTATCAAGGACAGCCAGGACCGCAGCGGGAATGTGATGTCGATCTCTCTGGCCTCGGTGGCCCGGCCGGAGTCCTACCCGCTGTTGATCGACTCCTCAACTTCTGCAGGAAGTGAAATCTTCCGCATCAATGAGGGCAACGGAGACTGCGTGGGCCTGCGGGAATCGGGTGGCAAGGCAGGCGCTTTCATGTTTGATGGCTCGGCCCGGCTCATGGACAAGAAGGATCTGAAGAACGCCGGTTTCAAGAAGGCCTATGACAACAGCACCAAGCCACCCAAGAGCGTGACCTTGTGATGGAAGGATCGTTTCCTTCCGTGGGCGGCAATGGCGGGAGTGATCCGGTTCTTCCGCGTCAACAGGAGTTTTGTTAGGTGGCGGGGCGGATGCAGGTCGCGCCGAGGAACTATCAAAATACCGCTTTGCTACGAAAATTTCCAGTCGACGACCAGGCCTCCGGGGGGAAGACGGGGCGCGACCGAGAAAAGTGAATGTGCCGGCCTTCGCCACCACGGCAAGGCCGGCACATTCATACTCTCCGGTTTTTCAGACAAACCTTTTGAGGTGATCTTTCACCGTCCCAATGTCGCCGTTTGAATGCCAGCATTTAATTTGTTATGGATCTAGCACTTCCCATCGTCGACAGGGTTTACCAATGGTTGCTCGAAGGGATCGGCGACGGCCGATGGGGGGCACGTCTGCCGAGTGAGCGGAACCTGGCGTCGGAAGTGAAAGTGGCACGCATGACCCTGGGGAAAGCACTGCGCCGATTGGAAGCCGAAGGCTGCCTGGAGCGGGCCGGGAGCTCCGGGAGACGCATCATTGTTACAAATGCGTCTGCCATGGCCCGGGCGAAGACTCGCCCGTGGCGCATCGGTTTCCTTGTGCCCATGGCGCGGGAGGACGAGATGGAGTCCTGGCTCATCGACCGCCAGATCATCACGCGCTGCATCGTGGAGTTGGGGCACACGCCATTCGTGGTGCATCTGGCACTATCCAATGAGGCACCCAGATTGGGACGGTTGGCAAAGCTCATGGATTCCGCGAACGCCGATGCATGGATTGTCATTGGCGCGCCCCGGGTGGTGGTGGAATGGCTCGACGGGCATCGCCGCGAACCGGTTCTGGCGTGCGGAGGTCCGCAGCTCGACCTCAAAAGGATAGCCACAGGAGGCACCCAGATCAGGCAGGCTCTGCTCGAACTCGCACGTGAGCTGCTGGTGCTTGGTCATCGGCGGATTGTATTCATCACCCCCAGAATCCATCGCCAACCGGTGTTGTCACCATCGTTCGTGGACTATCAGAATGTGCTGCGCGAGGGTGGGATCCAGGTCGGCGATTATCATCTGCCCGATTGGGAGGAGACTCCGGAGGGGCTGGGAAATCTGCTCGAATCGCTCTTCCGACTCACGCCCCCCACTGCGATCATCCTGTTCGAGGATCACTACGCCGCCGGTGTGCTGGGATTTCTGTGCCGTCATCAAATGACCATGCCGGACGATGTTTCCGTGGGCGTGATCGAAGACGCGCGTTCGTCTGCTTGGTTATGGCCTGGCAAACATCTCGCGAGCCTGCGGCGTGATGACAGCGATCTCATCCGCAACATCACCCGGTGGATCGAGGACCAGACCTTGGGGCGTCACGGCGAACGGGATTACACGGCGAATTACAAGCTGGTCCACGGCAACACCCTCGGGCCGGTCAAAGTGGATAGCCCCAAGGGCCGCAAGTGAAAGGGGGGCAAGTTCCCACCATTGGATTGATGATTGTTGATTGATGATTGTTGATTGGAAGACCAGGGCGAAGTCGTGCCAGTACAGGGGGGAGGTGGGTGACTTTTTTGTCACAAAGCGTTCCAAAAATCAGTCGCGGATACGATGCCGAACCACGACGAGCACATGGCAGCAAACTCTTTAACAATTTGAAAATCAAAGCTCCTCAATCATCAACCGAATATTCTTCCCGCCAGTCAGCAGGATTGCAGCCAACGGCAGATAGAGAAAGATGGTCTAATGATAGTCCAGTAAGTCCCAAACGCTGTCTTGATCGAAGCGGGCGATTTGTAGAGAGGTCGAGAGTTCAGAAAGTTGAGTGACCCACACGGGCAATTCCATCGTTTATTTTCAAAATACTCCTTCGCATGAAATCTACCCGCTTCCTCGCCTGCCTCGCTCCATTTTTCGTCGCGCTGTCTGCACACGCCGCCACCGAAACCTGGGACAAAACCACCAATACGACATGGGACACCACCACCGCCAATTGGACCGGCGCGCTCACAACGTTCACCAACGGTGACGACGCCGTATTCAGCAGCGCCACGGGGAACAACGCCCTGACGCTCGGCGCCTCCGGCGTCACGGCTGGCAACATCCTCTCGAACGCCGCTCTCACCCCCACCACGCTGACCATCACCGGTGTAACCACCGCCGGCCTCACGCTCGGCACCGGCGTTGCCGGCACCGGCAACATCGGTGCTGACGCGGCGGGATCCACCTCCTATGCGCAGGCCATCACCTACAACGGTGTCGCCTTATCCGGCACGGGTTTCCTGACCTTGGCATCCGGCAGCGGCCCCTCCGGCACACCTACCATCTGGAACATGGCCAGCGGAAAAACCTTCCTCCTCACGGCAGGCACCGCCAATCAGCTCGTTGAACTCAACAGCAACACCGTGAACCTGACGGGCGCGGGCACGGTCAAGATTCAGGGCGGCGCGAAAATTCAGAACGGCACCTTCAACGTCAACAGCGGTGTCCTTTCCCTCGCCGGCTCCGGTAGTCGCAACACTACCGTGAACAACTCCGTGACCGTGAATGTCGCCACTGGTGCGTCCCTCAATGTCTCGAAAAACTCCGGCGTTGGCAGTGTGTTCGGTCAGAACACCGTGCTCGCGGTTGGCGCGATCCTGCGTCAGGAAGCCGGCACCGCCGCTAGCCAGAGCACTACGAACAGCGGCTTAATCACCGTCAACGATGTGGCCACCATCGATAATGCCGCTACATCAGGTAGTAGCGCGAACTTCACTCTCTCCGGCGTCATCTCCGGCGCGGGAGGCCTGACCTCACAAGCGCCACCGGACTTACCACGAATCTTACGGGCACCAACACCTATACAGGCACCACCACCGTCTCCTCCGGAGTGGGGCAATTCGCCAAGGAGACCTCGCTCTACAACAATCAGACCGCCTCGTGGACGGCGGCCAACCTGACCGTCGCCTCCGGTGCGACCGCCGCATTTAATGTCGGCGGCACGGGTGAATTCACCTCGGCGGACATCGATACACTCAAAGGGCTCTCGAATGTAGTTTCCGGCACCCCGGCCACCCAAGGTTTTAAGAGCGGGTCAAACCTTGGCCTCGATACCACCAACGCCGGCGGAAACTTCACCTACGCTTCCACCATCACCAACCATGTCGCGGGTGCGACCATCGATAGACTCGGCCTCACCAAACTCGGCACAGGCATACTGACACTCACTGGCGCCAACACCTACACCGGCGCGACCACCGTCACCAGGGGCATCGTGGCCATCTCCGGTGCGGGCAGCATCAATTCCGGCACCACAGGCAGTCTCTTGATCGGTCAGGCGGCGGGCAACAACGCCGTCGTCAATTACTCCAGCAGCGGAACCTCCTCCTTCTTGAACATCAATCTTGGTGGCAATGCCACTGCTTCCGGTGCGATGAATATTTCAGCCGGTATCATCAACACCAATCCCGGCGGTAATTATGTCGAAGTGGGACAAGGCGGATACGGCTCCTTGTCCCTATCAGGCGGTTCTCTTGCCGTCAACGGCTCCAGCGGAATGCGAGTGGGTGACGGTGCCGCCCCCACCATTGGTGTTTTCAATCAGTCGGGAGGAACTGTTACGCTGTCTCGCTACCTGGCTCTCGGTCTCTCGGGTTCCACAGGCCAAGTTAACCTGACAGGCGGCACCTTTAACGGCGCCACCGGCTACTCCATCCTCATCGGCAACAACGGTGCCAGCGCCGCCATCCTCAATGTGGGCACCATGGCGGGCGGGAACGCCACGCTTGTCGCCAATTATGGCGCGGGGGGCACTACCAATAACGGCATTGTGTTGGGTCAAGCCGCTACCGCCTCGGGCCTCCTCAACCTGAACTCCGGCACCATTCAAATGAATGCGGGTTCCATCACCAATGGAAACTCGACCGGCGGTTCCACGGTGAACCTGAACGGCGGCACGATCAAAGCCGGCGCGACCGGCCTGACACTCCTTGGGGCGACATCTGGGGCTACGACTCCCTTCACCGTCAATGTCTACAACGGCGGTGTGACGGTGGACACGAACGGACTCGCGAACTCGACCATTACGGCCAATCTGCTGGCTACGACCGGCAACGGCGTTTACGGATCCGCGGGAGTGCTGACCGGCACATCTCCGATCACCGCTGGCGGTGCCGGATACATCGGCGCTCCGATTGTAACGGTGAGCGGCGGCAGCGGCAGCGGCATTACCGCCGTCGCCATGGTCAGTGGCGGCGTCGTGACAGGAATCCAACTCACCAATCCGGGCAATGGTTATGTGGCCGGCGACATCCTCTCCCTCACGCTTGCCGGCGGCGGCCCATCCACCGCGGCGACGGTCTCAACTTACACTTTGGGTGCCGGCGATATCGCAGCCAACACCGCGGGCGGCCTGACCAAAAACGGCACGGGCACGTTGACGATCACGGGTAATAACACCTACACCGGTCTGACGACGGTCAGCGGCGGCACGCTGCTTGTCAACGGATCGACCGGCATCGGAGCAGTCACCGTCGGCAGCACCGCCAGCCTCGGCGGCACCGGCAGCCTCGCCGGTGCGGCCATCGTTCAGTCCGGCGGCAGCGTCGCTCCCGGTGCCGGCGTTGGCAATCTTAGCTTCGGCTCCACCGTCAACCTCCAGAGCGGCTCCTCCTACGCCGCGGAAATCGCCAGCGCCGCCAGCAACGACAAGATCACCGCCAGCGGCACCCTCACCGTCAACGGCACGATCAAAGTCACCCTGCTCGGCGGCTACTCGCCGGCCGTGAACACCGTCTTCGACCTTGCCGATGCCGCCATCGCCGGCACTCCGGTCTTCGACTTCACCGCTGCCGCCCTTGGAGCGGGCCTGACTTGGGACACCACCGCCTTCGCCACGGACGGGACCATCAAGGTGGTGGTCGGCTCCGCCGATCCCTTCACCGCCTGGGCCACCGCCAACAGCGTCACCGGCGGCAAGGGCGGCGACGACGACAAGGACGGCGTGAAAAACCTGCTCGAATTCGCCACCGCCTCTAACCCACAGAGCGGTTCCTCCGGCGCGCGCGCCTATCCGCTCGTCCAAACGATCGGTGGCGTGAACGTGCTGACCTACACCGTGGCCGTCCGCGCCGCGGCCACCTTCGCCGCCAGCGGCTCCAAGCAACAGGCCGACAAGGATCAGGTCGGCTACACCGTCGAGGCCAGCGATCAGCTCGGCACCTGGAACTCAGTCGTCGTCACCGAACTCGCCGCCCCCGACGCCGACGCCGTCCAAGCCGCGCTGGGAGCCCAGCTCAGCGGCCTCGATCCCGCCTGGACGTGGCACAGCTTCCGCACCGATGGCGACACCGCCAGCGATCCCGGCGACTTCATCCGCCTCGTCGTGACCGAAACGCCCTGATCCCGGTTTCTCGACCCAGCTTCACTAACCGACTCGTTGTTCCGCCATCAGTGCCCCATGAAATCCACCCGCTTCCTCGCGTGCTTCGCTCCTGTTTTCTGCGCGCTGTCCGCACCACTTACTCATGCAGCTGACGGCAATTGGAATTTTAATAACACAGGCACCGCCAACTGGAGTGACACGACAAAATGGACCGGCGGCACTGTCGCCGACGGTGCTGTTGCTACTAGCGCAAACGCCGTCGCTGACTTCAGCACCCTCGACATTACGGCAACACGCACCGTGACGCTGGACTCGAATCGTGCAATCAGTTCTCTGAAATTAGACGATACCGGTGCCACAGGCGACAACGGCTGGACCATTAGCGGCAGCAGCACCCTGACACTCGCGGGCACCGGCACTCCGACTATTGCTGTCGGCAGCACCGGCACTGCTAATTCCTTCGCAGGGCAGACCATCAGCACCGCCATCGCGGGCACTCAGGGATTCACGATGACCGGCGGTAACCAGTTGAATCTCAGCGGAAGTCTTACCGGCCTAAGCGGCGCCGTGACCATCAATGGTGGTCGTTTGAGCTTTGGATCAAACACTAGCATTGGAAATATCACTTCCGTTACCGTCGGGTCAGGTGGTCAGATCGGCATTTGGAACGGAGGAACCTACGCCCAGAACTTCACCCTCGCGGGCACGGGTTATGGCGAAACCAACTTCGAAGCGGCCCTGCGCGTGGGTGACTCAGGTAAGAATGTTACCCTCAACGGGACGGTGACCCTTTCGGAGAATGCCACCATCGGCGGCCGCAACGGCGCAGGTTTCGCGAACACCTTCAATGGTGCCATCGGGGAAACCGGCGGTGCCCGTTCACTGACGCTGGGTACTGTGGGGCTGAACAATGGCACCTACGTTTTCACCGGAGCGAATAACTACACGGGTAACACCAACGTCGCCTATGGCACGCTGAACATTTCCGGTACCGGCAGCATCAATTCCGGCACCACAGGCAACCTGTCGATCGGCACGGCAGCGGGCAACAACGCCGTCGTCAACCACTCCAGTAGCGGAACCTCCTCCTTCAAGCTCATCAACATCGGCGGCAGTTCCACCAGTGCGGGCGCACTCAATATTTCCTCCGGCACGGTCAACTTTACGAATACGTCTAACTCAACTTATGTCGAAGTGGGCGCCGGCGGATACGGTTCCTTGTCCGTATCGGGCGGTTCACTTGGCACAAGCGCCGGCAATGGCATGCGAGTGGGTGACTCGAACTCCAGTGGTATCGGTGTCTTCAATCAGTCGGGCGGCACCGTCACCCTCAGTCGCTACCTCGCCATCGGCGTCGGGGGCGCCACGGGACTCGTCACTCTGACGGGCGGCACCATGAACGGATCCAACGGTTACTCCATCCTCATCGGCAACAACAGCTCAAGCGTCGGCATCCTCAATGTTGGCACCATGGCGGGTGGAAATGGCTTGTTAGTTGCCAGCTATGGCGCGGGAGGCACTGCCAATAACGGCATCGTGTTGGGTCAGTCCACCACCGCATCGGGTGTCCTCAACCTGAACTCCGGCACCATTCAAATGAATGCGGGTTCCATCACCAATGGAAACTCGACCGGCAGTTCCACAGTGAACTTGAACGGCGGCACGATCAAAGCCGGCGCGACCGGCCTGACACTCCTCGGTGCGACATCTGGGGCTACGAGTCCCTTCACCGTCAATGTCTACAACGGCGGTGTGACGGTGGACACGAACGGACTCGCGAACTCGACCATTTCGGCCAATCTGCTGGCTACGACCGGCAACGGCGTTTACGGATCCGCGGGAGGGCTGACCGGCACATCTCCGATCACCGCTGGCGGTGCCGGCTACATCGGTGCTCCGATTGTAACGGTGAGCGGCGGCAGCGGCAGCGGCATTACCGCCGTCACCATGGTAAGTGGCGGCGTCGTGACAGGAATCCAGCTTACCGGTCCGGGGAAGAACTATGTCGCCGGTGACATCCTCACCTTCACGCTTGCCGGCGGCGGCTCGTCCACAGCGGCGACGGTCTCAACCTACACACTGGGTGCCGGCGATATCGCAGCCAACAGCATCGGCGGCCTGACCAAGAGCAGTGCGGGAACACTCACGCTCACCGGTGCCAACACTTACACCGGCACCACCACCGTCAGTGGCGGCACGTTGGCGCTTTCAGGTGGCGCAGCGATCGCTGATACCGGGGCGGTGAGCCTTGCTAACACTTTAGGGGTCGCCCTCTTACTCAATGCGAGCGAAACGATCGGTTCGTTGGCTGGCGGCGGCGCCAGCGGCGGCAACGTGAATCTTCAAGGCAATGCTCTAACTGTAGGTAATGCCGCCAGCACTACTTACGCAGGTATCCTGTCCGGCACTAGCGGCGCCCTCTCCAAGTCGGGGTCGGGCACACTCACCTTGAGCGGGGCGAACACCTACACCGGCAACACCACTGTAACCGCCGGCACCCTGCAGTTTGCCAAGGTCGCGTCGTTCTACAACTCCGCCACTAGCAATGTGTCCGGCGTAAACGCCGCCAAGCTGGTCGTTGAAAGCGGTGGGACTGCTGCACTGAACGTAGGAGGCTCCGGCGAGTTCGACCCGGCCGACGTCGGCACCATGCTTGGAGCGAGCACCGCCAGCGTCGGATTCAAGAACGGTTCCAAGCTGGGCTTGGACACCACGAATGCTGCAGGCGGTAATTTCGCCTACGGTTCCGCGATCGCCAATACGAATGGGGGCGGTAATGTTCTCGGTCTCACCAAGCTCGGCACCGGCACCTTGACCCTCTCCGACACCAACACCTACACCGGTGCAACTTCAGTCAGCGCGGGAACCCTTGTCATCAACGGCGATCAAACCGCCGCCACCGGCAATGTCTCGGTGAGCGGCGCAGGCACCCGTTTGCAAGGAGCCGGCACCGTCGGCGGCACCACCACCATCAATTCAGGAGCCATCCAGTCGGCTGGTGGTGCGATTGCCAACGTTGACAAAGTCGGTAAGCAGATTTTCGACGCAACCGGTGCCGCGACAACCAGCCTCACTTATGGCTCGGGTTCGATCTTTGAATGGGACATCAACGCAAACAAGGCCACGGCCGCCGGTACCCGTGGTGTGGATTACGATGCGGTGGACGTGACCGGAACGCTGACGGTAGATCCAACCGCGATCTTCCGGGTAGTCCTTGGATCGAGTGTGACGGCAGAGAGTTTTTGGCAACAAACCCAGACGTGGACTGATATTTTCGGCGGTGGCGGGAGTCTTTCAGGCTTGGGCTTCACCAACAGCCTGCTTCAAGTGGTGAACACGTCCGGCGTCGCCTACAACCAGAACGCATTGAATTCGGGTTATGGCTTCTCCGTCAGCGGCACGACCCTCACGTGGTCCGCAGTCCCCGAGCCGACCTCCGCCCTCGCCGGACTGCTCATCGGTGCCGGGCTGCTGAGCCGCCGCCGCAAAAACTGATGTTTTGTCCTTCCTGCCACAGGCGGTTGGCCGATGCTGGATTTCCAGACCTTCCGCCGGGATACTAAATAATTTTCTCAACCTCAGCGGAAAAGGAAAACCACCGGGCACCGCCGCTTTTCTTATGGGCAGAAATGCCGATACCCGGATCGTTTCCCCCGCCTTAGGATAGGGCGGAACGAAACCCGGGCAGGTCTTGAATCCAATTTATTCCCTTCCCACGCAAGTGGGCCGTCCCGATCACCGATCCATCCGTTAGCCACGTGAAGCCCTGTCAGTCCCGAAAAA